>NZ_JBPPND010000187.1:0-2289 GCF_051306395.1 Methyloceanibacter sp.
CCCGCGCTGCCAGGCGCGCAGCGCTTGTCTGTCTTCCCGCCAAGGAAAGTCCGCGAACTCGGGGCGCAGCGGCTTCTCCGGCATTTCGGGGAAGCGATAGAGCAAGTGGTAGGAGAATTCGCGCCAGCCGATCTGACGTAGGAAAGCCTCGGCGCCTTGGGATTTTCCCGGCACGGCGTGGGCCGCGTGGCGCACCGTATGCCAGACTTGGCTTGGGCTGATCTCGCCAAAGTGAAGATAAGGCGACAGGTGCGAGGTGGCGTCATCGCCGAAGCTGTCGCGGCTGGTTGCATAGGCCCGGAGACCGCTGTCGATGAAGTCCGACAGTCTCTCTTTCGCGGCGTCCTCGCCGGGTTGCCAGGTCTCGCGCAAGCCGCCGGCCCAGTCGGGCATGGTGGGCAGAAGGCCGAGACTATCGAGAGACAGGCTCTTGGCCCTGGCGAACGCTCCGAGCCGCGGCGCTTTCGATGGCGCGCGGGGCGCCGGCGCGGCCAAGCAGGCCTTCCAGAACGGCGTGAACACGCGATAGGGCTTGCCACTGCCGGCGACGATCTCCCCCGGCGCGAACAGAAGCTGGCCCGGATGAAGATGGAGCCCTGCGCCTTTCGCTTCGCAGAGCCTCGCGACGGTCTCTTCGAGGCCCGCGTCCCACGGGTCATAGGCCTTGGCTATATGAACGGCGCCAGCGCCGGTCTCATCGAGCACCGCGCCCAACACGTCCGCCGCTCGTCCCATCCGCAAGCAGAGCTTTCCGCCGAGAGACTCGTCGAGCGCCTTGAGACTGCCATGCAGCCACCAGCGTGACGCGCCGCCCATGCGGAGATCGCCTGGGGTTTCGTCGTCGAGGATGTAGAGCGGGAGCAGGGGCGCATCCGTCTTTGCTGCTGCGGTCAACGCTGGGTTATCGGCAAGGCGCAGATCGCGGCGGAACCAGACAATGACCGGGGACTGAGAGTTCGCCATGCGCGGTTAATCTTGCGGCGCCGTGGCGGCAATGGCCGCTTCGTGCAGGCTGCGCGACTCGGTACCGAAGCAGCAGAACACCACGCGCGCGATCTCCGGCACGTCGGGGAGCGTCTCGCGCACGGTGCGCACGGCGATCAGCGCGGCGCGGTCCGGCGGGAAGCCGTAGATGCCGGTCGAGATCGCGGGGAAGGCGATGGATGCGAGGTCGTGCTCGGCGGCAAGCGCGAGTGCGTTCCGATAGCAGTTTGCCAGCAGCATTCCTTCGCCTCGCTCGCCGCCGCCCCAGACCGGCCCCACGGTGTGAATCACATAGCGGGCGGGCAGCCCGAATCCCTCCGTGATCTTGGCTTCGCCCGTGGCGCAGCCGCCGAGCTTGGCGCAAGCGCTTGCCAGCTCAGGGCCGGCGGCGCGGTGGATGGCGCCGCACACGCCGCCGCCCGGCGCCAGCGCTTCGTTGGCGGCATTGACAACGGCGTCGACATGGAGGGTCGTGATATCGCCTTCGACGATCTCGATGTGGCCCGGCATGCCCGTATTGCACGCCGGAAACCCTGGTCGATCAAGCCCTCGCGAGGCTCACAAATCGAGCTGATAGGAGTGCGGAATCCAGCGATAGCCGCCGTCCTTCCGCCGCTCCACATAGCCGATGGACGGAAACGGCATATGGAAGGCGCTGACGGCCACGCGGTCCGTGGCCACCTTGTCGAACATTCGGGCGCGGGTCTTGGCGCCCTGCTCTCTGTCGACGTCGAACACGCAGTGCCAATCGGGGCGCACCAAGGAGGCGACATGATGGTGCGCGCAGTCGCCCCAGAAGACGAGACGCTTCCCTCCGCTCTCGATGTCGAAGCCAAGATGGCCGGGGGTGTGCCCGTAGGCGGCCATGGCGCGGATGCCGGGGGTCACCTCGTCGCCGGGCTTGAGGAACGTCGTCTTGTCGGCGAGGGGCACCACGTAGTCGCGGAACAACGCGGCGAATGGCTTCAAGCCGCCTGCCGGTTTGTCGCCGGCCCAGAAGTCATAGTCGATCGCACCCGTGACGTAGCGTGCGTTGGGAAAGAGGAGTTTTCCATTCTCCATCACGCCACCGATATGGTCGGGATGACCGTGAGACAGCACCACGACGTCGATCTGTTCGGGCTCGAAGCCGGCCGGCGCAAGCTGCGCGGCGAGCCAGCCGCCTTGCGGCCGGGGGACGAAGCCACGTTCGCCGTTGCCGGTGTCGAACAGGATTAGTTCCTTGCCGGTGTTGACCACCATGGGCGTGAAGCCCGGCCGGTATTTGTTCGTCGGCAGCAGGTTGTCGCGCATAACTTGATCGAC
>NZ_JBPPND010000188.1:0-14311 GCF_051306395.1 Methyloceanibacter sp.
GATGTGTATAAGAGACAGGATAAGTGACACATCAGGCTGGGGTCAGAGCACCTAGTAGCGGGTGCAGTTCGGCTATGGGCTCAACTATCTGATCGACATCGAGAACGCCGTCATCGTCGATGTCGAGGCCACGCCGGCCAGGACCTACGACGAGGTGGCGGCGACGAAGACCATGATCGACCGGACCGAGCGGTGCTTCGACCTTAAGCCTAAGCGGCTTGCCGCCGACACCGCCTATGGGACGGGGAAGTTCCTCGGCTGGCTCGTCAAAGAGAAGAGGATCACACCGCACATCCCGGTCTGGGAGAAGAGCGATCGAGGGGACGGCATCTTCTCGCGGGCGGACTTTATCTGGGACAAGCGGCATGGCCACTACATCTGTCCCAACGGGAAGCCGCTCCGCACCAGCGGCACGGTACATGATGGGCGCACGCTGCTCTATCGCGCCTCGAAGCGAGACTGCGATGTCTGTCCTCTGAGGTCGAGGTGCTGCACCAGGGATGCGGCCCGCAAGATCCCTCGCGATCTCCACGAGGATGCCCGCGATGTGGCTCGCCGGAAGATGAAGACCAAGGCGTTCGCCAGGTCACGTGACGAGAGGAAGCGCGTCGAGATGCGCTTTGCACATTTCAAGACCCACCACGGCTTCGAGCGGTTGCGGCTACGCGGCCTCTCCGGCGCACGCGACGAGTTCCACCTCGCGGCCATCGTCCAGAACCTCAAGACAATGGCGCTGCGTCTCGTGTGGCCGCCGCCAGACCCCGCGGTCGCGTAAGCTGCGTGAGAGCCAGTGGCAGTGGCATCCCGTACATCGGTAGACCCGCCACCACCCAACCGGGTGCTGATGAAAGGCAAAGAACCCCTCAGCCTCGCAGCAGCGAGGAGGACCAGCCGGTTACGCCGCCGACTTTATCGACAGCATCGACCCGAAAATGACATTCTCAGGGAGACGTCAACACCCGGGCTTCGGTCTAGGGGTCTCGCGAGCCTTTGGCCACAAACGGCATGCTCGCCTTGGCGCCGGATTGCTCGTTTAGGGGGAGAAGAAAGCCGTTGCCACCAGAGGGGTGTTGTGACCATCCTAAGTTGGGTCGGATGGGTCAGGCAGCGGGGTCCCCGCAAAAGCCCTCGCTTAGACGACCCTATCCCGGCGTGCACTCATGCGCGAGGCCAAGACAATGGTCGATCTTCCACCCCCGCCTCCTGAACCGGCTTTCATCGAGCCCGATAAATCAAATGATGCTGACACGAGAGACCGCATCAACGTCATTAGAGTGACATTTACCAAGGCTCGAAGCCTCGCGCAGACAGGCAAGCCAGGGTCGGCGGCGCAAAGCGATACCGAGATCGCATTCGACAATTTCAATCAGGCGCTACCGTTCCAGAACTTCAATCAATTCTCCAACTTCAACGATTTCAGCAATTTCAACGATTTCAGCAATTTCAACGATTTCAGCAACAGCTGATCACGCGCGTGCGCGGGTTGAATATGTCCGTTACATGCGGCACAGCGGCGACGCATGCTCCAGTGAACGTCGAGTTGGCGCCGCTGGGACTTCTGGTTGTTCAACCCACACCGTTTTGCAATATCGACTGCTCCTACTGCTACCTAAGTCACCGCTCAGATAAATCCCGAATGGATGTCGCCACCGTAAAGGCGATAGCTCGTTTTTTGCGTGGCATGCCCCTTCGCGAGCCGCAGTTGTCCGTAGTTTGGCACGCCGGCGAGCCCCTGACTGCACCAACAGAATTTTATGAAACTGCGTTTGCGGCTTTGCAGTCGAAAGCCGCGCCGACGCTGTTCACCCACCATTTTCAGACGAATGGCATGCTCATAAACGACGACTGGTGCGAACTGTTCAAGCGATGGGCGGTTCGCATCGGCGTCAGCATTGACGGTCCAAAAAAGATCCATGATGCCTATCGCGTCGACCGGTCCAATCGCGGCACGTACGACCGTGTCATGCGCGGCGTTGCAAAACTCCGAGAACATGAGATTCCCTTTACGGTCATTGGTGTTCTCACGAGGGATGCACTACAGGCCCCTGACGAGTTCTGGCACTTTTTCGAGACTTTGGGCGCCACGCAGGTCGCCTTCAACGTGGAGGAGGCTGAGGGTACGAATGGGTCATCATCTCTTTCGGGAAACGATGCCGATCAATCGTTCCGTGCGTTTCTTCAGCGAGTCGCCAGGCTTCGCTCCGCAAATCCGGGCATGCGGTTGCGGGAATTCGATGGCATGCGCGGGCACCTGACGGCCCCACCCGGAAGCGACGTGATGCGTGCCGATAACAGGCCCGGCGCAATTATCAACATTGACGTCGTCGGCAATGTAACGACGTTCTCGCCAGAGTTGCTCGGCGTCGAGGACGATCGGTATGGAAAATTCCATTGGGGCAATGTCCACACGGATGATTGGCAGGCAGTTGTTTCCAATCCAGGCTTCCAGCACGCCTACAGCGACATCTTGGCAGGCATTGAGCAATGTCGAGACACTTGCGCTTATTTTTCGGTCTGCGGCGGAGGTAACCCTAGTAATAAGCTGGGGGAATTGCGCACCTTCGCCGGAGCGGAAACGCAGTACTGTCGCCTACACGTTCAAGCGTTCGCCGACATTGTGATTGACGAACTTGAGCACGAAATCGGTATTGGCTAGCGCCGTCCCATCGAGGTCGTGTCCCAAGTTGCATTCCATGAGCGTCGGGATGGGGGCAATGCCGACGCACTCTCGGTGAGCGGCACAAAAGGAAGTGGAGAGCGACTTGACACACGACAGCGTCACTAGTGATCGCGCGACCCAGTCCCAGCAACCGAACGTCGACGTATATTTGGTCGGCGCCGGGATAATCTTCCCGGACCAACTGACGATTGAAACCGTCGAAATTCTGACGCTGTGCAAACGCATCGGCACAAATCTCCCGGAAACAGTTTTGGATGGATTGCCGGAAGACCTGCGGGCCAAGTGCGTGAGCTTGTGGTCGCTCTATCAGGACGGCCGAATCCGGACCGAGAATTATTTGGATGTCTTTCAGGCAGTCGTCGAACTGACGGAAATAGATACCCCAATCGCATGGCTGACGCCAGGGCATCCGGTCATATTCGACAGTGTATCGGCATCGCTGCTGACTGAAGGAAAGGTCAGAGGATGGAACGTGCGCGTAATACCCGCCATTTCCTCCATCGATACGATGTTGGCGGAGCTTGGCTACGATCCCGCACATGGCATGCTGATTCACGAGGCAACTGGCCTCGTTAGGCGAAAGATACCCATCGTCCGATCGGTCGCCTTAATGTTGCTGCAGCCGGCTGTGTTTGACGTAAATGTCGCCATCATCGCTGGTGATAGTGCCGGCCCGGACTTGTCGCCCTTGCGCGACTACCTTCGCGAGTTCCATGCCCCCGAACATCGTTGCGCATTTATTCGTTCCGCGTCCAAGTTGGGCGAACGCGATTTGGTAACGTGGACACCGCTTCACGACCTCGCATCGGTGCCTTACGAACGGGTCGCTGGATCGACCTTGTTCGTACCGCCAGCTTAGCGCGAAGCGCGCGCATGCCGGAGTAGTCGCGGGGACAAACATGGACGCAGCTCTTCTAACCCTGTTGTCGAGCAGCGCGTTGCTCTCTCCCGTCGTCCTGTATTCGCCCCAGCGTTCCGTGCTTGAGGTCGAAGATCGCATCCATTTAAGCCGCGGGACGTGCCCAGCTGAACCAATAGTCTCGGGTACTCCGCCCTATGTGTCCGGTGCGCGAGTTCCGGTTCCCGAATGGCGCCTTGCGACGCAAGAGGAGAGCTTCGTGCTGTGGTCCACCACTGCGCCGCAAGCGCATCGTGGCGTCGGTGTCGTCCGGCTCCTGGGCCCTCAATTGGTGAGGCTCTTCGCGGAGCGCAGTGATATCTTTGATCGCACCGATGATGCCGATACCCTGAAACATCCATTGATCGAACTGTTGCTCGATAGCATCGGGAATGTCGGTCTTATCGCCAAGCATGTGCTTTCTGCCAGGATTGGGCACGATCAGCCGGGTTGCATTACGATGACGAAAGCCGTCGATCAGGATGCGCGAATCGGACTGCATATCGACCGCTGGGACAGATTATCTGTCGATGAGCTGGATCAGAGCTCCAATCGCATTTCAATCAATCTAGGTCCGGTTGATCGGCATTTCATTTTTCTCAATCAGACAGCCTCAGGAATGGCCGCGATGCTTGAACGTGCAAATTTGCACGTCGCACCGGATGTGGGCGCCATTGGCGCGGCGTTCATGTTGGCTTTCCCGGAGTATCCGGTAGTGCGGCTGCGCCTTCGACCCGGTGAAGCCTACGTAGCCCCTACTGAGAATATCTTACACGATGGATCCAGTGCAGGGGTGCTGGAGACCAACCGCTATCTATCGATTCGCGGACGCTTCGCCTTCATGTAGATGCAACACCAATGACGGCACGGCTCGAAGCGGTCTGCGAGGTCGCTATGAGCCAGGACGCCTTGTCACTTTGCCTGCAGTACGGCGCGCGCTGACGGCGAAGTCTAAGCCGCGGCAGTCAACCAGGAGCGGCTCGGAAGGTTCCGGCCTGCCGTCCCTTCCTTAGGTGGCGATCCTATTCATTTCCTTCAGGGCTTCGTCCCGCAATGCCTCCGGGTCCGTAATGCCCGTGGTGGCAACAACGAACAACCTTCGTCGAAGCACACCTTCCAGCCCGCTGCACGGGCAAGCCGAGCTCTCGAGCTGTAGCCAGTGCATCCTCAAGTGCGAGGTCTAGGTTCTTCGAACCCTCAGGCGTGAATAGCTGCTTGCAAGAGCCCATAGCTCCCTCCTCAATACTGCAGGCGAGAGCGCGTTGAGGAAAGCCTGCCTTTTAATGGCGAACGCGACCCAGCGAATCTAAGGCGCCTGAAAGTGCGGCCTCGAAGAGCGTCATGCTCCCATCTCTGGTCAACGGAATTGGATTACCGCCCGCGGTCGGGTCGACTACGGCCATTTCGGCGATGGTCTCCGCTTGGCTGCCGTCGATGTTAAGACCGCTAAGGTCATTCGGCACGCCAGTCTGCTTGCGTAGGTCGAGCACCGCCTGAAGGAAGCCATCAAAGCCCCCAACAATACCCAGGAACCCGGCAAGACGGTCGATCTTCCCCTTGATCGCCGGTCGATTGAACACAAGCACGTAAGGCATGAAGACGCCGTTAGTCGTGCCGTGATGAGTATTGTAAAGCGCTCCGACCGGATGCGACAGCGCGTGGATCGCGCCAAGCCCCTTCTGAAAAGCGGTGGCACCCATCGCGGCTGCGCTCATCATATGGGCGCGTGCTTCAAGATCATTTCCGTTCGCCACCGCCTTTGTCAGATTCTCGAACACGAGCCGCATCCCCTCGACGGCGATACCTTCGGCCATGGGGTGATAGCTCGGTGCGCAGTATGCTTCGAGGCAGTGAGCCAGGGCGTCCATTCCCGTGCCCATCGTGATGGCAGGCGGCATGCCCACGGTCAGTTCCGGATCGCAGATCACGATTTTCGGCATCATCTTTGGGTGAAAGATGACCTTCTTGGTATGGGTGGCCTCTTGGGTGATGACGCCGGCGCGGCCTACTTCCGAACCCGTGCCGGCCGTGGTCGGCACGGCAACGATCGGCGCTATTTTCTCGGCGTCGGCGCGCGTCCACCAATCGCCGATATCCTCGAAGTCCCAGAGGGGCCTCGTCTGCCCGGCCATGAAAGCGATGACCTTGCCGGTGTCGAGACCTGAGCCGCCGCCGAATGCCACGACGCCGTCATGGTTCCCGGCGCGAAAGGCAGCGATGCCAGCCTCGACGTTGGAATCCACCGGATTGGGCTGCACGTTCGAGAACATGGCGGCGGGGAGCCCCGCCACTTCCAAAAGGTCTAGCGCCCTTTTCGTGATTGGAAGCGCGGCGAGACCGGCGTCGGTGACGAGCAGGGGGCGGTCTATCCCTGCCGTCCGGCAAGCATCGGCGAGCTCGCTGATACGGCCCGGACCGAAGCGGATGGAAGTAGGGTAGCTCCAATTGGCGGTGGGTGCGTTCATGGTTGTGTGTCCGAGATGAGAGGTCGGTCAGACCTCGCGAAGATGGAAACTCTTCGGCTGGGTCAGTGCTTCAAATCCGTATTTCGACAACGAGACGCCGCGACCTGTGTCTTTGACGCCGGTCCAGGCGAGATACGGATCGAGATAGTCGCAGCGGTTCATAAACACCGTACCGGTCTCGATCTGATTGCCGAGCTCAGCGGCGCGGTCCATGTCACGCGTCCAGATCGAGGCCGTGAGCCCGTAAGGACTGTCGTTCATCAGCGTCACGGCCTCCTCTTCGTCGCGCACCTTCATGATACCGACGACGGGCCCAAAACTCTCCTCCCGCATCACCTCCATTTGGTGGTTGACACCGATCAGTACTTCCGGCGCGAGATAGGGTGAGCCAGATCGGTCGCCGTCCACCTTCATGTTGATCAGCGCGGTGGCGCCCTTTCGCTTCGCCTCCTCGATTTGGCTGCGGACAGCGTCGGCCGCGGCGCCTCGCACCATCGGTCCAAGCGTGGTCGCCTGCTCAAGTGGATTGCCCACCACATATTTTCGGGTGAGGTCGGCAAAGCCCTCGACGAAGTCGTCATAGATCCGGGCGTCTACATAAATGCGCTCAACTCCGCAACAGGACTGACCAGAATTGTAGAAGGATCCATCCACCAAATTCTCGATGGCATGATCGAGCTTGGCGTCGGCGCGAACATAGGCGGGATCCTTGCCGCCCAGCTCAAGGCCGAGCGACGCAAAAGTTCCCCCAGCCGCGCGTTCGACGGTGCGGCCTCCGGCGACAGAGCCGGTGAAGTTGATGTGGTCAACGCGACCTGAACCAATGAGCTTCTCGGTCTGCTCATGGGACATGACGAGATTGTGGAACAGCCCCTTGGGTAACCCTGCGCGCTTAAATGCCTCGGCGAACCGCTCCCCGACAAGCAGGGTTTGGGCGGCATGTTTGAGGATGACCGCGTTGCCCGCGAGCAGGGCCGGGACAATCGCGTTGATGGAGGTGAGATAGGGATAATTCCACGGTGCGAGCGCGAGAACGATGCCGAGCGGCTCCCGGGTGATATACCGACGAAAGCCATCCTTCTCCGGCGGGTAGTAGGGCTTAAGCGCCTCCTCTGCCAATGCCACTACGGCGCGCGTGCGCTCTTCGATGCCGCCCTTCTCGCCGCCATAGCGCACCGGCCGACCCATCTGCCAGGCAAGCTCGACGGTCATGTCGTCATTCATCGCCAACAAGGCGTCGAGGAAGGCGAGCATGTAACGGCCGCGCTCGGCGACGGGCGTCGCCTTCCATTGGGGCAGGGCCGCGCGGGCCGCCGATAGTGCGGCATCGATTGCCGAGCCGCTCGCAATTGGCCGCTCGGCATAGACCGAACCATCGATGGGAGAGATGACCTTAAGACTCTCTGACATTTTCGTGCCTCTGAACTTACGACCGTTCGAACCCGCGCCTAAGCTCCCAATCGGTAATGCGCCGGTCGTATTCGAACTGTTCCCACTCCGCGTTGTGTACATAGTGATCTATCACGTCGTCGCCAAAAGCGGCACGCAACATAGCCGAGTGCCGCATCAGCTCCGTCGCTTCTCGCAAGGTCTTCGGTACCTCCGGCAATACTTCGCTCTGGTAGGCGTCACCCGCATAAGCTGCCTCGAGCGCCAACTTCTGCTCGATACCGGCTAGGCCAGCGGCGAGCAGCGCGGCGAAGGCAAGATAGGGATTGAGATCGGCGCCGCCGATGCGGCACTCAATGCGGATGCTCTTGGTCCCGGCGCCGCACAGGCGGAAACCGGCCGTGCGATTGTCCAATGACCAGATTGTCTTGGTCGGCGCGAATGTACCCGCCTGAAAGCGCTTATAGGAATTGATATAGGGCGCGAGGAACCAGGTGATCTCGCGCGCGTGGGCGAGTTGCCCTGCCACGAATTGGCGCATGAGCTCCGACATGCCGTGCTCACCCTTGGGGTCGAGGAACAGGGGGCTCTTGCCGGCTGCATCCCACAGCGAAGCGTGGACATGGCTCGATGAACCGGCAAGGTCGTAGCGCCATTTGGCCATGAAGGTCACCGACTTGCCGAGCCCATGGGCGATTTCCTTGCACCCATTTTTTAGAACGACGTGCCAATCGGCCGTCGCCAGGGGATCGGCGTAGCAAACGTTGATCTCTTCCTGCCCAGGTCCCCACTCACCCTTCGAATTCTCGACCGGAATGCCCGCGCCCTGCAAACCGTTGCGGATAGCCCGCATCACCTCTTCTTCCTTGGTGGTCTGGAAGACGTGGTAGTCCTGGATATAGCTGCCGGTGGTTTTGAGGTGGCCCCAGCCTTTGTCCTGCGCCGTCTCGTAAGTCTCGTCGAACAAATAAAACTCAAGTTCCGACGCCATGCGGGCCGACATATCCTTGTCGGCGAGCCGGGCAAGCTGTTTGCGCAGCATGGCGCGCGGACTGTGAGCGAGCGGCTCGTGGTGGTGGTCGAGCACGTCGCAGAGGACGAGGGCGGTGGCCGGTAGCCAGGGGATGCGTCGGAGTGTGGTGAGGTCCGGCTTCATGATGAAGTCGCCGTATCCTCTCTCCCAATTAGCGACCGCGTATCCCGGCACGGGCTCCATATCGATGTCGTTGGCAAGCAGGTAGTCGCAGCCGTGGGTTTCCTCATAAGCGCCGTTGAGGAAAAACTCGGCATGAAAACGCTTGCCTACGAGCCTGCCCTGCATATCGGGAAAGCAGACTACGACAGTATCAATCTCACCCTGATCGCAAGCCTTACGCAGATCCTGTAACGTCAATGTGCCAGCCATGCCGGGATCTTCTCAGCTGCAGTGGAAAGTAGCAGAAGATAGTAAGGAACCCGCGCGGGCGCTATGCCCACGCGGGTCTTGGGGTTTCCTGACGAGGCTCAGGCGCAACGGTAGGGAGGACCTGCCTTTGCCATCGTCTCGTTGTACTTTCTGAGGATCTCCACAACTTTGGCGCAGCGCGGGCTGATCTTTGCGGCCTCGTCCCAGAACTCGACCGCGGCATCCGCGACCGTCTGCCACTCGGCGTCCGGGATCGAGGTCAACTCCAGCTTACCACCCGTGGTTCGGTAATGCGCCTCGCCCCACCAATACCAGTGCGCGCGGTAGTAGTGCGAATTGTCGATCGACAGTTTAAACAGCTCCTGGAGGTGGGGCGGCAACGCGTTCCACCTGTCGGTGTTCACAAAGTACGAACCCGCCCAAGCCCCCGAGATATTGTTGGTCAGATAGTACTTCAGGACGTCCGCCCAACCCACGGTGTACATTTCGGTGATGCCGCACCAGCACACACCGTCAAGCTCCCCGGTCTGAATGGCGACCTCGACATCCTCGTAGGGAAGCGCGACCGGCACCACACCGAATTGCTGCATGAACTGGCCGCCCGTCGGGAACATATACACGCGCAAGCCCTTGAGGTCGGCGACCGACTTGATCGGCTTGGTCGTGCCGAAGTTGCAAGGATCCCAGGCGCCGGTGCTGAGCCAAGTGACGCCCTTTACTTCTCCGTATGCCTCCTCCCAGATCTTCCTCAGCCCCCACCATTCCCACAAGGCTGGGACATCCAAGGAGTAGCGCGAGGCGAAGGGGAAGTAGGCCGCGAAGATCTTGACGTCGACCGGAGCCGCCGCCGAGTCGTCGTCGCTCTGCGCCGCATCGATCGTTCCCGTCTGCACCGAGCGGAACAACTCGCCTTGCGGCACGAGCTGATCTGCGTAGTAGAGCTCGATGACCATCTCGCCGTTCGCCGCCTTGTTGAAGGCTTCGATAGACGGCTTGATCACGTGCTCTCCGAGCGCCGTGCCGGCATAGGTCTGCATGCGCCATTTGATTGGCGCGCCTTGCGCTCTTATCACATAAGGCGAGGCCACGGTCGCAGTCGCAGCGGCCGCGGTTGTCAGGCCTGCATTCTTTATGAACTCACGCTTAGTTATTTTCTTCCGTATCGTCATCGCAGTCACTCCTTCTCACACCACCTCAAACTAGGACCGCATCTCCAGAGCCTTATTTCGCGTAGTATTGGTTGGGCAACCACAGCGCGACTTGCGGAAACATCATGACGATTGCCAAGCCGATGATCATCACCAGAACGAAGGGCACGATTGATTTGTAAATATCGGCCAGCGTTATTTCCGGCGGCGCCATTGCGCGCATCAAAAACAAGTTATAGCCGAAAGGCGGCGTCATGTACGCGATCTGGCAGGTGATGGTGTAGAGCACGCCGTACCAAATCGGATCGAAACCGAGCGCAATCACGATCGGCACGTAGAGCGGCGCCACGATCACCAGCATCGCGGTATCGTCGAGGAACGTCCCCATGATGAGGTAGGAGAGCTGCATCATGATGAGGACGGTCCACGGATCGAGGCTCCATTTATCGAGGAACAGATAGCGCAGGCCGTGCACTGCGCCGAGGCCGTCGAACACGGCGCCGAAGCAGAGCGCCGCGAGGATGATCCACAGAAACATGCAGCTGATGCCGAGAGTCTTGCGGACGGTGTTCTCCAAGACCTTCAACGTTAGCTTGCGTCTGAAGATGGCGGCCAGCGTCGCACCGGCGGCGCCGACGGCAGAACTTTCCACCAGGCTCGTCTTTCCCATGAGGAAGAGGCCCGTCATCGAGAAGAAGATGAGGAAGGGGATGACGCCCGCGCCGAGCAGCTTGATTTTTTCGCCCCAACTCACCTTGCGCTCCTCGGGTGGCAGCACCGGCCCGAGGTGCGGCTGCAGATAGCAGCGGATGGCGACGTAGGCGATAAACAGCGAGGCGAGCAGCAGACCGGGGAATACTCCCGCCAGCCAAAGCTGGCCCATGGGCTGGCGGGCGATCAGGCCGTAAAGTACCAGCACGACGCTCGGGGGGATGAGGATGCCGAGCGAGCTGCCCGCCTGGATCACCCCGGTGACCATTACCTTGTCGTAGCCCCGCCGTAGCAACTCGGGTAGCGCGATGCTCGCGCCGATCGCCATGCCCGCCACGCTCAGTCCGTTCATCGCCGCGATCACCACCATCAGCAGGATTGTGCCGATGGCGAGCCCGCCGGGGACCGGACCGAACCACACATGGAACATCTTGTAGAGATCGTCGGCGATGCCCGACTCCGACAGCATGTAGCCCATGTAGATGAACAGGGGCAGCGTCAGCATCGGGTACCAATTGAACAGCACGAAGGAGGCGTTGAACGGCATCTCCTCGCCGCCGGTCCCCCACAGCATGAGGGCGAAGGTCGCCGCCACGAAGCCGATCACGCCGAAGAACCGCTGCCCCGTAAGGAGCAACAGCATCATTGACGCGAACATGAGGAGGGCGATGGCCTCGTGACTCATTCCAATCCCTCACCCACGAGTCGCTTCCTTGCGGGAAGATCCTCAGCGAGGGGCTTTCCCCGCGCCTTGGCTAGGTCCCTGAAGAACACAGCGATCATCTGAAGCAGCATCAAGACGATGCCAGTGCACATCACGACCTTGATCGGCCAAAGCACCGGCGACCATGAAGAATAGTTCTTCTGGTTATATTCGATGGCGTATTGCGTGCTCGAGATGCCGCCGATCAGCAGAATGATGAGATAGAAGATCACCAGAAGAGACGTCACCGTATCGACGCGCGCTTGTGTTCGCGGCGACCAGCGGCTGTAAAGCAGGTCCATGCGGACATGAGAGTCGAGCTGAAGGGAGTAGCCGCCGCCGAGTAAATAATAGGCAGCCAAGATCATTTGCGACGTCTCGATGATCCAGATGTGCGAGGTGCCGAAGGCGCCGCGCGCGATCGAGGCGTAGAGCAAGACGCCCATCATCACTATAACGAGCCACATAGCCCCACGTCCGACAACGCGGTTTGCCGCGTCTACGTATTGGACATAGAGCTTGATCCAATTAGGCATGGCTCACGATGCGGCGACGCGTGTGGGTGTCGTCCTTGATAGCAATTGTCACATGCAGGATTCAAACCGAACGGAAGCTGGCGCCTTTGCAAAAAGGGATGTGAGCCGATCCGCCCAGCGCTGCTCCCCTGCTTCGTCGCCAATTTCGTCATTGCGAATTTCGATCATCGCGGCTGGCAGCCCTCGCGGGCGCGCGTGGCGGGCGACGGTATAATAGACCTCGTCGGCTGGCGAGTAGGGCTCGTTTGCGCCGACGGTGAGATTTGAGTCGCCTTTGAGGCCCTGGAGAAGGCGATCGGCAACGCGCCGATCGTCGGCGAACACGATGCCAATCTGCCAGGGACGCGATTTTCCGAGATAGATCGGTGTGAATGAGTGGATTGCCACGATGGTGATCTCTTGATCGGCGCGCTCATTGAGACACGCATCGATGGCGTCATGGTAGGCCGCATGAATGTAGGCGAGCCGTCGGCAGCGCTCGTCGTCGCTCAGGCCATGATTGGCTGGTACGGGTCGGCCCTCGCTTTCGGTGACAATCAGCGTGGCCGAGTCCGGCGGCCGATTGCAGTCGATCACCAGACGGGAAACATCGGGCCAGATCAGCGGGGCATCCAAGGATCTCATGAGATGCCGCGCTACGCCAAGCGCACCCCGGTCCCACGCAATGTGCGTCTTCAGCGCTTCGGGGTCGAATCCGAACCTCTTATAATCGTCAGGGATACGATTGGAGGCGTGATCGCAAACGACCACAAACTGTCCGGCGGCATCCGGATTTTCCACCACGACCTGTCTTTGTTCTGGACCCCTCACATTGCCCCTCCGAACCCACGAGGAGTGGGTCAGCTTGCTAACGTTAGCGGCAATTGGGGCAAATGCCCATCATCTTCGAAGCTACGAACCACCTAGGAAGCCTGGAAGAGCGAGCTAATGAACTCTTCGTCCGGCAGCCTGTGGTGCAATCTCACCGACGACAATAGTGCGACGCTGGTCTCAACGGGCCGGCCTGACCTCCCAAGACCAGCCGGCGACGTCCGAAGAGGGCTCGACCGGCGTCCAGAACAACCGAGCCGGAGAGAACCGAAACGTGAGGGAAAACCTATTCTTAGATAAGCCGAACTAAACTCAGCCTCGGCTCTTGGGTGGCACCCGGGCTCGCCCTCCGTGAGAGTCACTTGTCCGCTCTTGATGCTGTGGGTCACCCGGATCACAAAGTCGGGAGATGCATACACTAAAGTCGCCCACAAGAAGGGCAAGCCTGACGAGGCGAAGAAGTCCGACATAACGAAAATCGAGTAGCTGAGTGGGGCGGGTCCTGCGACCCGCCCCTATTTCTGGCTAGTAATGAGGATGACCTGGAACCCTTTGGATGGAGTGGTCTCCCAGGCAAGAAACGACCCATCGGCGCGGTGGTGTTGCTAGCGCTAGTCAGACGTCGCGCTTCACCACGGCACCACGGACCTTCATAACCCGCTCGGCGTCGGCATGACGGCCTTAGCACCGTCATTCCCTTTGTGACGGCTTCGAGCTGTTCCACAAAGCAGGCGAAATAAACGACCTCGACCAGCCCATGGCCTCAGGGTTGATCGTCGCCCCGCAGAGTCCTCGACAGCACGAACAGCTGGGACGGCGGCAACACGGCACCAGGGTGCATTGCATCCGGTCTCTCCCCCGCTATTACCCCACTCGCTGGACGGTCTCGACACGGTCACGCAAAAAAGCCGGGCAGCGAAAGACACGAAATGAGGGAAAACTGGTGCCGCCGCTCAGGATTGAACTGAGGACCTCGTCATTACCAATGACGCGCTCTACCACTGAGCTACGGCGGCGTGTTTTGACCGGTGGGCCGGCACGGGCGGCAAGCCCCGATATATTGGGTGCCCTAGGCCGTGCGGCGCGCAAACTGCCATACGGGGCTTGGCCGCGCAAGGATTGCGCCAAGGTCTTACCGCCGGCCAGCCCGTGATATAAAAGGCGGAGACAATGGCCGATGAGCGCGAGCGCGAGGGGAAACCCGGCAAAACGGAAAAGGCGGGCGGCCGCCAAGCCCGGCTGGAGCAGGCCCTTCGGGCCAACCTATTGAAACGGAAGGCGAAGGCCCGCGGCCGTGAAGGCCCCGCGACGCCCCCGGAAGGGACGCCCCCGAAAGAGGGGGGACAGGGCTGAGGCGACAAGAGTAGACTGGCCGCTTGCCGCGATCGCCAGGGGCGGCAAGAACGGGGATTTGTGGCGCCAGGCCCGCCAAAGGCCCGCGCGAGGGAGCACGTCGTCATGGACCGTATCCGCATTATCGGCGGCGCGCCGTTGAAGGGCACCATTCCCATCAGCGGTGCCAAGAACGCTGCGCTGCCCCTGATGATCGCCAGCCTGCTCACCAAG
>NZ_JBPPND010000189.1:0-36370 GCF_051306395.1 Methyloceanibacter sp.
CGCATCGGCCCCGCGCCACGACGTGGCGACCACGCGGGCGAGCGCGATGATGATGAACGGATAGGCGAGCAGGAAAATCTTATCGAGCATCATCAGGTAGTCCACATCCGGGAGAGATGCGGTTGCCGTCAGTTGCAGCGCGACCAGCGTCAGCAGCGCGGTGATGCCGAGGCCTATGCGGCCCTCGACGTAGCGCGGCCGGACGAAATAGACGAGCGAGGCGCAGACCACGATTAGCAGGATCGGCACGAAGGTCTTCAGCGACATGGCGACGGCCGGACGCGTCACCGGCACCGAGATCACGATGCGCGAATATGGATCGGCCTCCTCGACCGAGAGGTCGCCGAAATTCGTCGGGTAGGTGTTGGTGGTGACGCGCATGGTTGGCTTGCCCACTTTGAAGCCGGGCAGGGTGATGACCGGATCGATGATCACCGGACGTTCTCCGTCGGGCACGTAGAGCTGCTCGGACTCGCCGGCAAGCGTGTCCTCCATGACGACCTTCAAGACCTGAGTATCGAAGGGATACGCTTCGAGCGGAAACTTCGTGGCAAACAGGCCCTGATAGCGGAGGATGGAATAGAAGCTGCCGTCGGGCATCTTCTCGGGCGTGTCGATCAGCTCGTCTCGGCGATTGTCGTCCGAGGCATAGCGGTTCATGAACTCCATGGACTTGGAGGGATCGATGTCCGGCGAGGTCCAGCGAAACCAGACATAGAGATCGATGACGTAGTTGTTGGTCTTGAAGTCGAGCTGCTGGATGTCGTTGATGTAAGCGCCGACGATCACCTGCTCGGGCTTCGGCGCGGGCGAGGACTCGATGGCCTGCATGACCTGCCGAGGCGGCGCGTCCTGCGCCAGTGACCGCCAGGGCGCGACGCCGACGAGGACGACGAGAAGCAAGGCCGTCAAGTATCGAGAAAGCGGCTGCATCGGATGTCCCCGTCACCCCCGCGTCGTGATCAGGAAAGTGGTGCCCCAGGCCGGACTCGAACCAGCACGCCCTTGCGGACAACAGATTTTGAGTCTGTCGCGTCTACCATTCCGCCACTGGGGCTTTCGGGCCGGGAACATGGGGGAAGCCGTCTATCCGGTCAACTGCCCAAGGGGCGACCCGGCTCTGGACGCTCGATAACGCGGAGAAAGGCGATGCAAAGGGCATAAAGCGCGGCAACCCCGGTGACCGCCGCGTCGGACGACCCCATGGTCCACAGGGTGACGCCGGTGACCGCCGACCACAGCACCGGAACGACCATCAGCTCCCAGCGCATGCGATCCGCAGCCGCCAGGACGCCGAGCGTGCAGAAGACCGTCGGGTCTGGCGCGATGCCGAACAGCTCCGACTGGAGCCACGGCCTGCCGAAAACCACGGCCATCAGCGGGTAGATAACCAGCCCAGCGGGGAACAAGGCGCGGCCCGCTTGGCCGAGAGGGGTGCCGCGCTTGGCGAAGCTCAGACGGTTAAGGACAACGCCGACTAGGACAAGCAGCACGGCCTGCGCGGCGAAGGCGAGGGCGTAAGTGGGCGCCGCCAGGTTGATGGTGGCGTAGCGTTCATGGAAATAGGCCCATGCGACGAAAGCCCAGCAGGCGGCAAGCAGCGCGGCTATTACGCGGCCGGACCAGGGCGACGGCCGATAGAGTAAGACAAGGATCACGAGCCCCGCTGTGAGCGCGAGAAGCTGCACGGGCCAAACCTCGGTGTTGTAGAGTTCGAACAGCCGGTAATAGGTGTCCGGCGAGAACATCAGCAGGTCGCGCGGCTGGTAGGTCCACCACTCCGACATCAGGCGCTTTTGATGTAGGCGACCATGCGGCGGCGCAGTTCGGCCTCAGGCAGCGGCGCGCGCGCCACACTCAGATTCTCGCGCACATGGTCCACGCGCGTCGTGGCGGGAATGGCGCAGGTGATGGCGGGATGCGAGACGATGAATTTGAGCAGGAACTGCGCCCAGCTCTTGGCCCCGATCTCATCCGCCCAAGCGGGAAGCTTCTCGCCTTCGAAACGGTAGATGAGCTCCTTTCGGCGAAACGGCCGGTTGGCGATGACAGCGATGCCTTTCTCCCGTGCGAGCGGGAGAAGACGGTCTTCGGCGTCGCGGTCGGCCATGTTGTACGTGAGCTGCACGAAGTCGAGATCGTGCGTGTTCATGATCTTTTCGACCTCCTCGTGGCGGCGGCCGTGCGAAGTGGTGATGCCCACATAACGAAGCTTGCCTGCTTCCTTCATGGCGAACAGCGTATCGAGATGCTTCTCCCAGGCCACGAGGTTATGGACCTGCAGTAGATCGAAGCGGTCGACGCCCCAATGCGCGTGCGAGGCTTCGATCTGCTCCGGGCCTTCGTCACCCTCCGATGTCCAAACCTTGTCGGCGGAGAAGAGCGGCTTGGGATGGCCGAGCTTTTCGAGGCCGTAGCCGATGACCGGCTGCGCCGAGCCGTACATAGGCGAGGAATCGATCAGCCGCCCGCCGGCATCGAAGAATGCCTTCATGATCTCCGTGCGGTCGTCGCGGGCGACAGGGTCGTCGCCGACATTGAAGGTGATCCAGGTTCCGAGCCCGACGATGGGTAGCGCCTCGCCGGAGGAGGGGACCGGCCTGGCCAAAGGCGCGGTCTGCGCCAGGGCAAGTTCGGGCAACAGCGCGGCGGCGCCGGTCAGGGCGAGCGATCCCAGGACTTCGCGTCGGTTCAGCGGCATCTCCTCCACTTAGGGCCGCGCGTGCCGATGGACAAGCGGGCGGGGCCCCGGTAAATGAGCGCCATGTTGAGGCGGGCCTATGACAAGACCATGGAGCTCGCCGCTCATCGCAACGCTCCGTGGGCCTTAGCGGGCGTGGCATTCATCGAAAGCTCGGTCTTTCCGATCCCCCCCGATGTGATGCTGATCCCCATGGTGCTGGCGGAGCGGCGAAAGGCGTGGCTTTTCGCCGGCATCGCGACGTTGGCCTCCGTGCTCGGCGGCATCTTCGGCTACATCATCGGCTATTTCCTGTTCGAGACGATCGGCCAGCCGATCCTCAGTTTCTACGGCTACGGACACGCCTTCGAGGATTTCGCCAAGCGCTACAACGAGTACGGCGCCTGGATCGTGTTCATCGCCGGCGTGACGCCGTTTCCCTACAAGGTCATCACCATCGCCAGCGGCGTGACCCAACTCAATTTCTTCGTGTTCATGCTGGCGAGCGTCGCCGCGCGGGGCCTGCGCTTCTTTATCGTGGCGGCGCTGCTCTATTGGTTCGGCCCGCCGATCAGGACCTTCATCGACAAATATTTCGCCATCTTGTCGATCGTGTTCGTGGTGCTGTTGATTGGCGGCTTCGTGCTCATCAAATACGTGATGTGACCATGGCGGCAGATAAGGACAGACTGGCGGGGCAGTTGATGGCGGTTAGCGCCGTCCTCTTCGGGCTGGCGCTCCTGACCATCCTGACGGCGCACGCCTTCGAGCAGTTCGGCGGCTACGCGCCATGCCCGCTCTGCCTCCAGGAGCGCTACGCCTATTACTTCGCCGTGCCTGCCGCGCTCATCGCCTTCTTCGCCACGCGGAGCGAGGCGTTCGGCTTCACGCGGCTGGTTCTCGTGCTCATCGCCATCGGCTTTGTTCTCAACGCGGCGCTCGGCGTCTATCACGCCGGCGCCGAATGGAAGTTCTGGCCCGGTCCTGAAACGTGTGCCGGCGGGTTCGATTTGAACTGGGGCAAGGAGGGCATCGTCGATACGCCGGTCATCCGCTGCGACGAGGCGCCGTGGCATTTTCTGGGCCTCTCCTTCGCCGGCTGGAACGCCGTGGTCTCCGCGGGGCTGGCCCTGATCGCCGCCTATGGCGCGGCTCGCCGCGTCTGATCCGGAGCGCCTCCGCTCACGAAAGGTTCAAGCGTGGTGATTGGCGCGGGCCAAGGGCGCGCTGCTATCACAGGCTGAGATTGCTCTCACCTGGAGGTCCAAGATGACCCAGTTTCGCGCCCTTATAGCCGGCCTTGTCGCCCTGATTCTGATCGGTGCCGTCCCCGCAACCGCCGCAGAGTGGAAAGAATTCACGCCCGAGGCGCTCGCCCAGGCGCAAAGCGAGGGCAAGCCGATCCTGGTCGATGTGTTCGCCGCGTGGTGCTCTGTGTGCCGGGCGCAGAACCCGATCCTGACGCAGCTCACGCGCGAGCCAAAATACAAGGACCTCGTGGTGCTGAAAGCCGACTTCGACACCCAGAAGGATGCGCTGAAGCCGTTGAACGTCCGCTCCCAGGGCACGCTCATCGTGTTCAAGGGCGACAAGGAGCTCGACCGGTCGGCCGGCGATACCAGCCAGATCTCCATCGAGGGAATGCTCGACAAGACGCTTTAAACGCCGGCCCGAGGCGCCGCCATGATCGGAAACATCGGCCTTGCGTTTCTCGCCGGCGTGCTGTCGGTGCTGTCGCCATGCGTCCTGCCGCTGCTTCCCGTCGTGCTCGGTACGGCGCAGAGCGAGCACCGTCTCGGTCCCGTCGCGCTCGCCTCCGGGCTCGCGGTCTCTTTCACGATTATTGGCCTGTTCGTCGCCACGATCGGCTTTGCCATCGGTCTCGACACCGACGTGTTCCGCGCCATCTCGGCGCTGCTGCTCATCACCGTCGGCATTGTTCTGCTCGTCCCGCGGCTGCAACAGCAGGTCGCCGTGGCGGCGGGCCCGATGGGCAATTGGGTCGACGACCGCATCGGTGGTTTCTCGGCGACGAGCCTGTGGGGTCAGTTCGGGCTCGGTGTTCTGCTCGGCGCGGTTTGGGTGCCGTGCGTGGGGCCGACGCTCGGCGCCGCCTCGATCCTGGCCGCCAAGGGCGAGGATCTCGGCCAGGTGGCACTCACCATGCTGGCCTTCGGTGTCGGCGCGGCGCTGCCCTTGATGGTGCTCGGCTTCGTGTCGCGCGAGGCGATGATGCGCTGGCGCGGCCGGCTGATGGAAGCGGGCAAAGGGGGCAAGATGCTGCTCGGCGTACTGCTGATCGCGGTCGGCCTGCTCGTGGCCACCGGCGCGGATAAGAGGCTCGAGGCCTTTCTGGTCGACGCCTCGCCGCAATGGCTGACGGAACTGACGACCCGATACTGAGGAGCGCCTACGGCTCCAGTTCGGTATCCCAGTACAGATAATCGAGCCAGCTCTCATGCAGATAGTTCGGCGGGAACAGCCGGCCGTTCCGGTGCAGCTCGAACACCGTGGGGCGGTAGGGCTTCTGCGCCGGCCACATCTTGGCGTGCGCCGGCATCTTGCCGCCCTTCGCGAGATTGCACGGCGCGCAGGCCGTGACCACGTTGTCCCACCGTGTCAGCCCGCCGCGCGAGCGAGGGACGAGATGATCGAAGGTGAGGTCCTGGGGGTCGCCGCAATACTGGCAGAGGAAGCGGTCGCGCAGGAACACGTTAAACCGGGTGAAGGCGGGATAGAGGGCGGGGCGCACATAGCTCTTGAGCGACACCACGCTCGGCAGCTTCATCTCGAAGGAGGGCGAGTGCACCGCGTGCTCGTATTCGGAGACGATGTTGACGCGGTCGAGGAACACGGCCTTCACCGCGTCCTGCCAGCCCCAAAGCGATAGCGGATAGTAGGAAAGTGGCCGGTAGTCGGCATTCAGCACGAGCGCCGGGAAGGTGCCGGGAGTGACCGATGCGGTTGCGACGTTCAAGGCCAAAAGGTCCTTTAACTTGCCCGTCGCACTCGGGCCCATTCTCGTTGTCGCGCGAGATACTATAAGGACGTGTCATGAATGTGAAGGGCCCCATATGATGTAGTAGGCCTTCCATGAAAACATGACTGATGGGTTTTGAGGGAGGTTTTAATGGTCAACGGCGTCGAACGGGAAAGAGGCGGATCCATCATTCCGGCTCTTCGCTACAGGGACGCTACGAAGGCGATCGAATGGCTGTGTGAAGCGTTCGGTTTCCGGTGCAAGTTGGTGGTGCCGGGGGAGGGCGGCCGCATCGCCCATGCCGAACTCACGCTCGGCAACGGCATGGTCATGCTGGGCGACGCCGAGACGGAGTTTGGCAACCTCGTGGAGGCGCCCGGGTCGTCGAAGCGTAGCAGCCCGGCGATCTATGTCGTGGTCGACGGCGTCGATGCCCATTACGCGCGGGCCAAGGAGGCTGGCGCCGAGATCGTGTTCGACATCAAGACGCAAGATTATGGCGGCCGCGACTACACGGTCCTGGATCTCGAAGGTCGCGACTACACGGTCCTGGATCTCGAAGGTCATGTGTGGACCTTCGGTAGCTACGATCCCTGGCTGGCCTGAGCTGCCGCGAACGCCTGTTTGAGAAAGGCGCCGCCAAGTTGCAAGCCTTGTCCGTCGATGCCGTGGCCGATGCCTTGGGAGACGTGCCATTCGACGGGCAATCCCGCCTGGCCGAGCATCTCTCGAGCCATGTACATCGCGTCAACGGGGATGACTTCGTCCATATCGCCATGCACCAGCAGAATGGCCGGTCCTGCGCCAGGCGGCGGCAGGGTCTCGACCGTGGCGAGCGCCCCGGAATAGCCAACAATGGCCGCGGGCGAGGGCTTGCGCGCAAGTCCCACGGCCAGGGCCATCATGGTCCCTTGGCTGAAGCCGACAAGGGCGAGGGACTCCGGCGGCAAATTGTGCCGGACGAGCTCGGCGTCGAGAAAGGCCTCGAGCGGGGGCGCGGCGCGGGTCACGCCTTCGGCAATAATTGACATATCGCCCATGGAGAGGTCGAACCACTGCCGGCCCATGGAGGCCATGCCGCAAGGTTCGGGCGCATTCGGCGAGACAAACGCGGCATGGGGCAGGGCGTGCGACCATTCACGTCCCAAGCCTATGAGGTCGTTGCCGTCGGCGCCATAGCCGTGGAGGAACACCACGAGCTGGCGCGGCGTGCCGGCGGCCGGCGCCAATCGTGGTCCGTCGAGTTGCGGTAAGGTCATCTAGACGAAGCGTAGCAGCTTTGACTTAGTCGTCGCCAGCGTCCTTCGCGGAGTCAGCGTTGAGCTGGCCGTACATTTGCGGGCCGATGTCGTTCAGCAGGCCAAGCTGGGTCTCGATGAAGTCGATGTGACCTTCCTCGTCGGACAGAAGCTCCTCGAACAGGTCCATGCTGACATAGTCCTCTTCCTTCCGGCAGGCGGCGCGGGCTTCCATATAAAGGGCGCGGGCGCCGTACTCCGCCTTGAGATCGCATTCGAGGATCTCCTTGACGTTCTGGCCGATCATCAGCGGGTCGAGCTTCTGCATGTTGGGGAAGCCCTCAAGGAAGATGATACGGGTCACGAGCTTGTCGGCGTGGTGCATCTCCTCGATGGATTCCGCGCGCTCCTTGGCCGCGAGCTTGGTGTAGCCCCAATCGTCAAGCAGCCGATAATGCAGCCAGTACTGGTTGACCGCGGTCAGCTCGCTGGTCAGCGCCTTATTGAGATATTCAATGACAGTGGGATTGCCCTTCATTTCGCGATTCTCCTCTCAACCTCAGTCTTGATCGTTGGGTAGCGCGGGCCCGGCTAGTCGGCCCGGGGTGTGTTGTCGAACGGCGATCGATGCGGAAGAGAGGCCGCCGAGCTCGGTCCCTCCTCGTCGTAGCCAACCATGAGCCTGGTGATGAGCGGCAGGCAGCTGCCGCACGACGGACGCTTGCCGAGGGTCTTGTAGATCAGGCCCGGGGTCAGCACCACGAAAGGATCCTTTGTGCGTAAGGCCGAGACCGCATCGTGAATGTCCTGGGCAGAGATCATGGAGCAGGAACAGACAATCATGCCTCTGTCTAGGACAGCGCGGCGGACTTGTCTTCACGTCCGGCGCCAACAGCTTTGGGGTGCGTCGGACGGGCCTGGCTAGCTCGCCTACTCAGATTAGGATAATTCTAAAGTAGAAAGCGACGGCAGGCAAGAGCCGTCACGCGAACGCAGAAGCATCCGTGAACAGACCTTTGGCAAAGACGAAGCGCCTCCCGCTCTTGAAGGCCTCGGGTGAGGGGCGGCGTGGCCCGCTCGCTTAGGACCTCATAAACCACGCAATTTAGCCGAGTTTTAAATCCTGTCTGCGATGCTCCGCGAAGAACAAGAACCGATAAAGCTTTTTTGGTGGGGGCGATCATGCAAGTGAATGATTTTCATCCGGGGGATCTGTTCGGGCAGATCCAGAGTCTCGTCGATCAACTCGACACGGAGCGCAAAGCGCGCGCTGCGGCGGAGATCACCGGTGCGGCATGCTCCAGTCTGCTGACGATCGTCGGCAAGGAGTTGCTGCCGCCCATGACCTCGATCGCCACGATGGCGGACCGGATTCTCTCTGGCCCGCTGAACGCGGCGCAGCGGCGCGAGGCCGAGGCCTTGGCGCAGTCGACGCAGCGCTTTCTTGGGGCACTCAGCGAAGTTCAAGATTTCAGCGATCTGGAAAGCGGCGAGGCCGAGCTCGCGGTCGAGCGTTTCGATCTGCATGCCATGGTCAAGCAAGCCGCGTCCGTGCTCCAAGAGCGGGCCGGTGCGAAAGGTTTGATGAGCGGCGTGGACATGGCCGACAATTGTCCGCGCTTCATCGTGGGCGACGCGGCGCGCGTCCGTCAGGTTCTCATGGGCCTGATCGAGATGGCGCTGCGGTCCACAACCAAGGGCTCGATCCGGCTCTATGCCAGCATCAACGAGGCCAGCTATCCGATCACGGTGCGTTTCGATGTCACCGACACGGGTGAAGGCTTCAGCGCGGCCGAGCATGCGGCGCTGTTCCAACCGTCCGCCGATGTATCGCGTGTGGGCGGCGGGCTTGGCCTGCCGATCGCCCGCCGTCTCGCCGAGGCAATGGGCGGCGGCCTTGGCTGCGAAAGCGCGGTCGGCCAGGGGTCGCTCTATTGGTTCACATTTCAGACGGTCGTCGCCGACGACATGGCCCACGTCATGGCCTATGATCAGATGGCCGAAGATGAAGCCCCGGTGGAGATCCTCGAGGCGGCCAACGACGATGTGCCGGCCGACCTCAAGCCCAAGCCGGAGCCAAAGTCCAAGAGCGGTGCGCTGTCCGGGCACGTTCTCGTGGTCGAGAGCAACGTGGTCAACCGCTTGCTGATTGGCGCCTATCTCGAGGAGTTCGGTCTGACCCATGAGGTCGCCGAAACCGGCACTGCGGCGCTGATGTGCCTTTCGGCGCGCACCTACGACCTCGTGCTCATGGATACGGCGTTGCCCGACTATGACGGTCTGCAAATGGCGCAGCGAATCCGCGCGCTTCAGGCCAGTTCGTCCGAAGTGGCAGTCGTGGCGCTTACCGCCGTCTCGGACAAGGATAACGGGCAAGGCCTCGTCGAAGCGGGCGTGAATGCGCGCGTGGCGAAGCCGATCCAGGGCCGCGGGCTGTATGCCGCGCTGGTCCCATTCCTTCCGGCGCAAGACGAGGATGTGGTCGCCAAGGCGAGCTAAGCTCGCCAGGCCTACACGTTGTCCAGCAAGACACCGGCGAGCAGGATCAGATAGGCGATCAACATCAGGCCGAGACCGTAGCTAGTGAAGATCGGCAACGGCACGATCATGCCGATTACCACCAGAACGGCGATGACGATCGAAACGATGAAGGTTTCGCGGCGCGGCGTGCTCAGATTGAAGTTCATGAGGCTCCCCCTTGGCTGAACGCCGGAAGCGATTCGGCGTTGGCCGGAGTCTAGCGGCAAAGCTCGCCCGCTGCCATCGCCCAGGCTAAGGGCAGACGTCCTAAAGCGGCACCTTCTCCTTGGCCTCGCTCAGGGGCACGGGAACGCCGGCTTCCGCCAGCACTTCCACCTTCTGATCCACGAGATTGACGATGCCGGTCATGATGTCGTTGAGCTGGAAGTCCTTCGGCGTGTAGACGGCCGATGCGCCGCACTGCTTCAGGATGTTGACGTCCTCCGGCGGGATGATGCCGCCCACCACCACGGGCACGTCGCCCATGCCCGCTTCGCGAAGCTTCTGCGCCACGTCGCGCACCAGCGACACGTGAGAGCCGGACAGGATCGATAGCCCGACGACATGCGCCTTGGCTTCCTTGGCCTGCTCCACGATTTCCGCGGGGGTCAGACGAATGCCGTCATAGATCACGTTCATGCCCACATCGTCGGCGCGCACGGCAATTTGCTCGGCGCCGTTCGAGTGGCCATCGAGGCCGGGCTTGCCGACCACGAAGGTGAGGGTGCGGCCGAGCTTGCCCGAGACTTGCTCGACAAGCTCGCGCACCTGCTTCAGCCGTTCCGTATCGACAGAGTGCTTGGCGCCGATGCCGGTCGGCGCGCGGTACTCGCCGAAGACTTCGCGCAGCACCGCGCCCCATTCCCCGGTGGTGACACCGGCTTTGGCGGCGGCAATCGACGGCGGCATGATGTTGTGGCCTTCGGACGCCGCCTCTTTCAGATCCACGAGCGCTTGGCGCACAGCCGCGTCGTCGCGCTGCTGGCGCCAGGCCTGCAGCGCCGCGATCTGCTCAATCTCGAAGGCCTCAGATACGGTGAGTATGCCTTCGCCGCTGGAATCGAGCGGTGAGGCTTCGGTCTCGGTATAGCGGTTGACGCCGACCAGCACTTGATCGCCGCGCTCGATGTCGGCGATGCGTGCGGCGTTCGAGGCGATCAGCGCCTCCTTCATATAGTCGATGGAGGCCACCGCGCCGCCCATGGCATCGAGCTTGGCAAGTTCCGCGCGGGCCTGTTCCTTCAGTTCTCCGACCTTCTTGTCGATTACCTCGGAGCCGTCGAAGATGTCGCCATACTCCAGAAGGTCGGTCTCGTAGGCCACGATCTGCTGAAGCCGCAACGACCATTGCTGGTCCCAAGGCCGCGGCAGGCCGAGCGCCTCGTTCCAGGCCGGCAACTGCACGGCCCGGGCGCGGGCATTCTTCGACAGCGTGACCGCCAGCATGGACAGTAGGATGCGATAGACGTTGTTCTCGGGCTGCTGCTCGGTCAAGCCCAACGAGTTCACCTGCACGCCGTAGCGGAAGCGCCGGAGCTTCGGATTTTCGACGCCATAGCGGTCGCGTGCGATCTCGTCCCACAGATCGACGAAGGCGCGCATCTTGGATACTTCGGTGATGAAGCGCACTCCGGCATTGACGAAGAAGCTGATCGCTCCGACCACGCTCGGAAAGTCCTCATCGGACACCTCGCCGGAGTTCTTCACCTCGTCGAGGACGGCCACGGCGGTGGCCAAGGCGAAGGCGAGCTCTTGGGCCGGCGTCGCGCCCGCTTCCTGCAAATGATAGGAGCAGACGTTGGTCGGATTCCATTTGGGCATTTCGCGGTTTGTAAAGACGATGACGTCCTTGATCAGCCGCAGCGACGGCGCCGGCGGAAACACATAGGTGCCGCGCGACAAATATTCCTTGAGGATGTCGTTCTGCACCGTTCCAGTGAGCTTGGCGCGGTCGACATTCTGCTCGTCGGCAAGCGAGACGTAGAGCGCGAGCAGCCAGGCGGCGGTGGCGTTGATGGTCATCGACGTGTTCATCGCGTCGAGGGGGATGCCTTCTAGCAGGTGCCGCATGTCGCCGAGATGTGAGACGGGAACGCCGACCTTGCCCACCTCCCCGCGGGCTAGCGCCTCGTCGGAATCGTAGCCGGTCTGGGTCGGCAGATCGAAAGCGATCGAGAGGCCGGTCTGCCCTTTTGACAGGTTCTTCCGGTAAAGCTCGTTCGAGGCCTTGGCCGTCGAATGGCCCGCATAGGTGCGGAACATCCAAGGCTTATCGCGCTCTGTCTTGCCGTCTGCCATTCGTGATCTCCAGGGGCGCTGGGGCGCTCAGTTTGGTCTTATCGAAGCACGAGCTGCCGTCTCGTGGCAACCGAGGGCCCGGTCCTATCCCATGGGCGCGGTGCCTCCGGCAAAGAATAAAGGTGGCGCAACCAGCGCCACCTCAGTGCCCATGGCGTCCTTCTCGGGGTGCGATCTGTTCCCGGAGATCGAGCCGCGACTCACCGTGAAGCCTGTCGGTCTCGCGGCGATGGCGCGGCGAGAATGCGGCATGTGGCCAGCGGCGGCGTGCCGCGCCGGGGGTGCGAATCACCCCTGGGCAGAGCCGTCTCTTTTTGCTAACCCTCCTCCCCGATTGTGGCCGCCCTGCCAAAATTGGGGCATTTCCAAGAGGGCATGCGGCGCTTTCGGGTGGGCTTGCGATTAAGTCTGCGGCCCGCAAACATGTTGCAGTCGCGAGATGGATCGAAGACAATTACCGCAGTGCAAAAAGGCGCCCGAAGAATAGGACTGGGGGGACAACCGGATGAATGAGATGTCTTTAGCTGAAGTTTCTCCAGAAACGTCTGCGCCGAAGGGCGAGATCAAGGATCTCTACGAGATCGGCGAGATCCCCCCGCTCGGTCATGTTCCGAAGAACATGTATGCCTGGGTGATCCGCAAGGAGCGCCATGGGCCTCCGGACGAGGCCATGCAGGTCGAGGTCGTGCCGACTTGGGAGCTCGATTCCCACGACGTGCTGGTCCTCGTGATGGCCGCGGGCGTGAATTACAACGGCGTGTGGGCCTCGCTCGGCCAGCCGATGTCTACCCTCGACGTGCACAAGAACCCCTATCATATCGCCGGCTCCGATGCGTCCGGCATCGTTTGGGCCGTTGGCTCCAAGGTCAAACGCTGGAAGGTCGGCGACGAGGTCGTCATCCATTGTAACCAGGACGACGGCGACGACGAGGAATGTAACGGCGGCGATCCGATGTTCTCGCCGTCCCAGCGCATTTGGGGCTACGAGACGCCGGACGGTTCGTTCGCGCAGTTTGCGCGCGTTCAGGACCGCCAGCTTCTGCCGCGGCCGCAGCATCTCACCTGGGAGGAGGCCGCCTGCTACACGCTGACGCTCGCCACCTCCTACCGCATGCTGTTCGGCCATCGTCCGCACACGCTGAAGCCCGGCCATAACGTCTTGGTATGGGGCGCTTCAGGCGGCCTCGGCTCCATGGCCATTCAGCTCTGCGCCACGGCAGGCGCCAATGCCATCGGCGTCGTTTCCGAGGACGACAAGCGCGACTACGTGATGTCGCTCGGCGCCAAGGGCGTGATCAACCGCAAGAACTTCGACTGCTGGGGCCAGATGCCCAAGGTCGGCACGCCGGAATACGATGTCTGGAACAAGGGTGTGCGCGCCTTTGGCAAGGCGATTTGGGAGGTCACCGGCAAGGGCGTGAATGTCGACAGCGTGTTCGAGCATCCGGGCGAAGCGACCTTCCCGGTCTCCTGCTTCATCGTGAAGCGCGGCGGCATGGTCGTGTTCTGCGCCGGTACGACCGGCTACAACCTCACCATGGACGCCCGCTATGTGTGGATGCACCAAAAGCGCATCCAGGGCTCCCACTTCGCCCATCTGGCGCAAGCGAGCCAGGCCAACAAGCTCGTCATCGAGCGGCATGTCGATCCATGCATGTCCGAGGTGTTTCCCTGGGAGCAGATCCCCAAGGCCCATATGCGTATGTGGAAGAACGAGCATCGCCCCGGCAATATGTCGGTGCTGGTGAGCGCGCCGGTCACGGGTTTGCGGACCTTCGAGGATGTGCTCGAAGCCAGCCAGGAAATGCACGGCAAGTCCTAAGGGGCGCCGTACAGCTTAGATTTTGGCCCTAAGCGGCCTAAAGCGCCCCGGACCCACAACTGTCCGGGGCGCTTTCTTTTTTGCATTTCTCCCCGCGATTGGGGTTTGACTCTCGTTCAACGCCGGGGTTCGTTGTGCCCGAATTCTGACTGGAATCGTTCCGAGGAGCTGACTTTGACCGCCGCCGAGACCGTGACCGACCGTGAGACTTTGAGCCCCGCCGCGCTTATCCCGTTGCTCGAGGGCGCCGCCGAGGCGGCTGGAACCCTGAATGTCCAGGCAACCGATGCCGTGAAGGCCAAACTGGCCCCTGGCGGCAAGATCGATAACGCGGCGCTGGAGCGCGAAGAGCACGTGGCGCACGGGCTCGCCTGGATCTCGACTTACGCGGAAGGCATTCGCCAGCTCGCGGACTACGCTAAGCGCATGGAGGGCGAGGGCCGGTTCGGCGAGATGGAGTCCCTGCTGAGCCAGATAGCGGCGGGCGAGTATCTCGCTCAGCTTGCGGGTGGTGTAACCATGAGCCAGGGCGAGGTGGTCCGGCTGCATGAGCTCGGCTTGGACGGGTCCGCGCGAGCCGCCTTCCTCACCGACGACGTGACCGCGCTGATCGAAGGCGTGACGCCCGAGCTGCGCGCCCGCGTGGTGTCGCTGATCCAAGACGCGCAAGGCGCGGCTTCCGCCAATTTCGGAGATCCCGGTCTGGAAGAAACCTATGAGGAGATTCGCAACGAGATGCGCCGCTTCTCGGAGGCCGAGGTGGTGCCGCACGCGCAAGAGTGGCACCTCAAGGACGACTACATTCCGCTCGAGCTGATCAACCAGATGGCGGAACTTGGCGTGTTCTCGCTGACGCTGCCGGAGGAGTATGGCGGTCTCGGTCTCGGCAAGGAGGCCATGTGCGTCGTCTCCGAGGAACTGAGCCGCGGCTATATCGGTGTTGGCTCACTCGGCACGCGGTCCGAGATCGCCGAGGAGCTTATCTTGAACGGCGGCACGGACGAGCAGAAGCAAGAGTGGCTGCCGAAGATCGCCTCCGGCGAGATCTTGCCGACGGCGGTGTTCACCGAGCCCAACACCGGCTCCGACCTCGCGTCCCTGTCGACGCGCGCGGTCAAGGACGGCGACGTCTATCGCATCACCGGGCAGAAGACCTGGATCACCCATGCGGCGCGCGCCGATCTCATGACCGTGCTGGCCCGCACCGACCCCAATGAGAAGGGCTATCGTGGCCTGTCGATGTTCCTGGCGCCGAAGCCGCGCGGCACCGACGACAATCCGTTCCCGGCCGAGGGCATGTCCGGCGGCGAGATCGAAGTGCTCGGCTATCGCGGCATGAAGGAGTTCGAGCTTTCTTTCGACGGCTTCGAGGTGCCGGCGGCAAATCTCCTCGGCGGCGTCGAGGGCCAAGGCTTCAAGCAGCTCATGCAGACCTTCGAGGCGGCGCGTATCCAGACCGCGGCGCGGGCCATCGGCGTGGCGCAATCGGCGCTCGATATCGGTCTTCGCTATGCCATGGAGCGCGTCCAGTTCGGCAAGCCGATCGTCAAGTTCCCGCGCGTTTCCGACAAGCTTGCCATGATGGCGGCGGAAATCCTGTTTGCGCGTCAGCTCACCTACTACTCCGCCCGCCAGAAGGACGCGGGGCACCGCTGCGATCTCGAAGCCGGCATGGCTAAGTTGCTTGCCGCGCGTGTGGCGTGGGCTGCCGCCGACAACGCGCTGCAGATTCATGGCGGCAACGGCTTCGCGCTCGAATATACGATCAGCCGTGTGCTGTGCGATGCGCGCATCCTGTCGATATTCGAGGGCGCCGCCGAGATTCAGGCACACGTCATCGCGCGTCGCCTGCTCGAACAATGAGTGCGGGCGCCGAGCCTTTGTTTTCCCGGCGATCGACGAGCGCGCTGCTGATCGCGCTCACCGCGTGTTTCGCGGCCTCGGTCATCGGTGGAGCGCTGACGCAGCCCAACCTCGATTGGTACGCCACGCTGACGAAGCCGAGCTTCGCCCCGCCGAATGCTGTTTTTCCTATCGTGTGGCCCATTCTCTACGCGATGATGGCGGTCGCCGCCTGGCTCGTCTGGCGAAGCGGAGGCGATGAGGGCGACAAGAAGACCGCGCTCGTTTGGTTCGGCATTCAGCTTGTGATCAACGTGCTGTGGTCCTTCGCGTTCTTTTGGATGCACAGCCCGTCCTTCGGCTTCGGCGTGATCATGGTGCTGCTCGTCGCAATCGTCATCACCATCGTGTTTTTCGACAGGCTAAGCCGGCCCGCGGCATTGTTGCTTTTGCCCTATGTGCTCTGGGTCGGGTTCGCGGCAGGCCTCAACTTCGTAATCTGGGTGCTGAACAGCGGTGTCGACTTCAGCCAGGCGCCTTCGTGAGCGCACTGCCCCATACCATATGACTCAACGCTCGGTCCTCATCACTGGCTGTTCTTCGGGCATCGGGCTCGCCTCGGCGCGTACGATGAAAGAGCGCGGCTGGCGCGTGTTCGCCACGGCACGGACACCTGACGACCTCGCGCGGCTGAAAGACGAGCATGGGCTCGAGAGCCTGCATCTCGACTATACGGAAGCGGAGTCGATTGCTGCGGCCGCGGACTACGTGCTCGGCGCGACGAATGGCGAGCTCACGGCGCTGTTCAACAATGGCGCCTACGGCCAGCCGGGCGCGGTTGAGGACGTGCCGCCGCAAGCCTTGCGAGCCCAGTTCGAGGCGAATGTGATCGGCTGGCACGACCTCACCCGGCGCCTGATTCCGGCGATGCGGGCGCGGCACGAAGGGCGCATCGTTCAATGCTCCTCCGTGCTCGGTTTGATCGCGGCGCCCTATCGGGGCGCTTACTGCGCCTCGAAATTCGCCGTCGAGGCGCTCAGCGATGCGCTCCGCATGGAGCTCGACGGCAGCGGTATCCAGGTGTCCATCATCGAGCCGGGGCCGATCGCCACGCGCTTCATCGAGCACGCACTCGAAGCCTACCGGCGCAATATCGACATTGAGAACTCGCCGCACAGCGAGATCTATCGCGCGCGGCTGGCCCAGATGGAGAAGGGTGGCCAGACGACCTTCAAGCTTCCACCCGAAGCCGTGGTCAAGAAGCTCATCCACGCGCTGGAGGCCAAGCGGCCGAAGCCGCGCTACTACGTGACCTTTCCCACCTATGCGGTCGCGTTCCTGCGGCGTGTCTTGCCGGTGCGCGCGCTCGACGCGGTGGCGGCAAAGAACTAAAGTCTCGCGCCGGCGTTAGACTTAGGCCCAACGAGACCCTGGAGGGGCACTTGGAAGACACTCTTCGTTGGATTTTGCCATTCGCGCTGGCCGCGGTGGTTATCGTGCTGGTGTTCGGTCTGTTCAACATGCTGCGCGGCGGAAACCCCAATCTCAGCCAAAAACTGATGCGGGCGCGCGTTCTGTTGCAGCTCGTCGCGCTGCTCGTCGTCATGGCGATTCTCTACTTGGCCGGGACCCGGCCCTGATAACGAGGTCTTGACCCGCCAAGGGGCCGGGATACGCTAGTTTCTTAAGCGGGTTTGCGCGCCGCGAGCCCTGGAAGAGCAGGGCGGGTGGTATGGTTGTCCTCAACAAGATTTACACACGGACCGGCGACGACGGCACGACAGCGCTCGGCACCGGGGAACGGGTGGCGAAATACGATCTCCGCGTGGAGGCTTATGGCACGGTCGACGAAACCAACGCGGTCATCGGCCTTGCGCGCCTGCATACAGGCGACACCGATCCGGCACTCGACGCCATGCTGGCGCGCATCCAGAACGATTTGTTCGATCTAGGCGCCGATCTGTGTTTCCCGGACGAGACCAAGGACGGCAGCGCCCGTCTTTCGGTGAGCGACGCACAGGTCGCGCGACTGGAGTCCGAGATCGATGAGATGAACCGTTCGCTTGAGCCGCTGCGGTCCTTCGTGTTGCCGGGAGGGAGGCCCGCCGCAAGCTTTCTGCATTTGGCTCGGACCGTGTCGCGCCGGGCCGAACGGCTGATCGTGGCGCTTGCTTCGCGCCCCGGGGAGCCTGTGAGCGAGCCGGCGATCCGCTACGTCAACCGGCTGTCGGACTTCCTGTTCGTTGCTGCGCGTTACGCCAATGACAAAGGTGCAACGGACGTGACGTGGGTGCCGGGCAAGAACCGTTGAGAAGATCGGCGGTGCGCGCGTGTTCGTCCCCCTTCACGATACCAATCCCCTCAAGAAGATTCGCTTCCAATATGTGACGGTGGGGCTGATCGCCCTCAATGTCGCCATCTATGCGATCTTCCAGACCGGGTGGTTCATTCCACTTGCCGACGAGAACGTGACCGCGTTCGCGGTGATTCCCGCGAAGCTCCTGGCGGACTCAGGCGGCGAGACGGCGTTCTTCGCCAACGGCGCAGTGCTGGTACCGGAGCGGCTGACGCTCGTGTCCTACATGTTCCTGCACGGCGGGTGGATTCACCTGATCGGAAATATGCTGTTCTTGTGGGTGTTCGGCGACAATATCGAAGACGCGATGGGGCATTGGCGCTTCATCATGTTCTATCTGATGTGCGGGATCTTCGCGGCCCTGCTGCACACCTACATGCTGCCCCATTCGGATTTGCCGCTGATCGGGGCGTCCGGCGCCGTGGCCGGAGTCATCGCCGCCTATTTGATCCTGCATCCAAAGGTGAAGGTCTGGGTGCTGGCGCTGTGGCGCATTCCCATCAAAATCACGGCTGCCTGGGCCTTGGGAATCTGGATCTTAGCCCAGTTCGGCAACCTCCTGTTCGAGGGGGAGGAGGCCGTCGCCTGGTGGGCCCATGTGGGCGGTCTGGTCGCCGGTGGGGTGCTGATCCTGTTTATGCGGCGGCGCGGCGTGATCCTGTTCGATCGGACCCGGGGCGGCGCCTGAGGGCGCCCGTAAATCCCCAGGAACCATTGACTCGCCTCAATCCGGGCAGTACGGTCGCCGCCATTTCGCAGTTGCGAGATGCTGGTTTTTGGGGGGCTAATTCAACCGTGCGGGGAACAAAAAAAGCCGCATGAAAATCATGGTACCCGTCAAGCGGGTCATCGATTCAAACGTCAAGGTCCGCGTCAAATCCGATGGCAGCGGGGTTGACCTTGCCAACGTGAAAATGTCGATGAACCCGTTCTGCGAGATCGCCGTCGAGGAAGCCGTCCGCATCAAAGAGCGGGGCGAGGCGAGCGAGGTCGTGGCCGTATCCATCGGCAGTGCCAAGGCGCAAGACACGTTGCGCACGGCGCTCGCCATGGGCGCAGACCGCGCCATCCTGGTGAAAACCGACGAGACCGTCGAACCGCTGGCCGTGGCCAAGGTCCTGAAGGCCGTGGCCGAGAACGAGAAGCCCGACCTCATCATCCTTGGCAAGCAGGCGATCGACGACGACTGCAATCAGACCGGGCAAATGCTCGCCGGCCTCCTCGGCGTGCCGCAAGGGACGTTCGCCTCGAAGATCGAGCTCAATGGCGACAAGGTGAAGGTCACCCGCGAGGTCGATGGCGGTTTGGAGACGGTCGAGCTCACCAAGCCCGCGGTCATCACCACGGATTTGCGCCTCAACGAGCCGCGTTATGCGTCGCTCCCCAACATCATGAAGGCCAAGAAGAAGCCGATCGACGAGACCACGCCTGAGGATCTCGGTGTGGATATCGCCCCTCGGCTGAAGGTGTTGGCCGTGGAAGAGCCTAAGGCGCGCGAGGCCGGGATTAAGGTGGACGACGTGCCGAGCCTCGTCGACAAGCTCAAGAACGACGCGGGGGTGCTCTGATGGCGGTGCTGCTGCTAGGGGAGCACGACAACAAGGCGTTGGCGCCGGCCACGGCGAAGGCGCTCACCGCTGCGCGTGAATTCGGAAGCGACGTCGATATTCTGGTTGCCGGCGAGGGCTGCAAGGCTGTGGCCGATGAGGCGGCGAAGCTTGACGGCGTGCGCAAGGTGTTGCTCGCCGACGCGCCGCATCTCGCGCATCGCCTGGCCGAGGACACTGCGGCAACCATGGTGCCGCTGATGGAGAACTATACGGTGCTCTTGGCGCCGGCGACGACCATGGGCAAGAACGTGTTGCCGCGCATCGCCGCGCTGCTCGATGTGGGCCAGATTTCCGACATCGTCGAGGTCAAGTCGCCGGACACATTCGTGCGCCCGATCTATGCGGGCAATGCGCTTGAGACGGTGCAGACTTCCGACAAGACGATTGTCGGCACGGTGCGGACGACCGCCTTTGCCGCGACGGGAGAGGGCGGCTCGGCCGAGATCGAGACCGTACCGGTTGCCGATGCCGTCGACCAGTCGAGCTTCGTCGGCGCCGATATCACCGAGAGCGAGCGCCCCGAGCTCACCTCGGCGCGCGTCGTTATTTCCGGCGGGCGCGGCATGGCGTCCGGCGATAATTTCGAGAAGCTCATCGCGCCGATCGCCGACCGGCTCGGCGCCGCGATCGGCGCTTCGCGCGCCGCTGTCGACTCCGGCTACATGCCCAACGACCACCAGGTGGGCCAGACCGGCAAGGTGGTGGCGCCGGAGCTCTATATCGCCGTCGGCATCTCGGGTGCCATCCAGCATCTTGCGGGCATGAAGGACTCCAAAGTGATCGTCGCCATCAACAAAGACGCCGAGGCGCCGATTTTCCAAGTCGCCGATTACGGGCTGGTTGGTGACCTGTTCACTGTCCTGCCCGAGCTCGATGCCGAACTGAAGAAAGCCGGATACGGAGAGTAGCGGCTTCATGAGGACGTGTGATGGACGACATAGTGGAAGGTTCGAAACTCCGCGCGGAATCGAAATCGGAGCAGGAGCGTAAAGTGGAGCCCATTAGCAAAGTCGGTATTGTCGGCGGCGGCCAAATGGGAAGCGGCATTGCGCATGTGGTGGCGCTGGGCGGCTACGACGTGGCGATCAACGACATCGCCAAGGAACGGTTCGACTCGGCCCTCGCAGCCATAACCAAGAACATGTCGCGCCAGGTGTCCTCGGGCAAGATCAGCGAGGAGGACCGGGACAAGGCGTTGAGCCGGATCTCCTTCGCCGAGACGTTCCAGGACTTCTCCGACGTGGACCTCGTGGTGGAGGCCGCCACCGAGGACGAGACCGTCAAGCGCAAGATTTTCGTGGCGGTGTGCCCCTTCCTTAAGCCGGACGCCGTGCTGGCCACTAACACCTCGTCCATCTCCATCACGCGGCTGGCGGCCACCACGGACCGGCCCGAGCGCTTCATCGGCATGCATTTCATGAACCCGGTTCCGGTGATGGAGCTGGTCGAGATGATCCGGGGCATCGCCACTGATGACGTGACCTTCACCCGGGCCAAGGATTTCGTCGATACGTTGCACAAGACCATTGCGGTCTCCGAGGACTTTCCCGCCTTCATGGTCAACCGCATTCTCTTGCCGATGATCAATGAGGCGGTCTACACGCTCTACGAGGGTGTCGGCTCGGTTGACGCGATCGATACGGCCATGCGTCTTGGCGCGCATCATCCCATGGGGCCGCTTCAGCTCGCGGACTTCATCGGGCTCGATACCTGTCTGTCGATCATGCAGGTGCTCTATGAGGGCCTCGCCGATTCCAAGTATCGGCCCTGTCCGTTGCTGGTGAAATATGTTGAGGCCGGCTGGCTCGGCCGGAAGACCAAGCGCGGCTTCTATGATTATCGCGGCGAGTCGCCGATGCCGACGCGCTAGCGGGCGCAATTTCCTCTCTAGTTTCGACATGTTCCAGCGTACGCCACTCTGCGTGCGGCGCACGCCGCCACTCGCTTGAAGATGTCATTGTTCGCCGATAAGCTCCCGCCCCGGAACGACTTCTCACATATGGCAGAGGGTGGACTGCCATCACCGCATGGAGATGAGCAATGAAGTTTCAATCGCGTTTCGTGGCCATCGCGCTTGCGCTGGGGTTGGCGCTTGCCGCTAGCCCCGCAGCGGCGGAGTGCAATCCGGACGAGGCTCTGTTCGAAGACGAGTTTGATTTTCTGGACGTCTCGTGGGGCGAGTCTGACGACAATCTATATGTCGAGGACGGAGCCCTGACCGTCAAAGAGTATGGCGGCATCGTCAATTTCAGCACGCGGAACGAGGGCGCCAATGTCTGCATCGATATGACGATCGCCGACGCCTCGAATATCGCCAATAGCCCCATCGGCCTCGTGTTCTGGTGGCAGGACTGGGACAATTACTACTCGATGTTCGTCTGGGCCGACGGCTGGATCGAGGTGAGGAGAATCGTGAACGGCAAGCAGACGACGATCTTCACGGAGGAGACGCTCGCCCTCAAGAAGGGCGTCGGCGAGACCAATAGCGTCGAGCTCGATCTGAAGCCCAAGGACGCCACGATCTTCATCAACGGTACCAAGGTGAAACGCTTCAAAGGCAGGCAGCCTAAGGATGGCGGCGTTGTCGGCGTCTACGGCATCTCGCCGGAAGCCGAGCCCGCGACGTTCACCTTCGATAATTTCGTGGTGAACACGCACGACGAGGAGGATTGAGATCTACGATTTAGGGCCGCTGCCAGCTTCCTGGCGGCGGCCCTTTTCTTTGCGCCTTTCGAGGGCCGGCTAGCGGCCGAAGAGCCAATCCCACCAGCTTGCGCGCGTGGTCCTCATGGCCTTGCGCTCAAGCGGGGCTTGCGGCGCGTTCTTGGCTGTCGGCCTTTCGGTACGCATTGCCAATTGTTGTCTGGGGGCTGTCTCCGGCGCCGGTGCGCGGAGGACCGGCATGTCGGATCGCACGGTCACTTGCTTGGAGACAGCCGGACCGGCCGCCTTGGCAACCGGATTTTTGGCGAAGCGCGCCGTCGCTTGCTTGACAGTGTCCGGCCCGGCGGACTTTGCCGCCGCCCTTTCAGCGGAACGCGCCGAATGTTGCTTGCCGATTTCCGTCTTGGAGGCCCGTTCGGCGAAGGTCACGGCGGAGCGCCCCATGCTCAACCGGCTGCCCGCTGGAGTGGATGCCTTGGTTCCCGGTGCCTCGGCGGAGCGGGTAGGGAGCTGCTTCCCGGCGTCGGCTCCAGCGGCGCGATCGGCCGAGCTCGCCGCGGAACGGCTCATGCTCAGCCTACCGGCCTCCGAGGTCGACACTTTGGTGGCCGGTCCTTGGGCGGAGCGCGTCATGCTCGGCCTGTCAGTATCGGCATTGCGGGTTTGGGGCTCGGCCAGCGCCGTGCTCGAGGCGGCAAGCGATAAAGCGACGGCGCCGGCGGCAACCATCGCAGCAGTGTGTTTCGCATCTTTCGTCGACATTCTTCTCTCCGAAGCTTGGATGAAACGATGCTCCTGCGCCCGATTAAACCCTCCGCTCCATGTCAATTGCAAGGCGGTTGCCGCCCGCGGACCCTGATTTTTTGGCCCATCCTCGGACTTTGTTCGCTGAACGGCAGATGAACGGTGCCCTCAGCTTCGGTTCAGCGCGGATTTGGGAGAATGCCATCTTGTCGAGCGGGGGATCGCTTCCGCTCTTTCGAGATGAACCCCGCGCCTTGTGAGGAAGGCGCATCAGAGTTGGAGGATGATCCGATGTTGAAGACCGCTCTTATGACCGTCGCTGCCGTCGCCACGCTGTCTTTCGGTGCCGTGCAGGCCAATGCCCAGGCCCTTTCGGGCGATGCGCTCCGCGGTGCAGTCAGTGGCAAGACCGTTTTCCTGAACGTTTCCGGCTTCGAGCTGCCGATCCAGTATTCGCCGCGCGGCACGATGAAGGGCAGCATGGGGACCGTTGCCGCGGCGCTTGCCCGTGGCGATGGTTCTTCGGACCGCGGCAAGTGGTGGGTCGACGGCGATCAGCTGTGCCAGAAGTGGTACACGTGGATGGAAGGCCAGACCTATTGCTACAAGCTCAGCCGCAGCGGCAGCAACGTCCGCTGGGTTCGTAATGACGGCCGCTCCGGTACCGCGCGGATCAGCGGCTAGCCGGCTTTCTCCTCTTACCCCCGCCTGCAAACTGGCCGGAGACCGAAAAATCGGGCTCCGGCCTTTTTTATCCGGCCGCTTTAGGGCCGCGCTTCGAGGATCATGTTGAACGGTGTATCGGCGGCGCGGCGCACGCGTGTGAAGCCGGCTTCCTTCAAGACTTCCGTTAAGCGCTTCTCACCGGCCTGGGCGCCGAGCGCGGCGCCGACCTCCTGATTCAGGGATGCGGGTACGCAGATATTGGTGGAGAAGGCGTAGTAGATGCGGCCCACGGGATTGAGGTTCTCTTCGAGCGTATCGCCGGCCAGCGGCTCCACCAGCATCAGCGTGCCCTCCGGTTTCAGGGTCTGCCGGATATGGGCGGCGACGCCGACCGGGTCGCCCATGTCGTGGAGCGCGTCGAACACGGTGACCAGATCGTACCCCGTGCCCTCATAGTCCTTGCCGCTCGCCACATCGAAACGCAGATTGCCCTGGCCGTTGGCTGCCTCGCGCGCGTGATCGATAGAAGCCCGGTGAAAATCGATGCCGACGAAATCGGACTTCGGGAAAGCTTGCGCCATGATGATGGTCGAGGCGCCATGGCCGCAGCCGACATCGGCGACTTTGCCGCCTGACGCAAGCCTTTTGGTGACGCCGTCGAGCGCGGGCAGCCACTCATCCACCAGATGGGCCTTGTAGCCCGGCCGGAAAAATCGCTCTGTGCCGCAGAACAGGCAGTCGCTGTGGTCGCCCCAGCCGACGCCGTCTCCTGACTGGAAGGCGCGTGTCAGCTTCGGTTCGTCGGCGAATACGGCGGCAAGCGAGTAAAAACCTCCCGTCATGTTCACCGGGCTATCGGGGTCGGCTAATACTCCCGCCTGCTCAGGCGTCATCGAGAACGTGCCCGCCGTCTTGTCATGCTCGATGAAGCTGGAGGCGGCCTGCGCCGACAGCCACTCGCGGATATAGCGTTCATGGGTTCCGGTCTTTTTGGCAAGTTCCTGCGCGCTCAGCGGTCCGGCCTCAGCAAGGGCCCGATAGAGCCCAAGCTTGTCGCCCACCAGCACGAGCGCGGCATTGGCGGCGGCGCCCAGTTCCTGGACCATCATGTGGAGCAGGGGCTCCAATTTCTCCATGTTCAAGGTTATCTCCGTACCTCCTTTTGGGGGATCGGGGCGTGCGTTCGCACACCCTTGCGCCCATGCGCATCAGGGCGCCCCGCAGCAGCCTATGGCCCCCGTTTCTGGCGGGGAGAAGGCAGTCTGGAAATGGCCTGAGCTTATTCCTTGAGCGCCCTGCTTGGCATGGAAGGCTAATGCTCGATGGCGATACGCATCAGCTCGGGCAGGGAGTGTACGCCAAGCTTGGGCTTGAGTTGGCTACAGGTGTTGGCGATCGTCTTGTAGCTGACATGCAAGTCCGCGGCGATCTGGGCGTAGGGCTTGCCTTCGGCCAGCAACGACAGGATTTGCAGCTCACGTTCGGTGATGGACCGCAGCGGATTGCTGGTCCGGCCGCGCGCTTCCATGAAGGCCACCTCCGAGGCCAGCTCGTGGCTGAGATAGGGTATGCCGTCGCGAATGTGCTCGAAGGCCTTGACGATCTCTTCGCCTGATGTGTCCTTCAGAATGTAGCCGTTGGCGCCGATTTTCAGCGCCCGGCTCACGATGAACGGGTCGTTGTGCATGCTGAACACGAGGATCGGCGTGCGCGTGTCGTGTAGCCGTAGGCGGCGGATAAAGGAGAGGCCGCCGAGCGCGCCGGTTCGCATGGCAAGATCGACGATGATCACGTCGGGCTTCTTGCTGCGATAGAGGCGGAAGCCCTCGGCGAGGCTCTCCGTTTGAACGATGCGCTTGACGCCGGCTAGTTTTAGAAGCTGCCGGCAGCCTTCCAGCACAATCGGGTGGTCGTCGATAACAAGCACTTCCATTTTAAGATGCCTCGATTCTTTTTTCGTATTTGGGCGTGCTGGCCGTGGTAACCGCGACGGCGGTGACCGGGATGATCACGCGCACGATCGCGCCCTGGCTTGGCGCGCTCTGAATGGCGCAACATCCGCCCAGTGCTTGGACGCGTTCGCGCATGGCGGTGAGCCCGAAGCCGAGTGGCGTGTTGGGCAAGATGCCTCGGCCGTCGTCTTGGATAAGAAGCTGTAGGGTCGGCGTGGCCGCGCCGCAGGTACGGGGGCCGCGCTTCTCGAAAAGATCGACCCTGACCGTATCCGCTTTGCCGTGGCGGATGGCGTTGGTGACGCCCTCCTGGATGCAACGATAGATCGTGAGGTCGATGGCCTCGCCGTAACGCGCGCCGCGGGTCCTGACCGATGGGGTGAGATCCACCTCCGGATAGCGGCGCTGGAGCTCGCGCAAGAGGTCGCCCGCGAGCTCCGACAGCGAGACGCATTGGGCGCGGGCGTCCGGACATACAGCAAAGGCAAGGAGAAGCATAAAGGCCGATAGGGCAGGGACATTCGGAAAGCGACGCGGCATGGGAACACTCATAAAAAAGAGGTGGAGGATACTCACCTCTACACGAGGCCCTGGCAGCCGCGCGATGCCAGGCTTGCTCGTTTTGCACTAGGAAAAGTCCAGCCACGGGTCAGGCTTTGTGGCGCCCTGGCGTGCATAGCGCCTCGCTGAGCCGTTCGAGGTGTGCCTCGATATTCGCAAGACGCGTGTCGATTCCGGGCGAGAGCACGGGGCTCGGCGTCGAGACGAGCTTGGGCGCGTTCTCGATCTCGCCCTTCTCGAACTTCTCGTGCTCGGCTTGCAGCGTCTGGATCACGATGCCGATCATCATATTAAGAAAGACGAAGGCGACGAGGAAGATGAAGCTCAGATAGAAGATCCAGCTGAGCGGATAGACCGCCATCGTTTCGTACATGACGTCCGTCCAATCCTCGAAAGTCACCACTCGGAACAGCGTGAGCATGGAGATCGAGATATTGTCCCACAGAGTCGGGTTGATCTCCTCGAAGAAGATGCTACCGACCGCTCCGTAGATGTAGAAGATGATGAACATCAGCAGCGACACATAGCCCCTGCGCGGGATGGCCTGCAGAAGAGCATTTAGGAGGACGCGCAGCTCGGGGATAATCGAGACCAGCCGCAGCACGCGGAAGATGCGCAGCAGCCGGCCCAAGAGCGCCATCTCGCTCTGGTCGATCGGAATCAGGCTGGCCGTGACAATCAAAAAGTCGAAAACGTTCCAGCCATTGCTGAAGAAGCGCCGCAGGCTGTGCTCCGCCGCGATGCGCACGAGGATCTCGACGAGAAAGAACACGGTGACCGCGTAGTCGAGCACGAGCAGCGCGCTGGTCAGGCGCGGCCCCAATGGGTACGTGCCCATCCCGACCTTTAGGGCCGAAATTATGATCACGGCGATGACGAAGGTCTCGAAGAACTTGTTGCTTCTAATGTCGATGAAGGTTTGCTTTAAGCTGGAAACTCGGCTCATGGTTCTTTTGTCGTCGCTCTTCCTGTTGCGGTCCTATGCGTTTGCCTATGGCGAGAGCCACGGCGGTCGGCGGGCGGGATGGTAATGAGAATTGTGGGTGAAAGCCGTATGACATGGGGCCGCTGGGTATAAATCAGATACCTACCTGCGTCTCCTCACGGTCTTCCGACAAATCTGCGACGGCGACAACCCCGTCGGTCACGTAGTGGTTCACCGGGCCGGCGCCGAGACGGTCTCCCGCCTCATACATATCCACGCCGGCGATCACGCCGCTGTCTTTAAGCGCGGTCATGACGTAGTCCCTCTCGGCATTGGTGTCCGAATCCGTGGCGTGGGTCATTTGGAAGGTGAGCCGCGTCAGCGAGAGCCCGGTGTCCTTTGTGCCGGCGCCGACCCAGAGCGCACGCGCGTTCTCCTCCGGGCGGTCGGTGTTGAGCCAGAAATAGTCGTCGACCTTTTCGGTGTCGGCGAGGCTCTTGGCCCAGAAGCGTACGTGATGCCGTTTGCGCGGGCTGTCGCCGATGGCCTTTTGAAAGCCGATATCCTGACCTCGCCCGAAGAGGAAAAGCGTGGAGAACGGCGCTGTCGGATAAGGCTGGTTCAAAACGAACGTCTTGGCCATGCGCCAGGCGCTCGAAAGGCTCAAAGGATCGGCTTCCTGCCAGCCTGCCTTGGCGAAGCCGGCGCGCAGCCCGTCCACCGTGCCGATCAGGGCGAGATTGACGGGATCGCCCGGCAGACCGTCGCCGGTGATTGTGTAGCGAGGCACGTGCCGGTGCTGAAGAACCTTGAGTCCCATGCGCACGACGTAGGGCAGGATGACATAGGCCGCGAGAGCGTAGGTCACGCTGAGCGCCAGGATCGACGGCAGCTCGTGGTCCACCCAATCGAAGACGTAGACGATCAGCCAGACGCTGAGCGCGCCGAGGCCGAAGATTGCCAGGCGCTGGAGGGTGCGGATGAGAAATCTCACGGGCGCCAATCGATCAGGTGTTGGCCGTGCGGTCTAGTCGAATTGGTGATCTCGGCAGGGTCGAACCACCAATTACACCGAAGGCCCTCCTGGCGAAATCAGCTTCACGTAAATGACCTTGCCGTCGCCCGGGCCGTAGAAATCTGGCAAGCGCGCCTGCTCGGTGAAGCCCATACGCTGATAGAAGCCGCGCGTCGGCGCGTAGCGCTCCGACGATGAGGTGTCGGCATAGATCTGCTTGGCGCCCGCCCGGCGCATGGCCGCTTCCGCCCGCGCATAGACCTGTGCGCCGAGCCCCTTGCCTTGCTCTTCTGGCGCGACCGCGATCCAGTAGAGATCGAACGAATCGTCCGTGCCGTCGATCGGCCCGTAGCAGGCATAAGCCACGAGCGACGGGCCCCGCTCGGCCAGCACGAAGTGATAGCCGGAACGGATGCCCTTGGTGAGCCGCTCGGTGACGAGCTCGCCGGCGATGTCGACCTCTGCCGCGCTGAAGAAGCCGGTGCTGGTGACCAGCGAACGCACACGCCCCACGTCGTGAGCCATCACGGCGCTGCGCCATTCGAGCGCCTCGCGGGTACGTTTGGCGGCGAGATCCGGTGGCGCGGCGTCGCGTGCGGCGGAATGCCCGGCGGCAAGTCCGGCAAAAAAGTTCCGCGTATTGGTTCCCAGCGTGCGGACGCGATAGCCACCCTCCTGCACCACGAGTGTCGGATAGTTCTGCTCGCCGATCATGCGGCCGAGCCGCTCGAAATCCTTGGCGCCGTTGGACCAAGTCCCTGTCGGATCGCCGCGCGCGGTATCGAGACCGAGCGATAACACCAGAAAGGCCGGGCCGAAGCGCTTAACCCGGCGCAAAGCTTCCGCCACGGCATTGCGATGCTGCTCCGGCGTGATGTGTTCCGGCAGCGGGATGTTGAAATTGTAGCCGGCGCCGGCGCCGATCCCCGTCTCGTCCCGGAAACCGGCGAAATAGGGATAGGCGAAGCTCGGATGGCCATGCACCGAAACGGTGAGCACGTCCGCGCGGCCGTAGAAGATTTCCTGCTGGCCGTTGCCGTGGTGATAGTCGATGTCGAGGATGGCGACCTTGCCGTAACGCGCCAAAAGATTCGCCGCGACAGCCGCATTATTGAAATAGCAGAAGCCGCCGAAGGCATGGGTCTCGGCGTGATGGCCCGGTGGCCGCACCAGGGCATAGGCAAGGCCAGCCCCTTCCAAAATCTTCTCGGCGGCGGTCAGCGAACAATCCACGGCCGAGCGGGCGGCGAGATAGGCGCTTTCGTTGAGCGGCGTGAAGGTGTCGATGCAGTAATAGCCGGCGAGCACCGTCTCGTCTTTCGGCGGCCGCGCCGCATTCCGCACCGGGAACACGTAAGGGTAGATCGACTTCTTGGAGCCCGCGATGAGGCACGCCTTGCGGATATAGTCGACGAGGCGCCCGTCATGCACGGCTCGTATATGCCGGTCGGAGAAGCGCTTTGTCGGCAGGCGCTCGAAAAGGCCCGAGGGTTCCAGTTCGGCCATGATCGACCGGATGCGCACCGGCGCCTCCACATAGCCGCGATCCTGGACGTGGTGCAGCGTGTGCGCGTCGTTGAGCACGAGCGCAATGCGCGGCGCGCCCGGCTGCCGCACCTCACCCTTCGGCGCCCGCCGCGACTTGACGTAGCGGGGCGCGCGCAAGACCACCGGATCGTCCTTGAACGAGTCGACCACTTTCTGCACGTAGCTTGCGGGCAACTCGCCGTATTTCCGCTCGAGGATGGCGCGGACCACTTTCATCGCCTTGTCGCGGCTCGGCAGATCGTTCGATCCCAGCGGGTCGAGCACAAGATAGGGCGGGTCGCTGGAGCCGGGCGTCACCGGCGTCTCATAGGCGGTGTTGACGATCGGCATGGCGCCATAGCGCTCGTAGAATTTCAGCCGGCTCGCGTTGTCCGCCCTGATCTCGGGATTGGGGCTGAGTGCCGGATCGTCGGGCAGGCACTCGAAGTAAAGCTGCGTGCCGAGAGCGCGCGCCTCTTCGCGGACCCGCTCGTAGAGCGCCGCGCCGATGCCGCGCCCCATGCGGCCCTTGGCGGTGGAGATGATCTCCAGATAGGAGAAGCCGACATCCGGGAAGTAGAGCAGCAGCGCCACGCCGAGTGTCTGGTCGCGGCCGTTCTCCGCCACGAACAGGCGCGAGACGAAGCGGTGCTTGAGTGGATTCGACAGCTGGTCGGGCAGCTTGGCGATGTCCGCTTCCGGCATGCCGGAGAACTGCTCGCGCATGATCTTCTGCGCCGCCTCGATGGCCGAACGGTTCGCCGCCGCCGTGGCGTCGGCGACTTTGCGGATGCGGAGCATCTCAGAGGCCGTGCATGTCAGGCGGTCGCCCGGAGGGGACCGAGCGGAACGGCGGCAATGGACGCGATCAGGTCGGGAAAAGCGAGCCCGGCTTCAAGTGCAGCGGCGGCGAAGCCGGCATCCGGCGTGAGGCAGGGGTTCATGTTGATTTCGAGGATGAACGGCGCACTTGTCGGGTCGACCCTGAAATCGACGCGCGCATAGCCGGAAATGCCGAACAGGAGCCAGCAGGCGCGCGCATGATCGGCAAGCACGCCGGCAAGCGCGGGCTCGGCCTGCTCCAGACCGAAGCGGCGTGGCGTGCCGATATAGGCGGCGCTGTCAGGCGACCATTTGGCGTCGTAGCCGACGATTTGCGCGGCGCTACCCTTGAAGCCCTCGAACAAGATCTCGGCGATGGGCAACACCCGGACGCCGTCGGGCCCCTCCAGCAGAGAGACGTTGAACTCGCGGCCTTCGATGAACGTTTCGGCGAAATGCTCGGTCTGCCAGCGCGCGGTCCGCTCGGCGATGGCTTGGCGCGCCGCGGCACCGCGCATCACCGATGTCGCATCGATCCCGAGTGAGCCGTGCTCCCAGACCGGCTTGACGATCACATGAGCGTCAGGATCGAGTCCGGCGCCATCCGCCGACCAGGAGGGCGTCGGCAGGCCCGCATGGGCGAGCTTCAGCTTGGTAGCGGCCTTGGACAGCGTGTCGAGCCAGGCGCTCGTGCGTGCACCCGTATAGCGCAGGCCCAGTGCATCGAGCCGCGCCGGCACCATCGGGGCCAGCCGCCCGTCGCCATTCACCGCATCGACCAAGTTGAACACGACGAGTGGACGGCGCGACGGCAGGGCGTCAAGCCCGCCGAGATCGGGTGACAGGCCGACGATCTCCGCCTCATAGCCACGCTCATGAAGCGCGGCCGCCACGGCTTCCGCCGCGATGAGCGTATCGATCTCGTCGGGGCGGCTGTGCGTTGCCGCGTGCAGGACGGGGATGAACCCTGATGTCCCGGGTGCCATCAGGCGGTTCGCCGCAAGCGCTCCCTGTCCGGGCGGGTGAGCCCATAGCGCGCCAAGCCCGCATCGAGGATCATGCCAATCAGTTCGACGAAGGCGACGCCGTTCTGGGCGGCGAGGATCGGCAGATCCGAGTGCCCCGGGTGGAGACCGGCGATCGGGTTTGCCTCGAGGAAATAGGGCTCGCCCTCGCCGTCGGATCGGAAGTCAATGCGGGCGGCATCGCGGCATTGCAGCGCCTGATAGGCGGCAAGCGCCCGCAACCCGGCCAACCGCGCCTCGGCATCGTCGGCGCGGGCATAGGTGACCAGATCCTCGCACAGCTCCTTGTTGTGCAGGGAATAGACGTTGGCCTCGGCATCGGCTTTGAGCAGGATTTCGCACACCCCGAGCACGCGCGCTCCGGTGCCATTGCCGACGATGCCAACGGTGAACTCGCGGCCCCCGAGATAACCTTCGACCAGGGCCGGCTGACGATAACGTTCGATTAAGCGCGTGGCCGCCGCTTGAAGCTCTTGCGCGTTCCGCACCAGGGAGGCCGCTTCGCAGCCTTTGCCGGTGCCTTCGGCGAGCGGCTTGACGAAGGCGGGAAACGCGTCCCAGCCGTCAAGCTCGGCGGCGCTCTGCTCGGCCACGGCGAAGTTGGGCGTCGGGACGCCCGCGTCGCGCACCAAGCGCTTGGCGACTGCCTTGTCGAGGGACGCGGCCAGCGTCAGCGGGTCGGAGAGCAAATAAGGCTGGTCGAACATCTCGCACAGCGCCGGCACCTGGGCCTCCCGGGCGCGGCCTTTCACACCCTCGGCGATGGAGAAGACGAGATCATAACGCTCGCCGGCCACGAACCGGGCGGCCAGCGTTTGGCCCCGGCCGACCCGGATCGTCTCGCAGCCGAGCGCTTCCAACGCACGAGCCAATTCGTCGATGGTGTCGACCGAGTCGAACTCTGCCACCTCGTCCTCAGAGAAGCCGAGGGCGCGATAGTCGTCGCGCAGATCGTAGACCAGGGCGATGCGCATCAGCCGTCTCCTTGGTCGAGCGGGCGGTCGGTGCCGACGGTCCCTTGCGGGTCGTTGTAGCGGTAGGTGTTCCCCTCGAAGTTCCGGAGGACGAGGTCTTCGCCCTCGCGGCCGACCACATAGTCTGGGAGCAGCGGGATCTTGCCGCCGCCGCCGGGCGCGTCGATCACATAGCTTGGCACGGCATAGCCGGTAGTATGGCCGCGCAGGCCCTGCATGATCTCGAGCCCCTTGTCGATGCTCGTGCGGAAATGCGACGAGCCGGTGATCGGGTCGCACTGATAGAGGTAGTAGGGCCGCACCCGGCGCATCAGAAGCCCGTGATAGAGCGTCTTTAACGTATCCACCGAGTCGTTGATGTCCTTGAGCAGCACGGTCTGGCTGCCGAGCGGGATACCCGCGTCGGCGAGCCGGGTTATCGCCTCTGTCACCTCCGGCGATAGCTCGGCCGGATGGGTGAAGTGGATACTCATCCACAGCGGATGATGCTTCTTGAGCACCCGGATCAGCGAGCGGGTGATGCGCATGGGCAGCACCGCCGGCACCTTCGTGCCGAGGCGCACGAACTCCACGTGCTTGATCCCGCGCAAGCGCCCGAGCAGGTAGTCGAGCCGCTCGTCCGACAGGGTCAGCGGGTCGCCGCCGGAGATCAGCACGTCGCGGATCTGCGGATTGTCGGCGATGTAGTTTAGGGCGTCCTCCCATTGCGGGCGGCTGAACGAGTAGTCGCCGCCCGCCTCGCCGACCATGCGGGAGCGCGTGCAGTAGCGGCAATAGGTCGAGCAGAAGCCGGTGGCCAGGAACAGCACCCTGTCAGGGTAGCGGTGGACGAGGCCAGGCACGGCGCTGTGACCGTCCTCGCCCAGCGGGTCGTCCGCCTCGCCCGGCGTCTTCAGATACTCGCTGCCGACGGGGATGTGGGTGCGGCGGAGCGGCACCAGCGCGTCCTCTCGGGACTTGAGGCTCGCGTAATAGGGGGTGATGCCGAGGGGCAGCGAGCCCTGGTGGCGGGCGACGGCGTCACGCTCATCATCCGACAGCTCGAAGATGCGCGAAAGCTCCTCGAGCGAGCGGATCCGGCTTCTTGCCTGCCAGCGCCAGTCGTTCCACTGGGCCGGGTCGACTTGCGGGAAGTATCGCTTGCGGAAGGCCCGCGTCTTGGGGCCGACGGGAAAGCGCTCGGCGCGTGCTGTGAGCACGGGGAGACCCGAGCCGAGGCTTGGCACCGCGGCGGGCGTGTGGGCGTTGATAGGACGATGTGGGTTGGGAAGGAGTTGATGGACCGCGCGCCGGCGGCTTGGAGGCTCTTCAGCCTCTTCGGTCTGCATCTTCATGGGATCGGCATCGGCTCCAGGACTTTGAAGGGACGATGGAGACGCCAACCGCCGCGCTGGCCCCCTCAAAGAGCAACGGACATTTCATCGAGGTCTGTGGCTTTTTCAAGTGGTAATGGTGGCAGACCCACCCATTATTTGCGATCGGCTGTTTGCTGCCATGTGCCAGAGTTTCCTTCACTCTAGACATTGCCAAAGCGGACACAATAGTGCCCTGGCGGGGGTCAGCCCGATCGCGTGACGGAAACCTCGACGTTCATGCCAAGAAAGACCGCACCGTCATGGCGATAGGTTCCGCTTACTGGCACGGCCTGGGCCGGGGTCCGCGTTGTCCCCACGCGGATCAGGTTGCGTCCCGCCACGATCCGGTTGGTCGGGTCGAACTCTATCCATCCCGCACCCGGAATGAAGACGTCCGCCCAGGCATGTGTCGATCCACCCCCGCTGAGCGCGGCCTCGTCGGCTGTGTCGCTGCCTGGGTCGTAAAGGTAGCCGGTCACGAAGCGCGCGGCGAAACCAAGCGAGCGGGCGGCCTCCATGAATAGCAACGCAAAGTCCCGGCAGGTGCCGCTGGCGGTGTTGATGGTCTGGCCGGGCGATTGCACGCCGTATGCAACGCGGCGACGGTAGGTAAAGCTTTCGTGGATCGCCGTGCCGAGGAGGTCAAGGACCTGCAGGCTCCGGCTGGGCAGCTCCGGGATTTTCGCTGAGATCCAACCTTCGACCGCCGGACGGTCCTCTGGATAATGAACTGATAGTAGCGGCGCCAGGTCAATGCTATCGTCGGGGTCATAGTGGAACGGATAGTCACTGGCGTGGCGCTCGATCCTAGTCACCGGCTCATCGAGGCCGTAGCGGCGAAGCACGAGCTCGCTCGCGATGACCAATTCGTCGGCCTCCTCGTGGAACGTAAGCAGCGCCACCGAGTTGCCAAAAGTATCGAACGCCCAATGGACATCGGCCCGTGGCGTGACTGCCAGGCTGGAGTCCAAAATTCGCATGTCGTGGCTGTCGCGCGGGCGGATCATCAGGCGATGCACACCGAACGCTACGGGCCGGTCGTAGGCATAGCGGGTCCGGTGATGAATTTGGAGCGTTCTCATCGTGAGGCGATGTCCAAGAGTGGACTCTCTCCGGAGCCGTGAAAATGCTGAGGGATCGATCTCGGTGGTCGCGGGTGGCGCTGGAAGCACGGCCGGTGGCCTAGCGGCTTGCTCGTCCACGACAATGACACTACGCGCTGTTAGGAAAGGCGACCATGCTAATTCGCATAGGATTCGAGATTATTGTCGAGTGTAGCGCTCCAACGCCACTGCTGCTGGCGCTTTCGCCGCACTCCTCTTATGGCGGCCGCGTTATCGGCTCCGATCGGGTTCGGGCCGAGCCAGTGGTGCCGCTCGAAGAGTATCTTGACCCCTTTGACAATCGGCGCACTCGTGTCGTCGCGCCCGCCGGCCGCCTGAAGCTCTGGTCCGACTGCGTCGTCGAGGATGAGGGCAAGCCCGATCCCTTCGACTGGAACGCGCGCCAGCTCGAGATCGCGGAACTGCCGTTCGACACGCTGAGCTATCTAACCGCAAGCCGCTATTGTGAAGCCGACGAGCTCGTCGAGCAGGCCTGGTCCCTATTCGGTGAAACGCCCCCAGGCTGGGCGCGGGTCCAGGCGATCTGCAACTGGGTGCATAACCACCTGACCTTCGGCTACCATTTCGGGCGTCCAACCAAGACTGCTGTCGACGCCCTGCGGGAGCGCACTGGCGTATGCCGCGACTTTGCCCAACTCTCGATTGCCCTGTGTCGCGCCATGAATATCCCGGCGCGCTACGCCAGCGGATATCTAGGGGATATTGGTGTCCCTCCGTCCGGCGCCGGCGACTTCTGCGCCTGGTTCGAGGCCTATTTGGGGAATCGCTGGCACACGTTCGATGCCCGCTACAACACGCCACGGATCGGCCGTGTGCTCATGGTGCGCGGCCGCGACGCCGCCGACGTTGCCATGATCACCTCTTTTGGCAGCTATGATCTAGAGTTCTTCCGGGTTTGGACCGATGAGTTGGATCCGGCATCCGACGATGCTCTCCTCGACCTCCTCAAAGCGCGCCCCGACGCACCCGCTCTGACCTTGGCCCCTATCGCGAGCCGGTCAAGCCCTGTGCCCTCCTGAGTCGGCTTTTGGCACAGACAGTTCAGCGGGTCCCGCCTATTTGGCATGGGCTAGGGTGTGGTCGAAGAGCGAAGTGCATACCCTTGCGCGAGGCGGCAACCCCTTGATCTGAATGGTGATCCCGGCAGGCCAGCGAAGATTGCAGCAGAACTAGCTCGTTCGCTCGATCACGATGATGGCCGGTTGTCGTCTGTGAAGGTTACCGAAAAGAGCGCTGAGGGTAGGGAAAAAAAGCGGTTCAACGCTTGGCTGCAATTCGAATTGATAAGGCGTCGACGGCGTTGAAGCCGTCAGTCTGACGTCCTGACGTTCGATGAGGCTCGGCGTATTGCTGTGAATGTTGCTAGGTTGCCGGAACTGTTGGGGGCAATGGCCAAAACAGAAAAAGCCTCACCCTAAGGCAAGACCTTTCCCGTTCCCCCGAATTCGGATCGATTATAGAGCCGCCAAAAGACGGCAAATATCGGGCTGTGATTGCTATCCACAGCAAAAATGGAACCCCGCAGTTCCGACCGGGCCATCGTTAAGCCTGCGACAGAAAAGCCTCGAAGCTGACTGATTTGTAATTTTTCGGCGCGACCGGGGGTGATAAAATCCATTCATAGGCGGGGCTATCCCTCCCCCGTCGTGGTTCCCCCCCAAACGGAACCC
>NZ_JBPPND010000190.1:0-6245 GCF_051306395.1 Methyloceanibacter sp.
GGTCAGGCTTGATCCGTGTGCGGCAGCGGCCGGCGCGCTGGTCGATGTGGTGGTCTCGGGCAATGACGGCGCCGCGCTGCTGGCGGAGGTCGGGCGATGACGGAAAGCAAGAGAGGATCGTTCTTCGACCGCCTCAGACGAGCCACCGCCGCTGATGCGGACGAGCCGGAGGAAGAGGCGGGCCCGATGTCGCCCGCGCCGAAGAAGAAAGAAGAAGACGATTCCAGACCGGAGCCTGCGAAGCCCGCGCCTCCGGCGCCGCCCCCTGAGGCACCCGAGCCGAACAAGGAACACGAGCGGGAGTCCGACGAGCAACCCGAGGAAGAGGCCGGGCCCACGGCGCCGGACCCCGACAAGGGGAAATCCCAAGCTTCAGCCGCGCAGAAACAGCGGAGCTGGTTTGCGCAACTCACGGCCGGGCTGTCCCGGACCTCGAACTCCCTCACCGAGAACCTCGCCGGCGTGCTGACCAAGCGGAAGCTCGACGCAGAGACCCTCGATGAGCTGGAAGAGGCGCTGATCAGAGCCGATCTCGGCGTGGCTATGGCCGAGCGGATCCGCGGCGCGATCGCCGGGGGCCGCTACGAAACAGGCCTGACGGAAGACGATGTTCGTGCGGTGCTGGCCGAGGAGGTGGCGCGGGTGCTTGCGCCGGTCGCCGAACCCTTCGCGCTCGACGAGAACGCCAAGCCGCATGTCATCTTGGTGGTCGGCGTGAACGGTACGGGCAAGACGACGACCATCGGCAAACTCGGGCATCAGTTCGCGCGCGACGGCAAGACCGTGATGCTGGCCGCCGCCGACACGTTTCGGGCCGCCGCCATCGATCAGCTCAAAGTTTGGGGCGCGCGCGCGGGCGCGGCCGTGGTCGCCAAGGATGTCGGCGCAGATCCCGCCGGTGTGGCCTACGAGGCGCTCGAGCGCGCGAAAGCAGAAGGCGCCGACGTACTCCTCATCGACACCGCCGGGCGCTTGCAGAACAAGGGCGACCTCATGGGCGAGCTCGCCAAGATCGTGCGCGTTCTGAAGAAGCTCGACGCGAACGCGCCGCACTCCGTGATGCTGGTGCTCGACGCCACCACGGGGCAGAACGCCATCAGCCAGGTGCAGACGTTCCAGGAGATCGCCGGCGTCACCAATCTCGTTGTGACCAAGCTCGACGGCACGGCGCGGGGCGGCATTCTCGTTGCTATCGCCGAACGCTTCGGCCTTCCCATCAACGCGGTCGGCGTCGGCGAGGGCATCGAGGACTTCGAGCCGTTCGACGCGCACGATTTCGCCCGTGCCATTGCCGGAGCCGGACGCGAGAATGACGTCGCAGCCTGAAGCCAACACCAAGCCGGAAAAGGACTCCGAGCAGTCCGTCGCCGCGAAGCTTCTCATCGAGCTCGGGCCGCTGCTCGTGTTCTTCGGGGTAAACGCCGCCTACGGTATCTTCGCCGGGACGGGCGCCTTCATGGCGGCGACGGTGCTGTCGCTCAGCCTGGCGTGGTGGCTCTATCACAAGGTCCCGGTGATGCCGCTGGTCAGCGCCGTCATCGTGCTCGCCTTCGGCGGGCTGACGCTCTACCTCCAGGACGACACTTTCATCAAGCTCAAGCCGACCATCGTCTATGCGATGTTCGCAATCCTGCTGCTCGCCGGGCTCTTCGCGCGCAAGCCGGTGCTGGCGCTTCTGTTCGGTCCGGTCTTCAATCTCACCGACGAAGGCTGGCGCAAGCTGACGCTGCGCTGGGCGGTGTTCTTCATCGCCATGGCCGTGCTCAACGAGTATGTGTGGCGAAACTATTCAACCGATACGTGGGTGAGCTTCAAAGCCTTCGGATTCTTGCCGATCACGTTCTTATTCGCCATGGCTCAAGTCCCCCTGATGCAACGCTATGGGCTGGCGGAAGACAAATCTCCTGACTAAAGGCGAATTGTTTAAGGTTACCAACAGTCTACATGTTATGTTCCACTTGTAGGCAGCGCTGGCGCCTCCGATATGCGGGACGAGGCGCCCATGATGGTGCTTCGAATCCCGCGCGCCGGCAAATTCCTTTGCAACCGGACGTTTGCTGATCGCGCTCACGAGTTGTAAAAGGAGCCTCGCAGCGCGCTCAACGGGCTGGAGCGGCTCAACATTGGCGGCGCTCAAATGATCGCAAAGGCTGGCAATTCCTTAAATCGCTCGGCGACCCACCTGTTGCATCGCGCGGGGCAACGCGCGGCGGATATCTATGCCGATGAGGTGCAGGGCGGCGGCTTGACGCCGAGGCAGTTCGCGGTGCTCACCGCGGTTTCTCAGCAAGAAGGGCTGACTCAGACCGATCTGGTGGAACGGACAGGCATCGATCGCTCGACCCTTGCGGATATCGTAGCCCGGCTCCTCAGCCGTGGGCTGATCCAGCGCCGCCGGGCCAAGGACGATGCCCGGGCCTACGCCATCAAACTGAGCGGACAAGGCGCCAAGGCCTTGCGCGACGCTCAGCCGGCCGCCGCCGCCGCCGACACCCGGCTGCTCGCCAGCCTGCCGCCGGCCAAGCGGCAGGACTTTCTCGAATCCCTCAATCTGATTGTCGAAGCCACCGAAGATTAGCCGGACGGCTTTCCGGGCTCCGGCCGCATCAACGGCAGGATCTTCGTGGTGACGGCCTCTTCGGTGAGAGGGCCCACATGGCGATAAGCAATCTTGCCGTCGCCAGAGATCACGTAGGTCTCCGGTACGCCATAGACGCCGAAGTCGATGGCGGTGCGGCCTGAGTTGTCGGTGCCCACCCGCGAGAACGGATTGCCGTAGCGGCCGAGAAAGCGCCGCGCCGAGGCGGGATCGTCCTTATAGTTGATGGCGTAGATGCGGATGCCGGGCTCCCCGGCCAGCGCCATGAGCATGGGATGCTCCTCCAGGCAGGGCACGCACCACGAGGCGAACACGTTGACAATCGTCGGTTTGCCGGTCGCGAGATCGGACGCGGCAAAGCCCTTCACCTCCTCGCCGCCGTCGCTTTTCAGCCCTTCGAGCGGCGGCAGGGCGAATTCCGGCACGGGCTTGCCGATCAGCGCCGACGGAAGTTTCGAAGGATCGCCGGTCTGCAGTGAGAACCAGAAGAGCCCGGCAAGTCCGGCGAAGATGGCGAAGGGCAGGATCACACCCCAGCGGCGTCTCGGTGCCTCTTGTGTCGCCGGCCCGCTCATGACGGCGTCTTCCGCTTGCGGGGCCGCGTCGTCTTGCTTTTGGCCGCCGGCTTCTTGGCGCTTGAGTGCGTCGTCGTTGGCGTCGCGGTCTTTGCCGTAGGCTTTGCGGCCGAGCGCCGCTTGATGCCTTGCCGCTCGAGCGCGGCGAGCAAATACCGCTGCTTGAGATCGTCGCCGACCGTGATCAGCACCAGCCCCGCGATGGCGACGGCGGTCACGCCATAGGCGGCGAGGATGAAGCTTGCGTGAGGGCCGAGGTCCAGCATGCGATGCTCTTAAGCCTCGGCCATCGCGGCGCGCGCGACTTGCGTTTGCTGCAGGGCGCGCACGCGGCGGCGCAAGATCTCGGCGCGCATGGCGATGAGATGCAGCAGCACGAACAGCGCCGTGAACGCCGCCGCCATGACGAGGAGGGGCGTGAGCAGCGAAGGATCGATGGTCGGCCCGCCGGCGCGGAACACGCTGGCCGGCTGGTGCAGGGTGTTCCACCAGTCCACGGAGAACTTGATGATCGGCACATTGACGGCGCCGACCAGCGCCAAGATTGCTGCGGCGCGTCCTGCTCGTCCCGGCTCCTCAATGGCCTGCCACAGGGCGATCAGTCCGAGATAGAGCAGGAACAGCACGAGCATGGAGGTGAGCCGCGCGTCCCACACCCAGTAGGTGCCCCACATGGGCTTGCCCCACAGCGAGCCGGTAACGAGTGCGATGAAAGTGAAGGTGGCGCCGATGGGGGCCGCGGTCTTGGCGGCGACGTCGGCCAGCGGATGCCGCCAGATCAGCGTGCCGAGCGCAGCGACGGCGATCACCGTATAACCGAACAGGGCGAGCCAGGCGGCGGGCACATGAATGAACATGATGCGCACCGTCTCGCCCTGCTGATAGTCGGGGGGCGCCACAAAAAATGAGAGATACAGCCCGGTTCCGAGCAGGATGATCGCCACTGCCGTGAGCCAGGGCGCGACGGCGCCGACGAGGCTCAGAAAGCGCGTGGGGTTGGCGAGGCTAATCATGGGGGCTGATCTAGTGGCTTTGGCTGTGAAGCGCAAATGAGGCCTATCGCAGCGCCGTGCGCAGCGCGGCTGCCGCGGCAAGGGGCGCGAGCACGATGCTGGCGAGGCTCAGTGCTGTGAGCATGAGGAAGGGCGGCCAGGGCGAACCGGGCCCGACAATGGCCGCCGAGACGGTCGAGACGCCGAAGATCAGCACGGGCACGTAGAGCGGCAGCACCAGGAGCCCCAGTAGGAGGCCGCTGCGCCGCACGCCCAGGGACAGACTCGCGCCGATCGCGGCGATGAAGCTCACGGCGGGGGTGCCGGCGAGCATGGCAAGCACCAGCAGCGGCATGGCGTCGAGCGGCAGGTTGAGCAACAGCCCCAGCACCGGCGCCAACAAGGCCAGCGGCACGCCGGTGGTGAGCCAGTGGGCGAGGGACTTGATCGCTGCGACCAGCGGCAGTGGCAACGGGCCGGTGGCGAGCACGTCGAGCGTGCCGTCCTCATAGTCGTTGTGAAAAATACGGTCCGCCGAGAGCAAGGTCGCGAGCAGGAGCGCCACCCACAACATGCCGGGTGCGACCCGGGCCAGGAGGTTGAGATCGGGTCCGAGCCCGAACGGGGTGATGACGACGACCACCAAATAGAAACCGAGCGCTACACCGATCGCGCCGCCTTCGCGCCAGGCGAGCTTTACGTCGCGGATAAGGAGGGCGAGGGCCGCACTCACGCGGCATGCTCCCGTCCAAGGGCGAGCTCTTGGGCGAACTTTGTCTTGAGCGGCACGTGGGTCGAGACGATCACGATGCCGTCCTGTTGCAGGTGATCGCGGATCGCCGCGTCGAGCTTTGAGACCGAGGCCGTATCGAGCGAGACGGACGGCTCGTCCAGCAGCCAGATGGGGCGCGGGGCCGCGAACAGGCGCGACAAGGCGAGCTTTCTCTTCTGACCGGCCGACAGCAGCCCGGCCGAGATATCGGCAAGCGGGGCAAGGCCAAAAGCGCCGAGCGCGCCGTCCAGATCGCCGTCGCCCAGGAAATCGGCCCAAAAGGCGAGGTTCTCCCGGACGCTCAGGGCGTTCTTGGCCGCGTTCAGGTGGCCGACATAGTGGCAAAGCTCGGCAACAGGCGTGGCCGCTTCGGTGCCGGCGGCGGAAAATCGTCCCGCCGCGAGCGGCAGGAGCCCGGCAATTTGGCGCAACAGGCTCGTCTTGCCGGTGCCGTTCGGTCCGCTCACCAGAAGCGCCTGGCCGGGGCCGAGCGCAAAGCTCAAGCCCTCGAACAGCGTCCGTCCGCCCCGCTCACAGGCGATGTCGCGGGCCTCGAAGCTGACGGAGAAGGGGGGTTGCATGGGGCTTTTTTGCGCAAAGTTCAGGCAGGTGGGGCGGGACAACGGGCTCAGACGCGTCTCTTCGCGTCATTGTCTCGTTGCCGCAAGGGCTTTTATAGTGGGCCGAGAGCACCGCATCCAAAAGCCAAGAACGCCTGGCGCGGGAAGGATGACCGCTTCTCGCGGATAATTGGCTGCGTCTTTACATGCTCGATTTGCTGGGACCTGCCCGTTTCGGGCTGCGAAGGAGATTTCATTGACATCGGCGGTTTCGACCTCGCTCGACAGCTTCAAGTGCCGGCGCACGCTCAAAGTCGGCAAACGCGACTACGATTATTTCGATCTGAAGGAGGCTGAGAAGTCGGGGCTCGACGGCATTGGCCGCTTGCCCTTCTCGCTCAAGGTGCTGCTGGAGAACCTGCTGCGCCATGAAGATGGCCGCAGCGTCACATCCGACGATATCCGCGCCATCGCCGATTGGCTCAAGGAGAAGAAAAGCGACAAGGAGATCGCCTTTCGCCCAGCACGCGTGCTGATGCAGGACTTCACCGGCGTGCCCGCCGTGGTCGATCTCGCGGCCATGCGCGACGCGGTCACCGCGCTTGGCGGCGATCCCCACAAGATCAATCCGCTCGCCCCGGTCGATCTCGTCATCGACCACTCGGTGATGGTGGACGCGTTCGGCTCCGGCGCGGCGTTCCAGTTCAACGTCGATAAGGAATATGAGCGGAACAGCGAGCGATACGC
>NZ_JBPPND010000191.1:0-6223 GCF_051306395.1 Methyloceanibacter sp.
CGCGTTGAGCAGCTGGACGACACGACGAACATGATGGCCGCCCGCGCCCAGTTCAGCATCTCGCTGTCACCGCCGAGCCCCGCGGACTTGGCTGCGCCGCCGCCCAGACCCTGATCGCGTGGCCGCAGTCACGCCGCCCTTCGGCGGCTTGGCGCGGGCTCTGTTGAGGACTATATCGGAAAGGATGAAGGGGCAGCCGTTCTCGCTGCCCCTTTTGCCGGGCGCAATAACGCGCTGATAGAAAAGCCCTTTCATGCAAGACCGACTGCCGCAATCGACGGGCGACGCCGTGCTTCACGCTCGGGCGGGGCAGCTTGCCGTCTTGCGGGCGCTGATTCCGTATATCTGGCCAAAGGGCAGGCGGGACTTGCATGCGCGCGTGATCCTGGCCTTTGCCGCGCTCCTGATCGCCAAGGTCATCACCTTGGCGGTGCCGATCGCCTACAAGAACGCGGTGGACTATCTCACCGGGGAAGCCACGACCGGCGCGGCCCCGGGCGTCGGGTTCCTCGGTCTGGCGGTCGTTCCGGCCATGCTCATCGTCGCCTACGGGGTGGGGCGCATCCTGATGGTGCTGTTCGCGCAAGTGCGCGACGTGATCTTCACCGTGGTCTCCCAGAACGCAGTGCGGCAGCTCGCCAACCGCACCTTCCGGCATCTACACAGACTCTCGTTGCGGTTTCACTTGGAGCGACGCACGGGCGGGCTCAACCGGGTGATCGAGCGGGGCGTCTCCGGCGTCGACACGATCATGCGCATGGCCGTGCTGAACTCGATCCCCACCGCCGTCGAACTCGTGATGATCGGCGGCCTGGTCGCTTGGTATTTCGGTTGGCTTTACGTGGTGGTCGTGTTCGTCACCGTGGCGGCCTATGTCGTGTTCACGTTCTTCGCGTCCGAGAAGCGCCTCGCTATTCGCCGCGACATGAATGAAAGCGATACCGAGGCGCACTCCAAGGCGACGGATAGTCTGCTCAATTTCGAGACCGTAAAATATTTCGGTAACGAGGAGTTGGAGGTGCGGCGTTTCGATTCCTCCATGGAGCGCTACGAGAAGGCCGCCATTCGCACCTATACGACGCTCGGCGTGCTGAACTCCGGCCAAGCGATTATTTTCAGCATTGGCATGGTCGTGTGCATGCTGCTCGCGGCGCGTGACGTCACGCTCGGAGTGCTGACCGTGGGCGACTTCGTCATGATCAACGCCATCCTGATTCAGCTCTATATGCCTTTGAACTTCATGGGCATGGTCTATCGCGAGATCAAGCAGGGGCTGATCGACATGGAGACCATGTTCGCGCTGTTGCACGAGCCCGCCGAGATCGTGGACCATCCGGGCGCGAAGCCGCTTCGGATCGAGGCCGGCGTGGTCAAGTTCGAGAACGTCTCCTTTGCTTATGAGCCGGGCCGGCCGATCCTCAAAGACGTGAGCTTCGAGGTGCCGGCGGGCAAGATGGTCGCGATTGTCGGCGCATCGGGCGCAGGCAAATCCACCATCTCGCGCCTCCTGTTCCGCTTCTACGAGCTCACCAACGGCAAGATCACCATCGACGGCCAGAATATCAGAGACGTGACCCAAGCCTCGTTGCGCGCGGCGATCGGCATGGTCCCGCAGGACACGGTGCTGTTCAACGACACGATCGAATACAACATCCGCTATGGCCGCCCCGATGCTACCCCGGCGGAAGTGCGCGAGGCGGCGCGGCTCGCCCAGATCCACGATTTCGTCATGACCCTGCCGCAAGGCTACGACGCGCTGGTCGGCGAGCGGGGCTTGAAGCTGTCCGGCGGCGAGAAGCAGCGCGTGGCCATCGCCCGCACGATCCTGAAATCGCCGCCGATCCTGATGCTGGACGAGGCGACCTCGGCGCTCGACAGCCATACGGAGAAAGAGATCCAGGATGCCCTGGAGCGCGTGGCGCGCGAGCGTACGAGCCTGGTCATTGCGCACCGGCTCTCCACGGTGGTCCATGCCGACAACATCATCGTGCTCGATGAGGGAGCGATTGTGGAGCAGGGCACCCATAACGAGCTTCTCGACAAGGGCGGGCTCTATGCCAGCCTGTGGGCGCGCCAGCGCGAGGCCGACGAGGCGCGCGAGCGGTTGGCGCACGCACTCGAGGAAGAAGATATTCACGACTCCCGCGCGGCCGAGCGTTTGGAAGACGAGGCGCTCGCCTCAAATTGACCAGAGAAGCTTAGGAGCACCATGAACGACCGGCATAGTCTGCTCGATACGATTACCAACGCCTTCGTGCCGATCCATCGCGACGGCTACAAATTCGTGGCCGGCGCCGCGATCGCCGCATTGTTTCTGCTTCTGTTTGTGCCGGTGCTCGGCTGGATCGCCGTGCTGCTCACCGCCGCAATCGCCTATTTCTTCCGCGATCCCGAGCGGGTCACGCCCGATCGGCCGGGACTGATCGTCAGCGCCGCAGACGGCAAGGTCGCCTCGGTGATCGAGGGCGTGACCGCCCCGCGCGAGCTGGCGCTCGGCACCACGCTTTTGACACGCGTCTCCGTGTTCCTGTCCGTGCTCGACGTGCATATCGTGCGCGCGCCCGTCGGTGGAAGGATCATCCACAGCGCTTACGTCCCCGGAGCCTTCCTCAATGCCGAGCTCGACAAGGCGAGCGAGGAGAACGAGCGGCAAGCCTTCGTCATCGAGACCAAGTCCGGAGCCAAGCTCGGCGTGGTTCTGATCGCAGGGTTGGTGGCGCGGCGGATCGTGACTTTCGTGAACGACGGGGCTAGCGTGGAGGCGGGCGAGCGCATGGGCTTGATCCGGTTCGGCAGCCGCGTCGACCTTTATGTCCCTGCGGGCGTCGAGGTTCTGGCCGAGATCGGGCAGACGGCGATTGGCGGCGAGACGGTGCTCGCGACGTACGCAGACGACACACGGGGGAAGGCGTAAGCGTTCATGTTTCCTCCTTTCGATCCGGAACGGGACGACCGCAAGCGGCGGCCGCGCGTGTTCGCCCGCGGCCAAGTGCCGATCCGCGTGCTCATTCCCAACATCTTCACACTTGTCGGGCTGTGCGCAGGTCTGACCGCGATTCGCATGGGCATCGAGCACCGCTGGGATCTCGCGGTGGCGGCGCTCGTGTTCGCCGCGTTTCTCGACGGCATTGACGGCCATGTGGCGCGGCTTCTGAAAGCCTCGTCGCGCTTCGGGGCCGAGCTCGACAGCCTCGCCGATTTCGTCAATTTCGGTGTGGCGCCCGCCATCATCATGTTCAACTGGGCGCTCGAGGATCTGCGCAGCCTGGGCTGGATCGCCGTGCTGGTCTTCGCGGTCTGCTCGGCGCTCCGGCTCGCCCGCTTCAATGTGTCGCTCGATCGGACCGATCTGCCCGCCTGGCAGAACGCCTTCTTCGTGGGCGTGCCGGCGCCTGCCGGGGCCATCATTTTGCTTCTGCCGATCTATGCCCAGGATCTGGGGCTTCATCTGCCGAGCCTGACCCCGCTCGTCCTGATTTATACCCTGGCGATCGCGCTCCTGATGGTCTCGAATGTCCCGACTTTCTCGATAAAAATGATCGGCCAGCGCATCCACCGGGAGTATGTGCCGCCGGTTTTCGTCCTCGCCGCGCTTTTCATTGCCCTGCTTTTGACCTATCCATCCCTCACTCTCGCTGTCGGGTCAGTGACTTATCTCGCCCTGATCCCAGTCAGCGCCTATCGTTATCTCGCCGCCAAGCGTAAGGCCGAGACCCACGCCAAGGGCCAGAACGGCAAAGGCTCAGACAAAGTCGAGCCTGCGTCCAAGGGCTCCCGATCGACGAGTACGAGTGCGAAGTGATGAAGCAGCGCCTGTCTTCTTATCTCCGTCAGCTCGAAGCGGAGAGCATCCACATCATGCGCGAGGTCGTCGCCGAGTTCCGCAACCCGGTGATGCTCTACTCCATCGGCAAGGACTCCGCCGTCCTGCTGCATCTCGCCATGAAGGCGTTCTATCCGGCCAAACCGCCGTTCCCGCTGCTCCACGTAGACACCACCTGGAAGTTCCGGGAGATGATCGAGTTCCGCGACCGGGAGGCCAAGCGGCTCGGCATCGACCTGTGGGTGCACATCAATGAAGACGGCGTGAGCGACGGCATTTCGCCGATCACGCATGGTAGCGCGCTCCACACCGACATCATGAAGACGGAGGCGCTGAAGCAGGCTTTCGCCAAGCACGGCTTCGACGCGGCGTTCGGCGGTGCGCGCCGCGACGAGGAGAAATCGCGCGCGAAGGAGCGTGTGTTCTCGTTCCGCAACGCTGCCCATAACTGGGACCCGAAACGCCAGCGCCCCGAGCTTTGGCATCTCGCCAACACCAAGGTGAAGCCCGGCGAGAGCATGCGGGTGTTCCCCTTGTCGAACTGGACCGAGCTCGACGTGTGGACCTACATCTATCTCGAGGACATACCCGTGGTGCCGCTCTATTTCGCCAAGGAGCGGCCGGTGGTCGACCGTGACGGCACGTTGATCATGGTCGACGACGAGCGCCTGCCCATCGAAGAGGATGAGACGCCGGAGATGCGCAAGGTGCGGTTCCGGACGCTCGGCTGCTATCCGCTCACCGGCGCCATCGAATCCGACGCCACGACGGTGCCCGAGGTCATCGAGGAACTGATCGCCTCGCGGCATTCCGAACGCCAAGGCCGGGTGATCGACCACGATCAGATCGGCTCGATGGAGAAGAAGAAGCAGGAGGGCTACTTCTGATGCCGCAATTGAGCGTTGTCGCCGGCGCCAAGGAGAGTGCCAGCGAGCGGCTCGCCGCCCGGATCGTCGCGGATGAGAACAGGGGGCTGTTGCGGTTCTTGACCTGCGGCAGTGTGGACGACGGCAAGAGCACGCTGATCGGCAGGCTGCTCTACGATTCCGCTCTCGTGTTCGAGGACCAGCTTCAGAGCGTCGAGCGCGAGTCCAAGCGTCCCAACGCGCCGCGCGGCGGGGAGATCGACCTGTCGCTGCTCGTCGACGGACTCCAGGCCGAGCGCGAACAAGGCATCACCATCGACGTGGCCTATCGCTATTTCGCGACGCCCCGGCGGAAGTTCATTGTCGCCGACACGCCCGGCCATGTGCAGTACACGCGCAACATGGCTACCGGCGCATCCAATTGCGATTTCGCCGTGCTGCTCGTCGATGCACGCCAAGGCGTTCTGACTCAGACGCGGCGGCACGCCTGCATCTTGTCGCTGCTCGGCATCAAGAAAGTCGCCGTCGCCGTCAACAAGATGGACCTGATCGATTTCGATCAGGAGAAGTTCGAGGCCATTGCCGAGGACTTCGCGGCCTTCGCCGAGCCGCTGGGTTTCGACTCCATCGTCGCGATCCCCGTTTCGGCGCTTAAGGGCGACAATGTCACGGCCCCGAGCGCGCATATGCACTGGTATCACGGTCCTACGCTGCTGGGGCATCTGGAGACGGTGGATGTGACCCCCGAGGCGGCGGCTGGACCGTTCCGTTTTCCGGTGCAATGGGTGAACCGGCCGCATCTCGATTTCAGAGGTTATGCGGGCACGGTGGCGAGCGGCAGCGTCAAGCCCGGCGACGAGGTGGTTATTCACCCGTCCGGCAAACGGGTGCATGTGGCCCGCATCGTCACGGCGGACGGCGATCTCGAAGAAGCCCATGAAGGCGACGCCATCACGCTCACTTTCGCGGAGGAAGTCGATGCCAGCCGCGGCGATGTCATCGCGTCGCCGGACGCCGCGCCGTCCACGTCCGATCAGGTGGCCGCGAAACTCATCTGGTTCGACGAGGAGGCCATGCTTCCTGGCCGCGCTTACACGGTTCGTTGCGGCAGTCAGACAACGACGGCAACGATCTCGACGCTCAAATACAAACTCAATGTCGACAATCTCGATCACGTGGCCGGCAAGACGCTGGAGATGAACGAGGTCGGCTTGTGCAATCTCAGCATGACCAAGCCGCTGGTGTTCGATCCTTACGGCGACAACGCCGAGACCGGCAGCTTCATTCTCATCGATCGTTTCACTAACGCCACGGTGGCGGCGGGTATGATCGAGTTCGGTCTGCGGCGCGCGACCAACGTACAGTGGCAAGAGCTCTTCATCGACAAGGGTGCGCGGGCCGGGCTCAAAGGGCAGAGGCCTTGCGTGCTGTGGTTCACGGGTCTGTCGGGCTCCGGCAAGTCCACCATCGCCAACACGCTGGAGAAGCGGCTCCACGCCCTTGGCCGCCACACCTATATGCTCGACGGCGACAA
>NZ_JBPPND010000192.1:0-5169 GCF_051306395.1 Methyloceanibacter sp.
TGATACGGACAACATCCCGGTGATCCCAGGTGTCGAGCCGCATCCGCGCCAGGTCGCCGAGCAGCAAAGGATCGCCGCCATCATGTCGCAAAGCGCCACGGCCGAGTTGCCGGTGCCTCCGCCGGCCGAGAACGTGAAGGACATGCCGGCCGCGACACGCCAAGTGCTTCAGGAGATCGGCAAGCTCCTCAAGAAAGCGCCGCTCCTGAAGACCGACGACGAGACGAGCCAACGGCGCGCGAAGGCGTCCTCCGCCTCAGCTCAACCGAACTTGGCGTCGGCCGCAGACACCGATCCCAAGCCGCCGCCGGCTGCCAACGAGGACACGGCGTCCGCCGGTCGCGCGGCCTCCACCATTCCTCAGTAGACGCCACCCACGCATATCGAAAGACGATGCCCGCGTGACCGCACTCCCGAACATGCCGCTAACGGGCAACTCGACGCGCAGCAGCCTGTGGCGTGAAGAGGGCAGCACGTCCATGCGTGCGCTCGGCTACTTCATCGGCACGTTTGCCGTGGCGCTGATCCTGGGCATCGGGTCCGCTTGGTACATGATCGAGCGGGGCTCACTACTGACGACCGCACATATCGGCCCGTGGAAGAGCTGGCTTAGCGAAGGCAACCCAAACGCCGACCCCTACACCCGTGCTCATCTTGCGCGCAGCGGCCGCCTCCCCCTCACGTCCACGGCCGCGCGCTATTTCGTGGCGAACACCGACAGCCGCGGCAGCAGTCTCAGCGCCGGCTGCGAGTATTTGATCATCGGCGCTCCTCTGAACGCGCGCTGGTGGTCGATCGCTCTCTACAACGAATATGGATCGCTGATTGCGAACCCCTCCAAGCGCTACAGCTTCAACAGCGAAGAAGCCATTCGCCGTGCCGACGGGAGCTTCCGCATCAACGTGTCGCGCAATGCCAGGCCTGAAAACTGGCTCCCGAGCGGAACCGACCCCAATCGCAGCCTCATGCTTGTCTTGCGCGTCTATGGCTCACGCGACACCGACATTAGCGGGATCGGTCAGATTCCTTACGACCGGCTCCCAACGATCGAGCGCATCCGATGCGAGTAAGTCTTCCCGGACTCTATATCGCCTTGGGCGTCGTGCTCGCCGGCCTCATTCACGTCGTGGCCGTGCTGACGCTGCCTATGCTTGCACCGCGCGACGCCCATGCGCGGCTCGCCGCCCTCGGACCGGCCAACACGATGATTCAGCTGCCGGCGGCCGCCCCGGGACGTCAGGTCATGCCGATGATGGCTCCGGACGTGCGCTACGCCGTGTGCCGCTACGACCTCTCAAATGGTCCGGTGCGCCTAAGAGCGGAGATCGCCAACGAGCTCTGGCTCGTCGCGTTCTACACACCGCTAGGCGAAAATTATTACGCGGTCATCGGCGCCGATATGAAACAGCCAGAGATCGATCTGATCATCGCCACGAAGGACCAGACGGTCGCCGAAGTTGGAGTCGATGCCCCCGAGGCGTTTAACAACGTGGTGGTAGTCAATTCGCCTGTCGTCGAAGGAATTGCCTTGATCCGCGCCCCGCTCGCTGGGCCCAGCCGTGGCGCCGAAGCCGAGCGCGCGCTGAAGGCCACCTATTGCGGCCCGCATAGGAGCTCAAGCCCTGATCCGTCAGGCCCGTGACTTTTTCCGGACACGTGGCGGACGCCGCCGGTCAATCGATGACATTTGGTCCGGCGCATCGGCCAGCGCGTGACGCTCGATGCGTACGCCCGGGAAGATGATGATCTCACCGAGCGACCCTTCGACGGACTTGCTAGCCGCGGCGTCCTCGGTTCGGCGGAATTCCAAAATGGTCGCCATGCTCAAGTCTCCACGGATTACCTCACGCGACGCGCGATGGTGTGGCGCGGGTGCGCCTCTCGCGAATTAGGCCCAAGTAAGGTTAACGAACTCCTAACCTGGCAAACCACTCAAGCCCGGACCAGATCGTCATTTAGAAAGTGCCGCCCCGCTTTGTCTTCCACTTCGATGACCCAAAGATCGGGATCGAATTCGATTTGCCGCGCCAGATAGATGCTGACCTCCTGTGGTGTCGCCGCCCTACCTTCGAGGCAACGCACCCAGCGCCGGTCCGTATCGCTGCCCTCCAGCCCCGCCGGCGCCGGGCCGTAAAGGCACACGGTGCCATCGAGCCTATCGATCGAGATGAAGATCGCGCCCGCTTCGGTGTCGCCTCGGCGCACGACGACCACAGGCACGGCCTCCGCCTGACAGCGGCGCAGATACGCGCTGACCCAAATCCCGCTCCGTAAACGCATTGCGGCGAGACTAGCGCGAAAATCAGGGGTGTGCGGCTGTCTTTGTGAGATCTTGGCCCGTCACGCGCTGAAATTCCTCGAGGAGCTCAGGGGTGATCTGTCCTGTCTCGTCAAGGTTGCGGTCGCGCTGGAAGGCGCTGATCGCGTGCGACGTGTTCTCCCCCCATGCCCCATCGACGGGGCCAGGCGCATAGCCGAGATCGGCGAGAACCTGTTGCACCCGCATCACCGTCCCATATTCGGCCGCGTTCGCGGCGATGCCGTCGGAAGGAACGACGGATCCAGTCGCGGCCGACGGAGCCACGCTGTCGCCAAGCAGGATTTGACGCAACAGATCGTCGCTTGGGAGGCCCGTCACGGACAATCCCTCTTTCGTCTGAAACGATGAGATGGCCGCGCGTGTCTTGCCGGACAACTGGCCGTCCACTTGCCCCACATCATAGCCTCGCGCCGAAAGCTCTCGCTGAACCGCCCTGACAACAAGCTGGGATTCGCCAGCATCGGGCGCCAAGGGCGGGAGATCCGTGCTGACAGGCGCTATACCGAGATCGGCGGGGGGCTCGGTCAAAGGCGGCGTCTCGAGATCGGAGGGGGCATCCCTGGGCGCGACGGGGATCGTCTTCGTCGCGACCTGGCGCACTACGGTCGTCGCCGGCGCGCTGGCGACACCGTGCGGTCCGTGCTCCTGAAGATAGAGCGCGTTGTAGATGATAGTTCCGGTCAGCCCGAGAAAGGCTAGGAACACGAGTCGCGCTGAAACTACGCCCATTGCTTCCGTTAACGTTTGAGAATCGAAGGCGGGAGAGCACCCCGCCCCTCCGCGTGCATCTTGGCCGCGGAAACTAAAGAGTTACTAAACGAGCGCAGAGGGCGCCCTCATGCAGCCGAGACCGTCGGCGCATCCGCCGGGGCTTCGACCGGCTCGGACGGGGCATCGAGCGGAACAACGATCCGCGCCGTGGTGCCCTTGCCGAGCGTGCTGGTAAGCTCAAGAGTTCCGCCATGAAGGCGGGCAAGGCCCCTCACCACCGACAGTCCAAGCCCGGCGCCTTCATGGCTGCGGTCGTATGAGCCCTTGGCCTGCACGAACGGACTGCCGAGACGCGGCAGGTCTTGATCGGCAATGCCGATTCCGTTGTCGGACACCGCGAAGACTACAGTGTCATCCTCGACATTAGCCGAGACCTTCACCCATCCGTCGGACTCGGTAAACTTGATGGCATTCGAAATCACGTTGAGCAGCATCTGCTTGCACGCGCGCTTGTCGGCGGCAAGCTCTGGGATACCCGGTGAAATATCGACTTTCAGGGACAGCCCCTTCTGCTCCGCAGTATGGCGCATGATGTCGCAACATGAATTCACCAGCGAAACCACGTCAAACGGCTCCTTCACGATCGTGAACTTGCCTGCCTCGATTTTCGACATGTCAAGAATGTCGTTGACCACGTTGAGCAGATGCTCGCCGCTCTCGTGGATCAGCCGGGCGTAATCCCGGTAGCGCACTTCGCCGAGCGCACCGAATAACTCGCGATTGAGAATCTCGGAGAAGCCGATGATCGCGTTGAGCGGTGTGCGGAGTTCGTGGCTCATGCTCGCAAGAAATTGCGTCTTGGCTCGGCTCGCGCCTTCCGCCTCGTCCCGGGCGCGCAGCAGCACGGACTCTTGCACCTTATGCTCGGAGATGTCGCGGGTAACGGCGACGATGCCGGACCTGTCGCTCCCGTCCGTGGGCGGCATCGGCCGGCAGCGCATCTCCACCCAAGCGTAGCGTGCAGCATCGCCCGCCCCGGCGCGGCGCACGCGGAACTCCACCGCCATCGCTTCGTTGTTGGCCTGGCACCGGGAGAGCGTCGTCAGATAGGCTGGCCGGTCGGCCACATGCACATGCTCGAAGAGACCGTCTCCCAGAAGCTTCTGCACGGGCTCGCCTAAGAGGTGTTGCCCGGCGGGTGACACGAATGTCACGCGCCCTTTCGCGTCGTGACGCGTGATCATGTCGTTGGCGTTCTCGGCCAGCAGCCGGTAGCGTTCTTCGCCGGCGCGGATGGCGTTCTCCGATTGCTTGTGAACCATCTGGACCATCGCGGCCAATCCGGCGGCATAGGCCATGGCGGACGCCACGCCGAGGAACGAGAACGCATCCGCCGGCAGCGGCAACGTGAGCGGCGCCGGCACCATCCCGGCCATGCTGAGAAGCGCAAGGACCGCGAGACCAAGTCCAGCCGCGCCCGCCGCCCAGGCGACAATGCGCCGGTCGGTCGCAAGTCCGGCTTCGAGCGGCACGACGACAAGCCATGGCAGGAGAGCGGAACCAAGGCCACCCGTGAGCCACGCGCAATAGGTCACAAGACCTGCGAAATTCGCGGCCGAGATCAAATGCGCAGCGGCGAACCGGCCCGTCCGCGACAGAAAGATGGCGATGGCGATCGGCGACAGGAGCCAAAGGAAAGCCACGGCGCCGAGCAGTGTCGGCTTCCCACCCACCACGAGATAGATGGGGAACACGCATAGGGCCAGAAGGCCCCCAAGCAGACGCGAAGCGATGAAGGATTGGTGGCGCGCGATGGTTAACGCATCGCCGCGCGCCGTCCCATGGACCAGCGACTCGAAATAGGCGGCCAGCCCACGGACACTCTCACGACTAAACACACGCATCTCAGAGCGGCGAGCCGCCGCTACCGTCCCCGAATTGTCTTGGTCGGGGATTATTCGCACCCGCGCTTAAGGAAAGCATAAAGCGCCGCTGGCGTTCGGGTTGGGGGCCGTTTTACGCTACGCCGCGCTGAAACCCCCGATGACCAGGCGGCGCAAACCTTACCGATTTGCGCCGGACTTTAGTTAAATTCTCCGCGCAATAGCGATGAATTTGAAACAAGTATTACCAAAGTC
>NZ_JBPPND010000193.1:0-18232 GCF_051306395.1 Methyloceanibacter sp.
GTCCACAGCGCCGATTTGGCGATGGTGTAGGAGAAATAGTCCGGGTTGAGGTTCCACACTTTCTGATCGACCAGGTTGATGACGTTGCCCGCGGCGCCTTCCGGGAGCGTTCGGGCGAAGGCCTGGGTCAGAAACACGGGCGCGCGCAGATTGACGTCGAGATGCGTCGCCCAGCCAGATTCGTCGCACGTTTCCGCTGAATCCCACTCAAAACAGGCGGCGTTGTTGATGAGGCAGGTGGGCGGGCCGAGTTCGCGGCAGCAGGTCTCCACCAAGGAGGCGAGATCGTCAAAACGGCCAAGATCGGCTTGCAGGGCCGCGGCTCGGCCGCCCATGGCTTCGATTTCCGCCACCAGGCCGAAGGCTTCCGCCTCGGAAGCGTGATAATGGACCCCGACGCGCCAACCGCTTTGGGCCAAGTCGAGCGCGATCGTCCGGCCAAGCCGGCGCGCCGCACCGGATACCAATGCGGTCCCGTCGGGAGTGTCTGCGGCCATGTCGTCCTTTGCGGGAAGGGGGCTCAATTCGACGTGTCAAGCGTCTCGCGACGGCGAAATGGCACTCTCGGAGACGCCGTCACACGGAACAAGCGCAGCAGGCAGCGGCGGATTCGGCGTGAGAGTGGCCGCGGCCAAGCCCATGATTCGCCGGAGGGATAACGATTCGCCTCGACTTTGAGCAGTTGCCTTCCTCGTGTGCACTCCGACTGAGTATTTGTGCAGCGCGAGGAGGGGCGTGAGCCCAATGTGGCGTCAAAGTCCTTGAACCATTGCAGATTAGTCACACTGGCCTAGATGTTTTAAAAACGTCTTGCTTTTTCGTTGCTTCAAGGGGGGTGCGGACTATTGTCGATGTGACGGGGGCGTTGCGCCGCGGACACGGGTAACGAGCTACACCCCACAAGAATTAAAGACCTAATTGGGACAGGCGAAAAAGCGGGAGACTGGACAATGGCTCGGCATCTGGAAGCGGGGACGTTAAAACTAACCATCTTGAGTGCAGCCCTTATCGGCGGGCTCGCTCTTCCGGCACAGGCAGAAGAGTTCGAGCTTGGTGGTACGGCCACGTTCACCACGGACTACATCTTCCGTGGTATTTCCAATACGAACCAGAACCCGGCGGTGCAGGCCTCGATCGACGCCTCTTATGGCATCTTCTATGCCGGCATATGGGGCTCAAACGTCGATTTCGGCGGGAGTGTTCCGCCGGACCCGGTTGGCATCGATCTGGCCACGGTGGAGATCGACTACTATGGCGGTATCGCGCCGACCTGGATGGGCATCGACTTCGACTTCGCCGTTCTTTACTACACCTACCCGGGTGCTTTCGATCCTGGCGGAGACTTCAACTATGTCGAGTTGAAGGCCGGTGCCTCCCACACGTTTGGCGAGGCTTTTACGGTTGGCGTGAGCAACTACTGGTCGCCTGATTATTTCGGCGAGATCGGCGATGGGAATGCTACCGAGGGTTCTTTGGAGTACGCCTTCTCCAACAAGATCTTCAACTTCTTCAGCCCGAGTGTGAGCGGCTTGGTCGGCTACCAGTGGTTCGACGCGGGCGGCTCTTACACCTACTGGAACGCAGGTCTGACCCTCGGCTTTATGGACAACTTTTCCGCCGATATCAGATATTGGGATACGGATCTCAGCGCTGCCGGTTGCGGGGGATCTATCAACAACTGCGACTCGCGGGTTGTGGGAACCCTCAGCGCTTCGTTCTAAGGGCTAAAACTTCCCCAAAAGCACTTCCCACCTGAAAAGGGCGCCTCGTCGGCGCCCTTTTTTTGGTGCCCGAGCGATGGCATAGACTGGCCATATGCACTCTCGCGAGCAAACGGACTTAGGCGCCGCCGATGCCGAGGCGATCGCGAAGGCCCACGCGGTCTACACTCCCTTTGCGCTTCGCTTGTACGACCTGGTGGTGCACGGGCTTTCCAGCCGCGTCGCCTGGCGCTGCCCCATCTCTCGGCTCACCGCGCTCTATGAGGCCAACCTGTCCGCCAATCACCTGGAGGCGGGGGTCGGCACGGGGCTCTTTCTCGACCGCGCCGGCACACAGTTTGACCGGCTGGTCCTCGCTGACATCAACACCCATTGCCTCGATCGCGCCGTTCGCCGACTTGCGCGCTTTCACCCCCGGTCATGGCAGGCGAACCTGCTGGCGCCGCTGCCGCCGGATCCCGCGCCGTTCGACTCCGTGGGCCTGACCTTCGTGCTGCATTGCTTGCCCGGTACGATGACCGAGAAGCTCGTGGCGGTCGATCATCTGAAGCCGCTCATGGGCGAGGGCGCCACCCTCTTCGGCGCCACCATTCTCGGTCACGGGGTCGAACCCAACGCGGCGGCGCGGGCGCTCCTTGATCTCTACAACGAGAAAGGCGTGTTCAATAACCGCGCGGACGATCTGGAGTCCTTGGCCCTCGGCTTGGAAGCGCGCTTCGGCCGCGTAGAGCTTGAGCAGCACGGCCTGGTGGCGCTGTTCAACGCCCGCTGAGCGGTGGTGCGGCATCGCCTCGGGTTTCCCGCCTTGGGATGGTCATTAACCCGCCGCTTACCCTGCTCAGTTTCGCCCGGGTTCGTCGTTAACAGTCGGTAAGGGTCGGGCACTACCCTGGGGCCGTGAGCGCTTGGTCCAGCACGAATCCGTGCTGCGCGGCGGACGGGCCGAGCCTCCAATCGTGAGGGAGTCTGTCATGCGTATGCGATTGTACCAGGCTGTGGTGGTTGCCGCCGTGTTAACGGCCAGCGCCACGGCTTCCCGCCCGGCCGCGAGCGCCGACCTGTACGACACCTACAACGCCCCGGCCGCCTACGACATGGCGCCGGTCCCGCCCCAGGACGTGTTCGAAGGGTGGTGGCTCGGCGGCACGGTCGGCGGCGCTTCGGTAAGCTACGATCTGTCGCCCGGAGGCTCGGTCTCTTCGAGTGGTGTCTTGGGAGGCGTCGTCGGGGGTTATAGCTGGCAGCACGGCCCGTACGTCGTCGGCGTCGAAGGCGACTTCATGGCCTCAGATATCAGCGGCAGCCGCAGCTTTAACGGCGGTATCAACAAGGTGAGCCCGGGCTTCGACACCTTGGCGGATTTGCGCCTCCGCGCTGGCTACACGATCCTGCCCAACCTGCTGCTTTTCGGCACCTTCGGCGGCGCATGGGCCGATGCGGACCTGCCCATCAGCGGTCCGGGCGGCGCGTTCCGCGAAACCACGTTCTTCGGCTGGAGCGTGGGCGGCGGCGCCGAGTTTGCGTTCGACCAGAACTGGAGCGCACGCCTCGACTATCAGTTCACCGATTTCGACGCGGAGACGATCTCTTATCCCGGCGGCAAGACCACATACGATCCGGATGCGAACACGTTCCGCGGCTCGGTGATCTATCGCTTCTAAGGCGCCGGTACGTTGATCGTGCCGGCGCGGCAAAGCCGCCGCTGATCTTCATTAGCGCCGCATTTGCGCGGCCGGAGATCACGGTCGAAGCAGACGCGGATATCGAGCAGAGCCTCGCGGCGGCACGTCACCGCGATCATGTCGGCGGACAGCCAGGGATTGGCGGCGAGGAACTCGCGTTCCACGCCTTCGGGCGAGAGGTCACGCCGTGCTTCCGGATCTGTGAACTCGGGCGGTAGGCTCACCCTGTCGTAGAGCGCGCGGGCTGCGTCGTAATACTGCTCGGGCGTGAGACCTGCGCAGGTACCGTGGGTCGCATATTCGTGGATGATGAGGCTCTTGCTCGGCATGATGTCGCATTGTGTCGATCACCTCGGACGGCACCCAGGGACGCCTGCCCGCATAGCAATCCTTCGGCCAGCCCCTGTCGTATTGCGGCCACAGCCCATGCAGCACGAAGTTGTGGGGAGTCTTCGCATCGCATTGCGTATCGCGCCTGAGCCGCCCCTCAATGAGGCAATAGGTCGGCGACCAGCCGAGTACGAGCACGTAGTAGTCGAAGACGCCGGGCCGGTCGCGGTCGAATGCTGGCGCCCCGCTCGCCGAGAGCAGAACGGTCAGCACGGCGGCGGCGACCGCCATGCTTCTAACGCCCCGCATTAGCTTTACCGAGTGCGCCGAGAATGCGAGCCCAGCTTCGCGCGCCTTTCTCGAAACTGCTGAGATTGTATTTCTCGTTGGGCGAATGGATGCGGTCGTCCTCCAAGGCGAAACCCACCAGCAGCGCGTCCATGCCGAGCCGGGTGCGGAACGACTCCACGATGGGGATCGACGCGCCGCAGCCAACGATCACCGGCGCCTTGCCCCACTCGGCCTCCAGCGCCTGCGCCGCGGCGCGAAAGGCGGGCGCGTCCGTGTCGAAGCCGACAGCCGGCGAGCCGCCTTCGCCGCCATAGGCGACGCTGACATCGGCGGGGAGGCGCTTGGCGATAAAGCGATGAAGGCCGTCGATGACCTTGGCCGGATTCTGGTCGGGCACGAGACGGAAGGAGAGTTTGGCCGAGGCTTGCGAGGGGATCACCGTCTTGGTGCCGGGGCCGGTATAGCCGCCGACGATACCGTTCACCTCGACGGTCGGTCGCGACCAGAGCTGTTCGAGCACGCTTCGGTCCGCCTCGCCGGCGGGCACGCTCAGGCCGATTTCACCGAGAAATTTGTCCATCTCGAAACCGAGTGCGCGCCAGGCCTCGCGTTGTTCGGACGACGGCTCGCGCACGCCGTCATAGAAGCCAGGAATGGCGATGCGTCCCGTCTCGTCGTGAAGGTCGGCGATCAGCTGGCAAAGAACGCGGATCGGGTTTTGCGCCGGACCGCCGTAAATGCCGGAATGCAGATCGCGCGCGGGGCCGGTGAGCGTGACTTCCGAGAAGGCGAGACCGCGCAAGAAGGCGGTGATTGCCGGCGTTTCGGCATCCCATTGCCCGGTGTCGCACACAAGCGCGATGTCGGCTTTCAGTGCATCGCCATTGGCCTCGAGGAACGGCGCGAGGCTTGGGCTTCCCGATTCTTCCTCGCCTTCGAGGAGCACGGTGACGTTCACGGGCAGCGCGCCGTGGGCCTCCATCCAAGCCCGGCACGCCTGGAAGAAGGTCATCACCTGACCTTTGTCGTCGGAGGCGCCGCGCGCCACGATGACTTGCCCGTGCTGGGCGTCGTCGACGAGCTGCGCTTCGAAGGGCGAGGCTGTCCACAGCTCCAACGGGTCGGGAGGCTGCACGTCGTAGTGGCCGTAGAACAGAATGTGCGGACGCTTGGCGCCAGCCGGATCGCGCCATTGGGCGAGGACCATCGGCTTGCCTTCGGTGGGTTCGACGCGGGCGTCGAAGCCGATGTCGCGGAGCGCGTCCGCGCACCAGTCCGCGGCCTGAAGACAGGACTCGTGGTAGGCGGGATCCGTGGAGATGCTGGGAATGGCAAGGAACTGAAACAATCGCTCAAGGGCGGCGGTGCGTCCCTCGGCGAGACGATCGAGCACGCTTTGAAGCGCGAGGTCCGATGCGCGCTTGTCTTGCACCGTCATAGCCTAGCCTGTCTCGTGCGGTTGAACACCGCCGCGCGTCCCGAAAAAATCCCGCTGACGGTAACAGCGTCAAACGACACCGCTATCGCAGCGGGTGGGAAATATTCGATTGTGCGGAGAGCTTATTCGCCGAGTTGCACGTTGATGGCTTGAGGGCCTTTGCCCCGACGGTCCGGCTCTGTCTCGAACGAGACACGCGCCCCTTCGTCCGGCGCCGGCAGACCCGATTTCTGTAATGCGGAGATGTGCAGGAACACATCCTTGCCGCCATCGTCCGGCGTGATAAAGCCGAACCCCCTCGAGTGATTGAAGAATTTGACCGTACCGGTCTGACGCATGGGAAGCTCCTTTCCCCCTCCGAATGGTCCGTGCGACACGCACGGAAAATCAGGCAAGTCTAGGAAACGGGGAAAGGAACCACGTCGCTTCCCAAGGAGCGTACGCGGCCAGTCTCCACCCTGGTTCGCAGTCTGCCCGCAAAGCGCCTCACTCTAGGGGCGTGAGGCTGCTCTGTGCAAGACCCGATCTACTTGCGCGCGTGCCGGCGCAACCCGGGGTTTTTGCGCCTAGTTGGGGTAGGGCGACCGGCTCGGCGGGCCGTTGAGGTCATAGCCGCCAGGCGGGTAATCGTATCCCGGGTAATCCATGGATGGCTCGGGCATCTCGGGCTCGCCCCAAACGTCGCTGAGAGTCCATGACGTGCCGCCGATAGCCGGGCCGCGATGGGGCTTCTTGAAGACTCCCTGGCCGGTTCCCTGGCGGCTCTCCTGTTGCTGAGCCACGGCGCTTTCCAGCGCGAGCCCAACGGAGGCGGCGGCCAGGAGGGCCGCGAGAGGAAGCGCCCTGGAGAGCATGGGGAGCGTGAGCATTGGGAGCGTCTCCGATCTGGATGGGGGATGTGGTCCCCTGCGTCTCTTAGGCTTATTGGCTAGGAATGCGTCACCGCGCTTGCCGTGGGAAGGCTGCTCCCCAAGCACCAATATTTTGGGACTATGCAGCCTTTCTCTCCGACTGCCTATTGCATCCGTGCAACGGTTGGAAATGTTCTGGAGGGGCCCCGCAGCGCATTGCGAATCGCGCCTGAGGGTAGCGCCCTCCCGCGCGCCACACAAAAGACGCCGGGCTGAATGCCCGGCGCCGTAGGCCGTCTCAGGTAGGCCCAAAGGGGCCCTGAAACTTCATATATCTCAGGTGTTTGAGAGTAGGAACCCTTCGCGCCGATCCCCCGGGCTCCCGGTCCCCCGTGCCGATGCCGGTGGCTAGTTCTTGTTTGACCGGCCGACCGCCTTGAGCGCGCCCCCGCTTGCCGGCGTGACGCGCACCTTGGCGGTGCCGGAGTGAATCATGCCGAGCTGTGCGGCGGCGCCCTTCGAGACGTCGATGATTCGCCCGCCCACAAATGGACCGCGGTCATTGATTCGCACGACCACGGAGCGGCCGTTTCTCAGATTTTCCACGAGCACCTTGGTGCCGAAGGGCAACGAGCGGTGCGCCGCGGTCAGGGCGCTGGGGTTCATCTGTTCCCCACTCGCCGTCTTGGAGGTGAGCGCGTACCACGAGGCATGTCCGACCTGGGCCGCCTGGGCGGCACTCAAGGGCAACATCAAAGCGGCACCCAGAAGTCCCACCGTCATAAATTTAGCTCGCACTTTGACCATGCGTTCTTGCTCCTTAGTTTGTCTGGGAGGTTTTTGCAGGAGCCGGCGAAGAATCGAGCCGGCCGCACACAATGGTGCACTGCGGTAACCTACGGAACAAAGGGGCAAAAACTCGGCTGGTCAGCGGTCTTCGGAGGGCCATTTCGAGGCATCAAGCCCCGATTTGGTAAAAGTTTACAGAACGTTAATGGTGAGAGGCTAAAGGCCGCTTCGCCACGCCGCAGGCGGGGGCGCGGCCCGGGCGCGATCCATGCCGCGGATCTTGACCTGTCGCGTCTCGCTGCGCCGCCGCATCTCTAGGCGGACCTAGTTGTGCCCAAACCTTTGTCATATGACGCCAAATCCTTGCCCTTTTCGATTCTTACTGTAACACTCGTGTGTACAAGAAAGACGCTAAAGGGAAACACCGAGGGTGGTTCAGGAATACTAGGATATGGAACAGAAGAAGAGGGCCCCTGAGTATCAGGAAAGCCAGTACCTCGCGTCGAGCGAGTCCAACGGCGCGGAGCCAATGACGGGGGCGCAGGCCTCGTACCTCAAAACATTGGCCGACGAAGTGCGTGAGCCGGGGGCCTTCCAGCAGGGCTTGAGCAAACGCGAGGCTTCACGGCGCATCAACGTGCTGATGGAGAAGCTTCGGATTGGCGAGCTGCCGCCGCATACCGACTAAGAGCGGCCGGCACAGCATCGAGTCCGAGCGGCCGCGTTTTGCGGATGCTTTTTCCTATCTGCGTTGGCGGTGTCGCTCGCCTTTCGGGTTGGTCGTCGTAGTGGCGGCGCGATCGGCTTCGGTTTGTCATCCCTCTTAACTTGCCTCTTAACTTGACGGACGCCCTTCGACTGGGTTCAGTGCGCGCATGGCTAGACACCCCATGACTCGCGTCATTTCGATGATAGCGCGCGCTGGCCTTTGTGCGGCGGTGCTGTTCGGCTCGGCTTCGAGCGTCCTTGCGCAACAGTGCCCCGGCCCTGCCGGCTTCAACAAGTGGCTGCAAGGTTTCAAGCAACAGGCCGTCGCCGAAGGCATCTCTCCACAGACCGTGGCCGCCGCGCTTAACGGCGTCACCTATTATCCGACGGCCATTGCCCATGACCGCCGCCAGGGCGTGTTCACCCAGGACTATCTGACGTTCCAGGACCGCATGGTCTCCGGCAACCGCATGAGTGTCGGCAAGTCGCTGCTCCAGAAATACGCTTCGACCTTCAAGAAGATCGAGCAGCAATACGGCGTGCCGGGTCCGGTGCTCGTGGCCTATTGGGGATTGGAGACCGACTTCGGCAAGGTGATGGGCAATCTGCCGAGCATCCAGTCGCTCGCGACCCTAAGCTACGATTGCCGCCGGCCCGAGGAGTTCCGCGAACAGCTGATGTACGCGCTGAAGGTGATCGATCGCGGCGATCTTTCTCCGAAAGAGATGCGCGGGCCGGCGCACGGAGAGGTGGGTCAGTTCCAGTTCCAGCCCAAGACGTACTACGACTTCGCGGTCGACTATGACGGCGACGGGCACCGCGATCTCGTGCGTAGCGCGCCGGATTCCCTTGCGTCGGCCGCCAACTATATCGCCTCGAAGGGATGGCAGGCCGGCCAGCCTTGGCTCGAGGAAGTCATCGTGCCGGAGAACCTGCCTTGGGAACAGGCTGACGTCACCATTCAGCGGCCGCGGCTTTTTTGGTCCCGCTACGGCGTGACGTATCGCAACGGCAAGCCGGTACCCGCCGACAACACGCCATCGGCGCTTCTCTTGCCTATGGGACGCCACGGACCGGCGTTTCTCGCCTATCCGAATTTCATCAACGTCTATCTCGATTGGAACAACTCGCTCGTCTACTCGACGACCGCCGGCTACTACGCCACGCGGCTAGCGGGCGCGCCACCGCTGCGCCGGGGAAACCCCGAGCCGTTCACCGCGGCAGAGACGAAGCAATTGCAGCAGCTCCTCGCGCAGCGCGGTTACGACGTGGGGAAGATTGACGGCGTGATCGGCGCCGGCACCCGCGCCGCCATTCGCGACATGCAAGTCAAGTTCGGACTGCCGGCGGATTCCTATCCGAGCCATGCCTTGCTGCGGCAGCTACAGCGCGGCGGCTGAGCACAAACAGCCGGCGGCGCCTGCCAGCGATTCCGAGTCCCTGTTCTAGCGGGCGGGCGCGGGTTCGCTCCGGGCGCGCGACCAGAGCAAGTGGTCGAGGGAGATCGCGCCGGGACCGCGCGCGAAAATCAGCAGCAGCAGCGCGAACCACAGAATGTGGTCCGGCCAGCCTTCCGGATAGACGAAGATCTGGATGACGGCGACCATGAGCATGAGGCCGAGCGCGGAGAGCCGCGAAGCAAGCCCGACCACGAGCAAGACCGAGAAGGCGAGCTCTTGATAGGTCGCAAGATAGGCGGCGACGTCCGGCGGCAGGAAGGGCACCTTGTACTCCTCGCGGAAGAGGAAGAACGTGGTGTCCTTGATGTGGAGGAACCCGTCGACCTTGGTTTGGGCCGAACGCCAGAACACGCTCGCCACGGCGAGCCGCGCCACCAGGGCGACGATACTATAGGGAACGCGCTCGGCGAGCCGCCGTCCGGCCTCCAGCCAGGTCATCAACGTGGACATTTCGGCTCCCTCCCGTGCTCGCCGGCTTCATCGTTGCACGCTAGCCGACGCCGCCATCACTTGCGGCTCATATTTGCTCACAAGGTCTTGAGGGGCCGGCTCACGCTTGGCGTCCAGCCACGAAAAAGCCCGGCGCGACGGCCGGGCTCTTCTACGCAGATACTCTCGCTTTCACTCCCGATGCGGCGGGGCCCGGCGCGGACTAGCGTCAGGACCTCGAAAGGCCGAAGCCGTCGTGCATGAAAGCTTACTTGTAAGGCACCGGTGCCGGCGGCAGCTCGGTGACGTAGGTCTGCTGACCATGGTGGAAGCAACCGCCAAGGGCGATGGTCGCGGTGATGACCGCAAGAGCAATGATGGTGCGCATGACTGATTCCCTCTTACGCTACTGAGTACTCAACTTGGTACGCCGCCCATCTCACTCCGATCCGCTTGAGAAAGAGTTAATGCGCGCGCCAATTTAGAACGGCAGGCGCGAGGCTTCGCAGCCGGCCGCTTCCAGACTCTGGCCGGTTACAGGTCCGCGCCCAGCGCCACGACGTTCTGCTTGAATTCCTGGATGCGGACGAGGTTATGGTACTCGGACAGCCGGACAGGCCAGCCATCCTCGAAGGTCCAGAAGTTGGCGATCGTCGTTTCGAGATCGATATCCGTCTCACGATGGCGGTAGCGCACGGGAATTTCGACGCCGGCGCGGGCCTCCTGAACGATCAATCCGCTGGTGTCGAACCGGAGAATTTCGAAATCGTCGGCGATCACGCCGAGCCGCGCGATCGAGGCGGCCTTGCCACGGCTGGTACCGCCAAGGGGATGAATCTCCGTCGGGATGTGAATGACGTGGCAAAAATCTTCAGGCAGGTAGCTCCGCGAGCCATTCCATGTCTTGAGCGCGCCACGCATCGTAGATCTCGCAGACGATGGTCTCCGGCCTGATCATCATGCCTCCCCGCGAAGCGTTGCCGCATCATATGATGTTAGGACGTGGTGCTGCATATTTTTGGCGTGCGCGTTTGATACCGCGTTTGGCCGCGTTCGCGTCGTGCGAGTTCGAATTATGGTGAAGCGCGACTTGAGTTACACGGCGCGGCCGGCGCCTCAGCGTCGTGCTTTCTTCATGAAGACTTCGAACTGGTCGAGGTCGTAGAATTCAGATAGCTCGACGGGCCAACCGTCCTCGATGCGCCAGACATGCTTCTTCGTGGTGCAGAGCCACGTGCCGCTCGATCGATGCCGGCAGCGCGTGGTCACATTGGCGATCGCTTTGTCGCCGCACAGGGTCAACGCGGCGGGCTCGAGGTGCTGGGTGTCGAAGCTGTCGAAGATTTCCCTTAGCCGGTTGAGCGCGGCGAGCTTGCCGTCGCGCATTCCGCTCAGATCGAGCTGCTCGGCAGGGATGTTCATTGAGTGGGAGAAATCCGCCGGCAAATACGAGCCGAGCCAGTCGAGGTCGTGGGCTCGCCAAGCGTCGTAAATGTCGATGAGGGTCGCCTTCGCGCTGCCCGGCATTTTTCGAGGCTTTCTGCTCCGTTCTCCCGAGCCGTAACACGGCAAGGTTGACAGACCGTGGCCTTGAAAGGTGGCTTTAGCGGCTTTTGCCCTTAAAGGCACGGGTGCCGGGCTTGCCGGCGTTCGAGCGCGGGCGGGAGCGCTTGAGTGGCATCTCGCGATTGTGCGGGCCCATCTCGTCGAGGGTCGGCTTGTGGGGCCGGGTCAGGTCGACCGCGGCCGCCGAGCGTTCCAGCTCGCCTTGCCGGGCGAGGGGATCGTTGGCGATGGCCAGCTCCATCTGACGCAGGCGCTTGACCTCATCGCGCAAGCGCGCCGCCTCCTCGAATTCGAGATCGGCGGCGGAGGCGCGCATGCGCTTCTCCATGTCCGCGATCACGCTCTCGATATTGTGGCCGACCGGCGTCTGTTCGCCCTCGGCGAAGCCGGTGCCGGCGTCGACCAGCACGTGGTCGCGCTCGTACACGCTCGAGAGGATGTCGCCGATATTCTTCTTGATGCTTTCGGGCGTGATGCCGTTCGCCGCGTTCCACGCCGCCTGCTTCTCGCGCCGCCGCGTGGTCTCGGCCATGGCGCGCTCCATGGAGCCGGTGATGCCGTCGGCATAGAGAATGACCTTACCGTCCACGTTGCGCGCGGCGCGGCCGATGGTCTGCACGAGCGAGGTCTCGGACCGCAAGAAGCCTTCCTTGTCAGCGTCGAGGATGGCGACCAGGGCGCATTCGGGAATGTCTAGACCCTCGCGCAACAGGTTGATGCCGATGAGCACGTCGAAGGCGCCCAGCCTCAGATCGCGGATGATCTCGATGCGCTCCAGGGTCTCCACGTCGGAATGCATGTAGCGCACGCGGATGCCTTGCTCGTGCATATACTCGGTCAAGTCCTCGGCCATGCGTTTGGTGAGCGTGGTGACCAGCACGCGGTAGCCGGCGGCCACCACCTTGCGTGTCTCGTCGATGAGGTCGTCGACCTGGGTGGTGGCCGGACGCACCTCCACCGGCGGGTCCACCAGGCCCGTGGGACGGATGACCTGCTCGGCGAACACGCCGCCGGTCTGCTCCAGCTCCCAGTTGCCCGGCGTCGCCGAGACATAGACTGTCTGCGGCCTCATGGCGTCCCACTCCTCGAAGCGCAGGGGCCGGTTGTCCATGCACGAGGGCAGCCGAAAGCCATATTCGGCAAGCGTCGACTTTCGCCGGTAGTCGCCGCGAAACATGCCGCCGATCTGAGGCACGGTCACATGACTTTCGTCCACGAACACCAGCGCATTGTCGGGCAGATATTCGAACAAGGTGGGCGGCGGCTCGCCGGGTTTCCGTCCCGTGAGGTAGCGCGAGTAGTTTTCGATGCCGGCGCAAGACCCCGTCGCCTCGATCATCTCCAGGTCGAACAGGGTGCGCTGCTCCAGCCGCTGCGCTTCCAGCAAGCGCATGGCGCCGTTCAGCTCGGTGAGGCGCTGCTTCAACTCCTCCTTGATGCCGCGGATGGCCTGTTTCAGCGTCGGCTTCGGCGTCACGTAGTGGGAGTTGGCGTAGATCTTGACCGAGCTGAACTCGTCGGTCTTGGCGCCGGTCAAGGGATCGAATTCGACCAGCGTTTCCACCTCGTCGCCGAACAGGGAAATGCGCCAGGCGCGGTCGTCCAAATGGGCCGGCCACAGCTCGATGGTGTCGCCGCGCACGCGGAACGAGCCGCGCACGAAGTTCACGTCGTTGCGACGGTATTGCAGCGCCACCAGGTCGGCCATCAATTGCCGCTGCTCGACCTTGTCGCCGCGCTTCAGGCTGAAGGTCATAGCCGTATAGGTCTCGACCGAGCCGATACCGTAGATGCACGAGACGCTGGCCACGATGATCACGTCGTCGCGCTCAATCAGCGCGCGGGTTGCGGCATGGCGCATGCGGTCGATCTGCTCGTTGATCGACGAATCTTTCTCGATATAGGTGTCGGTGCGCGGGATATAGGCTTCCGGCTGGTAGTAGTCGTAATAAGAGACGAAATACTCGACCGCGTTGTCCGGGAAAAAGCTCCTGAATTCGCCATAGAGCTGGGCGGCCAGTGTCTTGTTGGGCGCGAGGATCAGGGCCGGGCGCTGGGTCAGCTCGATGACCTTGGCCATGGTGAAGGTCTTTCCGGAGCCGGTGACGCCGAGCAGCACCTGATCGCGCTCTTGCGCATTCGCCTGGGACACGAGTTCGGCGATGGCGCCCGGCTGGTCGCCCTTGGGCGCGAGCTCCGTCTTAAGATCGAAAACGATGCCGCCTTCGGACTTCTCGGGCCGGGACGGGCGGTGCGGCGTGAAGTCGGGCACGGCGCCTGTCACCAGCGGATGTTCCTGGATCAGCGGCTGCGGCGCCTCGCCAAAGCCGGGCTCACGACGGTCGGCGCCGAGCGGCAGGCCGCTCGTCTCGCCGGTGACGGCGCGCGGCTCTGCGCGGGAGCCAAAAGTCTTGGGTACCTGGCGGGACATAGTGCGAATATGGCGGCGGGCAGGGGCCTTGGCTAGAGGCGCACTGCCGCTGCAAAAGCGTCGTGGCCTCGTCAGCCCTCCAGCTCGTCGCGGACCTGGGCGTAGCTCACGACGTCGAAGAGCACCGTACCGCCCGCGACGTTGCCGAGAAGGGTCGGGATGAAGAAGCCACCCGCCACGCGCCAAAAGCTCTCCTCGCCGATGAGCCATATATATATGGCTTCCACCGAGCCGGCGACGATGTGGGTGAAGTCGCCGAGCGCGATGATGTAGGTGATGAGGGTGATGACGAAGATCTCGGTGCCTTCGGAGGAGGGAAGCATCCAGACCAGAGCGGCGATGAGCCAGCCGGCGGCGATGCCCTTGACGAACATCTCAAGCGGCGAATTGGCCATCATGTGGCGGCTGATATCGCCGACAGAGGCCGCGACCTCGGGGGTGATCGCGCCGGAATAGGCGAGAAACGCGGCGAACAGGAAGCACCCGACCAGATTGCCCGCCAGAACGATCGCCCACAGCCGGAGAACATCCAGGCTCGCGTTCCAGTCCTTCTTGACCATCACCGGGAGGACGGCGGTCAGCGTGTTCTCGGTGAAGAGCTGCTGGTGGGCAAGGATCACGATGAGAAAGCCGACGCAGTAGCCGAAATCGGCGATCATGCCGGCGCCTGGCACGCCCTCAAGCGTGGCCTCTAACATGGCTTGGGAGAGCACCGAGAAGCCGATGGAGATGCCGGCGGCAAGCGCCGACCACCAGAGCGCGGAAAACTTGCGCGCAAGCTCCTTCTCGCCTTCGAGGCGAATGATCTCGTAGACCACGGCGGCCCGCAGGCGGCGGCGCTCCTTGACCGACTTGGTTTCCTCCCGGGTCAGGCCTTCCTGGGGCTCAGGTTCGTTTGCGCTTGCGCCTTTCTTGGCCATGGGTTTCCTTTATCGCGAGTCGACTTTTGCGGTCAGAAAATAGCGGACCTAGCGAGGCGTTCCTAATCAAACGCCAATTCTGAAGCGAGAAGGCCATGCCGGACATGATGTCCGATTCTTGGTTGCTGGCCCTGATGCATGGCATGCCCCTGTGGGTCGCGGGCCTCATCATAGCGGTTATTGCGGAAATCTATGCGGTCGGGTTGATGTTGGTCAGCCGCTACGTCTACGGGGTTAGCCGCCTCAGCCTCAACAACGAGGTCGCCGGCTTTAAGTTTGCGGTGGTCGGCGTGTTCTACGCCGTGACGCTGGCCTTCGTTGTTATCGCGGTGTGGGAGAACTATCGCGACACTGAATCCGCCGTGCGCGCCGAGGCGGCGGCGGCGATCGATTTGCACCGGGTGACGTTCGCGCTGCCCGACGGGGGCGAAGAAATCCGCAAGCACCTTTTCACCTATGTCACGGACGTGCGCCGCCACGGATGGCCGGCCATGTCCGTCGGCAGGCCGAGCGGAATGGTGGCCGAGGACCTCGATAAGCTCAGCGATGCGATCTTTGCCGTTCAGCCGGAGGATGACCGGCAGGTGGTGCTCTACCATCATGCCCTGGAACTGCTGACGACTATGACCGATAGCCGGAACAGCCGTCTGGACAATGCCGGCGGCTCGGTGCAGCCCATCCTGTGGTTCGTGCTGATCGTCGGCGGTGCGATTACGCTCGGCTACCCGGCGTTCTTCGCGGCGTCCAACTTGACGGCGCAGATTCTCATGACCGCTTCGTTGGCTGCCCTGGTGGCGATGTCATTGTTGCTTGGGCTAGCTTTCGATTTCCCGTTTACCGGCGACCCGCACATCTCCGTCTATCCCTTCGACGAGGCGCTCCGGCAGATGTCCGAGCAAGCCTCGCCGCCATAAGGCGCCTCGATTCGTGGGGGGCGGCGCGCGTCGAGCGTTTAATACATTGGCAATGATGTGACCCAAAGCCGGCCCAAAATCGGGCCCAAAGCGGGCCTTCCGCCGAAATGACATGATTGCGGCCAGAGGCTGGTTTATCTGGCTCCGCTTGCGTCACCCATGGAAGTACGACAAAGCACAATGAGCGAGGTCGGATCGGTCGAGGCGTCCGTCGCGGAGGCCTTTCATCGGGCGGATACTCTCAAGGCGCCTCTCGATGAGAGGCTCGACCTTTATATGGAGGAGTCGCGGAAGCTCTTCCCTGCGCTCGAGTCCGCTTATGACGACTTGGCCGCACGCTTGCGGGAGAACGGCGCCGGCAGGCTCGTCCCCGCCGTTGGCGAGGCGCTTCCTGACGTCCATCTCACTGACAGCGAAGGGCACTTGGTCCGCCTAGGCTTCTTCATGGAACGGGGACCGCTCGTCATCAGCTTCAACCGTAGCCCGTGGTGCGGCTATTGCGGGCTAGAGTTCCAGGCCTTGGCGCGGGCTTACCCCTTCATCGCCTCGGTCGGCGGCGACGTGGTGTCCATCGTACCGAAACTCAGGCCGCAAGCGCAGGCTTTGCAACAAAAATATGGACTGCCGTTCTCGGTTCTAACCGATCTCGACCTCGTCTACGCCTCCTCTCTCGGCCTCGTCTTCTGGGCCGGGGACACTATTCGTCAAGCGTACGAGACGCTCGGTATCGATTTCAGCCAGTTCCAAGGCAATGACGGCTGGCTTCTGCCTATTCCGGCGACGCTCGTTGTCGGACGCGACGGCCGGGTCAGGGCGCGCTTCGTCGATCTGGATTTCCGGAACCGGATGAACACCGAGGACATCCTGACCGCGGTCAGCGAAGCGCGTTAGCGCGCCGAGATCTCTTCCAACTTTTCAGGAGAACGACGCGCGCAAAGCATCGCGTGTCATGCGCGCGTGAGACCGCCAGTGGTCGTGCGGTTGAACGCATTTCGGTGCGCATCGCGGCGCAAGACAGCGCAACATGTGCTTAACAAAACGAATCGTTTCGCACGCGCGATGTACAGTTTGCGGTGCATCATGGCGCGCGTGGAAAGATTTGGTTGTTGAAGTTCGGCGAAGAGCGCTCGCTAAATTGCCATTTTCTGCTGCGATCAGCATATACTCAAAAAAAATAATTGACTTGCCATGTGGGACGGCAAGCCTGGACCACAAGTAAAGCGTGATTCGATGTAACGCGTCTTAGGAACGGGTAGATGAGCGACATCAAAACAGCATCGGAGCAAAGCGATGGCTACGAGAAAAACTGGGAAGAAACGCACCACGAGTAAGAAGTCAACTGCACGCAAGGCGACGCGGAAAACTGCGCGGAAGACCGCTCGGCGCCCAGCCAAGCGCAAGACCGCCAAGAAGTCGACAGCCCGCAAGAGCACGGCGCGGAAGTCTGCGCGGAAGGCCAAGAAATCTGCGCGAAAAGCGCCGGCCCGAAAAACCGCCGCTAAGTCTGCGACGAAGAAGCCGGCGGCGAAGCGTAAAGCGGCTGCCAAGCCGAGAGCCGCGGTAAAGCCGAAAGCTGCGGCGCCCGCGCCGCGGCCGGCAGCGGCGGCACCGGTCAGTCCGACTCCGCCGAGGCCGCAGCCTGCGCCCCGGCCGATGGCGCCATCGTCGCCATCGCCTGGCATGGGCAGCCTGCCACCGCGGCCGGCAAGCCCGGGCGGTTCGCCCGCGTTCGGCACGCCGCGTCCGCCAATGCCGGGTTCGCCCAGTCCGAGTCCAAGCCCCACCCCGATGCCTTACCGGCCATCGTGGGCACGGGACGACGACTAGGACGACCGAAGACAGAGACAAGAAGGGCCGGCTCATCGCCGGCCCTTCTTCTATGTGGTCCCGTACTCAATCTTTTAATCACCCGTACGACGGTCTCCCATGACATTCTTCTCCAGCCTGCTTAAGCCGGGATTGGTGCCCTATCTGCTGCCGATCATCCTGCTGATCTGCTCCAACGTGTTCATGACCTTCGCTTGGTATGGGCACCTGAAGTACAAATCCGTGCCGCTGATCACGGTCGTATTGATCAGCTGGGCCATCGCCTTCGTGGAGTATTGCTTCGCGGTGCCGGCGAACCGGCTCGGCAGCGACGTCTATTCGCCGGCCGAGTTGAAGACCATGCAGGAGGTCATCACCCTGGTGGTATTCGCGGGGTTCACCGCGCTCTATTTCAATGAGCCGCTGAGTTGGATGCAGGGCGGGGGTTTTCTCTTGATCGCGCTTGGCGCCGCGCTCGTTTTCCACGGCCAAGCCTAAGCGCGCCTCCGGAGAGCGGTCCGGCCTCGGGACGGCGGATACCGCCCGAGGCCGCCGCCAATCAGAACCCTCTGAAAATATTGCCGCACGCCAGGATCACGTAAGCCACGACGGCGACCCAAAACCCGTGCTCGGTGATGAACGGGATCGGCACAAAGGCGCCGATGATCGCCAAAATGGCCAGGATGATCGAAATTACGAAGACGACGGTTGTCGGTGGTGACAGACTCATCTTCAGCCCTCCCTCTTGTTGACGAGCGGACTGTAATCGTTTTCTGTGAAAAAGCGAGCGCGTGACCGTGGCGGAAGCGTCACAAAACGGCGGTTCGCGGGGGACTCACAGCCGAGGATGAAGGAGAGTTTGTGATGGCGCCAATGATGCGGCTGGTCCTTGGGCT
>NZ_JBPPND010000194.1:0-2190 GCF_051306395.1 Methyloceanibacter sp.
TTCGATCTTGCGGATGAAGATATTGCGAAAGAACTCAGGGGCTATGACACCATACTCGAAATCCGTCTCTGCCTTGATTTCCCAGCGGTAGCCCTGGCCCACCTTCAGCCGGTACTCCTTGGGTTCCATGTGAAAATTATTGTCTTCCGAGCCGAGGATGAGGGGTTCCATGTCCTTCAGATGGTGGACGGCAGGATCAAACATGAACTGAGCCTGGGTCACGCCGAACGATCCCAGCAGGCAGGCCGCGCCGGCAGCCAATACGACACCGAATTTCCGCATTAAGACGCTTCTCCTTGGTTGAGCTTTGTCACCGAAACGTCTCCTTCCCGGGGGCGGACTATAGGCCCACGGGGCGCCGCTGTGAAACACCTTGCGGGCTCTGCTCGCCGGCACAATCGGGGTGAGAAATAAGGGAGACCCGCGCCCGGAGCATCGAGCGTTCAGGACTGCGCTAGTTTCCGGTGCTTACCGGATCTTCCGCCAGGCCGAGAGCGATGAGCGCAATACGCAAGCCCGTCGAGCACCACCACGCCGTCCTCCACCCGATCCCCCGTCTTGACCGGCCGCGCCTCGATGCGGCCTTCGCCGTCGACGATCAACACAAACGGCCCGGCTTGGTTCTCCTGTACCGCCGATTGCGGAATGACCACGCGCTTCTCGGGCGTCGCGCGCGTCAGGAGGACGCTGACATATTGTCCGGGCACCAGAATTCGGTCGGGATTTGGGAATGTGAGGCGCACATTGATCGTGCCGGTTGCCGGGTCGACTTTGTTGTCGATCACGTCGACCTTGCCCGGGAACTCATAAAGCTTGTCGTTGGCGAGCCGAATCTGCGGCGTGAACTCTTCGGCCGTCCCCGCCTTCGTCGCCTCCATGAAGTTCAGATAGTCGCGCTCGCCCACCGAGAAGATTACGTCGATGGGATCGAGATCGAGAACCGTCACCAGGACGCCGCTGTCGGGTCCAATGAGGTTGCCGACATCGACATCCGAGATGCCGGCACGCCCGGCGATTGGCGAGGTGATTGTCGCATAACCGAGATCGAGCTTGGCGCGTTCCTTATCGGCTTCCGCCGCCGACACATCGGCCTGGGACTGGTCCGCCTTCGACTTGGCAATGTCGTATTGCGCCTCGCTCGCCGTCTTGCGCTCAAGCAGCACCTCGTACCGCTTTAGGTTGCGGTCGTTCTCGCTGAAGCTCGCTTGGGCTTTGGCAACCTGCGCTTCTGCCGACAGGAAATTGGCTTGAAACTCCGCGGGATCGATCTCGAAGAGAACGGCCCCCGCCTCGACCTCGTGGCCTTCCTCAAAAGGTCTCTTCAGAAGCGTGCCGCTTACGCGCGCACGCACATCGACCCGCTGCGAGGCCTCCGTTCGGCCCACGAAGTCCGCCTAGCCGGCGACGTCCTTGGCCGTCACCGCCTCGACCACGACACTCGGCAGGGGCTTGCCCTCGGCGTTGGTGACATCGCCGTCCTCGGAGCAGGCACTGAGAATCAATGGCAAAAGGAGCGCGAGCCCCAGCAGCTTGCAGCCCGGCACTATGCCCGCCCGTCTCATCGCCAAGCCCTCTCCCCACCGCACCCAGCTCATTTTTTCCGAGATGCTAGAGCACAGGGCCTCAAAGGCAACTGCATTTGCCCCGACTTGCCGATGGGCCGGGCTTGAACCAATCGGAAATCCGGAACACGCTGTTGCAAAGCAAACAAAGCTCGTTGGAGAAACGCTCGATGATATCGAACACACGGCGCGCGGCGTTGCGCGTGGCTGCACTCGCCCCCTTTATGGCTCTCTGTGTGCTTCTTCCGCATCAAGCCGTGGCGCGCGACGGCGTCAGCGGCTGCAGCATCGCCGAAGTCGAATCCGACGCGGGGCGCGTCTGGCGGTATACTATCGAGGTTCAAGTGCCGGATGGCGGCTATTGCCGTGTCTATGTCGTCGAGGACAAGGACCGCAAAAGCTGGAAATATTGCTGGCTCAAACGCGCGGCCGACAATCCCGTCTCCGCGACCTGCGACGATCCCATCGACGACATGGACTTCGACGTTTGGAAGGCGAAGGCCGTGTGCGGGGCCCAAAACTCGATGGCCTACTGCCGGCGCGAGACGCCTCTCGTGCCCAGCCCTCGCTAGATCGGGAGCGGCAAACAGCCGAAGTGCACGAGCCGCGCCCCCCGCACCCCGGCCGA
>NZ_JBPPND010000195.1:0-5384 GCF_051306395.1 Methyloceanibacter sp.
CGGTCAATCTTACTCATCTATACAAGCCGCCAGGGCCGTCCATCTACATTCCCTCCATCATCTCGTCATGGGTGGGAACGGCCCTCACAAGGGCCCCATACTCGCCCGGCGTAAGCTCCGGTAGCTGCCGCAGGAAGGCCACGACGTCCCAAAGACACTCATTTGTGCGTCACGCCCCAGGCCGCGCATTTGCGCACGCCCGAATAGCGCGAGCGACGCCCTTTATGAAACCAATAGTTGAGGCTTGGGTTCTCTGTCTAGTTGGACCGGTGGTTGCTTCCCCCTGAGTTGGAATTGGATGTCCACACATGCGAGTCAGAGCTACCGTGGACCCGCAACTAGCTTCGATCAGGGTAATTAGGACGCGCGCCTGTAAACTTAAGGGCTTGTCCGAGTTCCGCATCCTGTTCCTGGACAAACGCAACCAGATGATCGCCGACGAGGTGCAGCAGAAGGGCACCGTGGATCATACGCCGGTCTATGTGCGGGAGGTGGTGAAGCGGGCGCTGGAGCTTTCGGCCACGGCGATCGTGCTGGTGCACAATCACCCTTCGGGCGACCCGACCCCCTCACGCGCCGATGTGGAGATGACCAAGCAGATCGTCGCCGCGGCGAAGCCCTTAGGCGTCGTGGTTCACGACCACATTATCGTGGGCAGGCAGGGGCATGCGAGCTTCAGAGGGCTCGGCCTGATTTAGTCGGATAAGCGAGGAGCCGGCGCCTTAGGCGGGCGGCGGACCGAAGACCAGCACCGCGTTCAAGCCGCCGAAGGCGAAACTGTTCGACATCACGTAGTTGATGTCGCGGGTCTTGCCGGCATTCGGCGTGTAGTCCAGATCGCATTCCGGATCCGGGTCGTCGAGACCGACCGTCGGCGGCACGAAGTTCTCCTGCATCGCCTTGATGGCGGCGATCGCCTCGATCCCGCCGCCGGCGCCCAGGCAATGGCCGTGCATCGACTTGGTCGAGGAGATGGAGAGCTTGTTGGCGGCATTGCCGAACACGCGCTTGATGGCGCGGGTCTCGTTGATGTCATTGACCAAGGTCGCGGTGCCGTGGGCGTTGACGTAGTCGATGTCGGACGGCGCCAGCGCCGCGTCGTCCAGCGCCTGCTGCATGGCGGTGGAGGCCCCGTCGATGGACGGGTTGACCATGTCGGCCGCGTCCGCCGTCATGCCGTAGCCCATGAGCTCGGCCAGGATCGGCGCGCCGCGATCCCTGGCGCGCTCGTACTCCTCCAACATCAGAATGCCGGCGCCCTCGGCCAAGACCGTGCCGTTGCGCTTCTTGGAGAACGGCCATAGGCCGTCGGGACTCAGCACGCGCATGGCCTGCCAGGCGCGTGTGGCGCCCCAATTGAGCGAGGCTTCCGCCGCGCCGGCGATACCCACATCGACGAGCCCTTCGCGGATCATGCGGTAGGTGAGACCGATGGAGTGGGTCGCGGTCGAGCAGGCGCTGACCACACCGAAGGTCGGGCCCTTGATGCCGTACTCGATGCTGACATGCGCGCTCGCCGATGAGCCGATCGCCTTCAGAAGGGTCAGCGGATGGGTGGCGCGCTTGTTCTCCTTGAACAGCATCTTGTAGGAGAATTCGAGTGTGGTTAGGCCGCCGACGCCGGAGCCGATAATGCAGGCGGCGCGGTAGCCGTCGGCGTCCTTGATCGGATATTCCAGCTTCGACTGGGTCACGGCTTCATGCGCCGCGCAGCCCGCATATTGGGAATACTTGTCGGCGAGCATCAGCTGCTTGCTCTTCAAGCGCTCTCGCGGATCAAAATCCGGCACCTCGCCGGCGATCGTGATGTACAGGTCTTGGGTGTCGAAGCTCTGGACCTCGCGGATGCCGCAAGCGCTGCCCTTCATGGCAGCCCAGAACTTGTCAACGCCCGTGCCCAAAGGAGTGACGACGCCCTGGCCGGTGACCACGACGCGCCTGCGTCCGTTAGAGTGTGTCATGTAGTGTTAAGCCGTAACTCCAAGCCTGGTCCACGTCCCGGGAAGGACTCGAGCGGACGGCCGGTCTAAGCTGCTGCGCCCGACGCCTTCGATTCTGCGATGATCCCCTTCACGCGATCGACCACAGAGCCGACCGTCGCAAACGCTTCGACTTCTTCGTTCGCATTATAGGGGATTTCGATACCAAAGGTATCCTCAATGTCGAACACGATCACCGCGAGATCGAGGGACTCAATCTCGAGCTCGCTCAGGGGGGTCTCGAGCGCCACGGCCTTGGATGGGTCCTTCATGTTCTTACGCAGAATTTCGATGATCTTGGTGGCCACCTCGTCCATATCGCTCTCCCTGCCCCGTTGAGGGGTCCGTGTCTAATGGTCCCTGGCTAAAACGTAGCTAATCCGAGGGCAAGTCAGGCATTGGAATAGACTTAAAAACTGGTCGAGTCTACCCGTGCCCCGCACGCTCGGTTTGCCGATACTATACGCTCTAATCGCTAACAAAATTGGCGTTTTTGCGCCTGTCGTCGCCTTGGTTTCAGCATAATCCACACGGCCCCGCGGGCCATTGCGGCACTGTTTATCAACCCCGTGCTACAATAATAGTAGAAGAACGTGCTTGCGGCCAATTGCCTCCCGTCTGTGGCCGTGGCGCCGTTAACTGGCGGTAAAGCAAGCCAAAAACTGAACCCCGATGGCCAGCAAGGCGAATCCGGTACCCGTGGACACCGCCCAAGACCCTAGAAACCGTCCGTGGCTCAAGGCTTATCCGGCCGGTATTTCTTGGGAGCGGAGCTTTAAGCCTGGCCTCGTCCACAAGCTCCTCGACGATGCAGTGGCCGCGTTCGGGGCGCGGCCCTGCACCTACTTCCTCGGCAAACGCCTGAGTTACGCCGAGATCGGTGCGCTGTCGGACCGGGCCGCGAAAGGCTTGCGGGCGCTCGGCGTCGGCGAAGGGGTCAAGGTCGGGCTCTTGCTGCCCAACTCGCCGACCTTCGTGATCTTCTATTTCGGGGTGCTCAAGGCGGGCGGCACGGTTGTCAACTTCAACCCGCTCTACAGCCTGGAGGAGATCGAGTTCCAGATCCGCGACAGCGACACCAAGATCATGGTGACGCTCGATCTGTCGCTGTTGTTCGACAAGACCGAGGCCATGCTGAAGAGCGGGGCGCTGGACAAGGCCGTGGTGGCCAGGTTCGCTTCGCTCCTGCCGCCACTCAAACAGGTGGGGCTCAAGCTCTCGCGCCGGGTGAAGCGCGCCAGGGTCGGCCTGTCCCGCATGCGGCGGCAGATCGTCCGCGAGGCGGACCTGCTGGCCAATGACGGCCGCTACGAGCGTCCGGTCATCACGCCGGACTCGATCGCCGTGCTGCAATATACCGGCGGCACCACGGGCACGCCCAAGGGCGCCATGCTCACCCATGCGAATATCTCCATCAACGTGGCCCAGGTGAAGCTGTGGGGGAACCGGCCCCCGGAGGCCGTCGACCGCGTGCTCGGCGCGCTGCCGCTGTTCCATGTGTTCGCCATGACCACGGTGATGAATTTCGGCGTGGCCAGCGGCATGGAAATGATCCTCATGCCGAAATTCGAGCTGGTCGAGGCGCTGAAGCTCATCGGCAAATTGAGACCGACGATGATGCCGGGCGTGCCGACTCTGTACCAAGCCATGCTGCGCCATCCGCGAATCAAGCGGTTCGATCTGTCCTCGCTCGCCTTCTGCATCTCCGGCGGCGCGGCGCTTCCGCTCGAGGTGAAGCGCGGCTTCGAGGCGCTGACCGGCTGCAACCTGGTGGAAGGCTATGGCTTGAGCGAGACCTCGCCGGTCGCCACCTGCAATCCGCTCGACGTGACGCGGGAAGGCTCCATCGGTCTGCCGCTGCCCGGCACCGAGATTAGCATCCGCTCGCTCGAGGATCCGGCGCAAGAGGTCGCCCGCGGCGAGCCCGGGGAGATCTGCATCGCCGGCCCGCAAGTCATGACCGGCTATTGGAAGAAGCCCGGCGAGACGGAGTCCGCGTTCACCGGCCGTTTTTTCCGCACGGGCGACGTCGGCTACATGGACGAAGAGGGCTTTGTCTTCATCGTCGACCGCATCAAAGACATGATCAACGCCGCCGGCTTCAAGGTCTATCCGCGGCGCGTCGAGGATGCGCTCTATGAGCATTCGGCGGTGGCCGAGTGTTGCGTGGTCGGGGTCCCGGACGCGTATCGGGGCGAGGCGCCGAAGGCCTATGTGAAGCTGAAAGAGGGGAGTACCGCCACGGCGGACGAACTCATGGCCTTCTTGCGGCCGAAGCTGTCGAAGCTTGAATTGCCGGTGGCGATCGAGTTTCGCGAAGAACTGCCGAAAACCATGATCGGCAAGCTCTGCAAGAAAGAGCTACGCGCGCAAGCTGGCCACTAACAAGCCGGCCACTAACACGCAGGCCTCATGCGGGGCGCTTGCCCCGCATCGCGCTATCATGAAACACGATCGGCCTTAGCGCAGCCAGGGAAGCAGGCCCTGGCTCTGCTCCTCCATGCCCCGCTGCTGGCGGCGCAGCATCCGCCGCTCCCGCCGGGTCAGGTTTTGCGGGTCGACCACCGCCGCTTCCGCGGTCTCGGTCTCGGCCTCAATCTCGGTCGTATCGATGGGCTCTCCGTCGGCGGTTCCGGCGGGCTGAGCTGTGGGTGCCGCCGTCGCGCGCGGCGCGGCTTGCGGCTGAGGCTTCGGCGCAGGTGCGGCGTTGGCCTGGATCGTCCGGGTCGCAGGCTGCGCTGCGGGCTGCGGCGCTGCGGCTTGCTGCGGTGCCGGTGCACTTTCGGTCGCGGCGACTTCGTTGCCATCGGCGTCGGTGGCGATCGGCTTCGTCATGACGAACATGCTCGGCACGTTCTCGCCGGTGAAGCCGGCATGGTCGTCCGCGGTGGTCGAGGCGTTCAGGAAGCGGTAGCCGGGCTGCCCGGCGGTGCTGGCGACGGGCGTCATGATCTCGGCTTCGGCAAACGCGTCCTTCTCCTCGGGCTCAGGGGCGGCGGCGGTCTCGGTCTCCGGCGCGCTCTCGGGCTCGGCGGAAGCCTCGATCTGCTCCTCGGGCTTCGGTTCTTCCTTCGGCAGCGACGTGCGCAGCCAAGTGCGCTCACCGCACAAAATCCAGCCCTTGCAGCCCCGGAGAGTGATCTGGCTGTTCGACACCATCGTCAGCGTCGCGGAGTACGTGTTGCCGTCCTCGGGATTGTAGATGCTGCCCTTCCACTGGTTGGCGCCGGTCGGAGCCATGCCGTTGATGATAGGCAGACCCAGGATGGCGCGACCGCGCTGCGACGGGTTCTCGTTTCGGACGTCGCGCAGCGGCTTGCCGCTACTGTCGAGCGGATCTTGGAGCCAAACGATCTTGGCGCAGATGTAGCGCTTGCTGGAGCCGCAGCGGAACACCTGGATCTT
>NZ_JBPPND010000196.1:0-3702 GCF_051306395.1 Methyloceanibacter sp.
TGCTCGCTGATGACGCGGTTCAAATGGACGTAGATGAAGTTCAACCCCGGGGTGGTGCCCCAGTGGCCCAACAGCCGTGGCTTTACGTGCTCAATCTTCAAGGGAATTTTGAGCAACGGGTTATCGTACAGGTAGATCTGCCCGACCGAGAGATAGTTGGTTGCACGCCAATAGGCGTCCATCTTCTGGATGAGGTCAGACGAAAGCGGATTGTTCATGGGCCTACTCCTCGAGGTGGGCGTGCAGGCGGGGTTTCGGTGCCGGCGAGCATTCGGAAAACCGCCTTTGCGATGATCACATCTTCGTCCGTGCGAATGACGCGAACCTGGACATGGCCATGATCGGCGGAAATGACCGGCTCGCCGGTAGCGTTCCGGATTTCTTCAAGGTGAACGCCAAGAAACCCGAGCCCTTCACAAATGCGCGCGCGGATCGCGGGTGCGTTCTCGCCGATGCCACCCGAAAAGACGAGCGCGTCCAGCCCGCCGAGCGCAGCGGCAAAGGCGCCGATCCACTTCTTAACCTGATAGCAGAACAGCGCGACGGCTTCGGCAGCCCGAATATCGCTCGCTTCGCGACCTAGCAAATCTCGTAGGTCAGAGCTCGTTTCCGAAACGCCTAGCAACCCCGACTCGTGGTTGATCATTTTGTTGAACTGCTGCGCGGATATGTCCTCGGTTTGCGCAAGGTACCAGCCCAGCCCAGGATCCAGATCGCCGGACCGAGTGCTCATCGGCACGCCTGCCGCTGGTGTGAAGCCCATGCTGGTGTCAATGCACTTGCCGCCGCGGACCGCTGCGAGGCTCGCTCCATTTCCGAGATGGCATAGGATCACCCGCCCTTTCGCAGCCTCAACGCCGGACACGCGCGCGAGCTCTTCCATGAGAAACTCATAGGACAGACCGTGAAAGCCGTAGCGTTCGACCCCCTTCGTCGTGAAGCGGCGCGGAATGGGAAGGATTCGGGCGACCCGCGGCATATCCCGGTGAAACGCCGTATCGAAACACGCCACCTGCGGCAGGCCCGGCATTCGCTCGCTGACCATATCAATGAGATCGATCTCGGAAGGCAGATGCTCCGGGGCATAGGGGCTAATGCGCCGCATCTCGTCCAGCAGGTCCCTCGTGACGCGATGCGGCTCGCGGTAGTTGGCGCCGCCGTTGACGACCCGATGGCCCACCGCCGTGATCGATGCGAGACCGATCTGATCGTCGAGCCAGTCGAGCAGGAAATTTGCCGCCGAACGATGATCGAGCTCACCGATGCTGCGATCATCCCGCCGCTTCCGGGCGGGGTCAGCAAAAGCGAAATGGGTTCCAAGCAAGCCGATGCGGTCGATCTTGCCGTGCAGCCCCTTCTGGGGCTGGGCGCCCATCTGATACAATGCGAACTTGATGCTCGATGAGCCGCCATTGACCGTCAAGATGCACGCTTCAGATGGCATCGACCTGACTCCTTCCGGAGAATTGCGCGCTTATCTGACCTCGTCAGACGACGGGCGGTGCGGGTCCGGGCGTGAAATGCTGGCAGCGTGATGCCGAAGGTGATCATGACCAGAAACAAACAGAAGAAGAGCACCAGGAGATATTCTCTTCATGTCATGCATCCGCCGGTGCCTCTGGCGACATGGTCAGAATGTCGCTGACGATGGCCTGTGCTTCCGCCAGGATGCGGTGCAGATGATCCGCTCCACGAAAACTTTCAGCATATATTTTGTAAATATCTTCGGTGCCAGACGGACGCGCCGCAAACCATCCACTCGCGGCAACCACCTTCAGACCGCCGATGGGCTCACCGTTGCCGGGAGCTTGGGTGAGAATGCTCTGGATTTTTTCGCCAGCCAGCTCTGCGGACAGTACTTGCTGTGGCGAGAGCTGCGCCAGCATTTGCTTTTGCTCCGGCGTAGCCGGCGCTTCAACACGGTCATAAACAGGCTCGCCGAACTCGCGCGCAAGTTCGCGGTAAATTTCGCCGGGATCGCGGCCCATGCACGCGGTAATCTCCGCCGATAGCAAAGCCGGGACAATGCCGTCTTTATCTGTCGTCCAGACACTGCCATCCAAACGGATAAATGATGCGCCCGCACTCTCTTCCCCGCCAAAACCAAGCGAGCCGTCGAGCAAACCATCCACAAACCACTTGAAGCCGACCGGCACCTCGTAGAGCTTCCGGCCGAGTTGTGCCGTGACGCGATCGATCATCTGGCTGCTTACGACCGTCTTGCCAACCGCCGCATCCCTACTCCACTTCAAGCGATGCTGGAAGAGGTAGGAAATGGCGACCGAGAGGTAATGGTTGGGCGGCAGCAACCCCGCGTTCCTGGTGACGATCCCATGCCGATCATGGTCAGTGTCACAGGCGAATGCGATGTCGAAGCGATCCTTGAGGTCGATCAAGCTCTGCATTGCGTAGGACGAGGACGGATCCATGCGAATCTGACCGTCCCAATCGACCGTCATGAACCGGAAGGTCGGATCAGCGACTTCGTTCAGAACCGTTAGATTAAGACAATAGCGCTCAGCAATCGGCCCCCAATAGTGAACTCCGGCGCCACCAAGCGGATCCACGCCCATACTGATGTTAGCGCCGCGAATCGCATCCATATCGAGCACGCTGCCGAGATCGCTTACGTAAGCGTTTAGATAGTCATGCCGATGCGTTGTGGACGCGCGCAGAGCCTGCTCGTAACCGATTCTTTTTACGCCCTGGAGGCCTCTTTCCAGAAACGCATTGGCCCTGGCTTCGATCCATCCCGTGACGTCGCTATTCGCCGGCCCGCCGTTTGGCGGGTTGTACTTAAAGCCGCCGTTGTCGGGCGGGTTGTGCGAAGGCGTGATGACGATGCCGTCCGCCAGCCCCGTATCGCGACCGCTGTTGTAACCGAGTATTGCGTGTGAAATCACAGGAGTGGGCGTGTAATCGTCCTTGTCCGCCAGCATGACGTCTACACCGTTGGCGGCCAGCACTTCGAGTGCGCTGGCCCGAGCCGGAACAGACAGCGCGTGCGTATCAATGCCGAGGAACAGCGGGCCGCCTATACACTTCCGCATGCGGTAATCACAAATTGCCTGACTGATGGCCAGAACATGGCTTTCGTTGAATGTGTTTTCAAAGGGGGACCCACGATGGCCCGAGGTGCCGAACGCAACCCGCTGCGCCTGCACTGATGAATCAGGCACGTCAGTGTAAAAGGCCGTAAGGAGCTTGGGCACGTCGACTAGCATTGCCGGCGTGGCCGGCTTACCCGCCAGGGGGCTCACTCTCATAGGCGCATCGTTTGCGCTGCTCATTCTGACCTGTAACGTTTGCGAGTAGCAGTTGGAGATTGAAGTGGCGACAAGGCAGTGTCAAACTAATGCGAACCAGACAGCGAAGTGCGCGAAGCGGATTGCGTCAGGCTGCCAGTTGACGCCATTCGGCCAACGCGGCGGAGCGGTGCTGCTTGAAGATGTCGCGTCGGCTGAGGTGGCGATCGTGGTTGAAGTGATTGTGGATCGAGGCGTGGACGGCGGCGAATTTCTGCAGGGTCTTGACGTCCCGGAATTTCGCCATTGCCTCTTCCCGTCGTCTGAACGGCTGGTGTGAATTTTCCGCCCGGTTGTTGAGCCAACGACCGCAGGTCTGGTCGGCCGCATTGCCGATCACATTCATCGCTGCGCGGTATGACCGAAGCCTGTCCGTGACGATCGAAGCCGGCCGACC
>NZ_JBPPND010000197.1:0-19748 GCF_051306395.1 Methyloceanibacter sp.
CTGGCATGGCAAATCTCCTGTGCCAGCCTTGAATCAGAATTCGACTGATGTGGGAATCCCGCCAGAGTCAATAAATCATGCCGTTGGTATAAGTCTGCCTACTCGCGGGAGAGCTTCTCGAGCCGCTGCTGCATGGCCTGAAGCTCGGCCTTGAGCGTGTCGATCTCGTCCGCGCCGGGCTTCTTGCCGGGCGCCGCCGCGAGATTCGGCTGGGCCTCCTCGGCGTCCCCGTCGCCGCGCGCATTGGCCGCATCGGCGCCGAAGGGCGTGAACAGGCCGAGCGCGCGCTCGAAGGTGTCGAAATTTTTCTTCACCTGCTCTTGCATTGCATCAAACGCCGCGTTGCCGAAGGCGTTCGTGAAGCGGCGCCGATACTGCTCCTGCTGCTTGGTGAGCGAGTCCAGGCTGAACTCAAGATAGCTCGGCACAAGCTTCTGCATGCTGTCGCCGTAGAAGCGGATCAGCTGGCGCAAGAAACCGACGGGTAGGAGACTGGTGCCTCTGCTTTCCTGCTCGACGATGATCTGGGTCAGGACAGCATGGGTGAGGTCTTCGCCTGTCTTCGCGTCGTAGACCACGAAGTCGCGCTCGCCGCGCACCATTTCGGCGAGGTCCTCCAGCGTCACATACGTGCTTGTATCGGTGTTATAGAGCCTGCGGTTGGCGTATTTCTTGATAATGACCGGCCGGCTCTCTTGGTCCGCGTCCCTAGCCACGTGTCTTTCGCTCCTAAGCCCCGGACCCCGTCCAGAACCTACTCTATGCCGCACCTGCGAAGATGACTAGCACGTTCCTTGTGCGCAGCACCAGAGCTTTGCCGTGAGGCTTAACGGGAGACTTTGGTTGGGCTTTCCAGCCGGAAATCGCTGGGGTATGACCTGGGGTCCCTGAGGGTATGGAGATCAGTATGAAAGACGAGGAGATAGTGATCGTCGGCGCGGCGCGGACGCCGGTCGGATCTTTCAATGGCTCGCTGTCGAGCTTGCCCGCGCACGCGCTTGGCGAGGTGGCCATCCGCGCCGCGCTCGAGCGCGCTGGCGTGGACGCCGCCGATGTCGACGAAGTAATCATGGGCCAAGTCCTTCCGGCCGGCCAGGGCATGAACCCGGCTCGCCAGGCTGCCATGGCGGCGGGCGTGCCCAAGGAGGCCACTGCCTGGGGCGTCAACCAGGTTTGCGGCTCGGGCCTCCGTGCCGTGGCGCTCGGCGCTCAGCAGATTGCCACCGGCGCCGCCGCCATCATCGTGGCGGGCGGTCAGGAGAGCATGAGCCTCGCGCCCCATGTCGCGCATCTGCGCAACGGCCAGAAGATGGGTGCCCTCGAGTTCGTCGACTCAATGATCAAGGACGGGCTGTGGGACATCTTCAACGGCTACCACATGGGCAACACGGCCGAGAACGTGGCCAAGCAATGGCAGCTCACCCGCGACGAGCAAGACAAGTTCGCCGTCGCATCTCAGAACAAGGCCGAGGCGGCGCGGAAGGCCGGCAAGTTCAAGGATGAGATCGTCCCCGTGACCGTCAAGACCCGCAAAGGCGAGGTGGTCGTGGAAGACGACGAGTACATCCGCGAAGGCGCCACCATGGAGAATGTCGGCAAGCTGCGGCCTGCTTTCGACAAGGAAGGCACCGTGACCGCGGGCAACGCCTCGGGCATCAATGACGGCGCGGCCGCCGTGGTCCTCATGTCGGCGGACGAAGCCAAGAAGCGCGGCCTGAAGCCGCTGGCACGCATCGCCTCCTGGGCGGTGGCCGGCGTCGATCCCGCCGTCATGGGCACGGGCCCCATCCCCGCCTCGCGCAAGGCGCTGGAGAAGGCCGGCTGGAAACCCTCGGATCTCGACCTGATCGAGGCCAACGAGGCCTTTGCCGCCCAGGCGCTTGCCGTGAACAAGGACATGGGCTGGGACACAGACAAGGTGAACGTCAATGGCGGCGCCATCGCCATCGGCCATCCCATTGGCGCTTCCGGCACGCGGGTTCTGGTGACGCTGCTGCACGAGATGCAAAAGGCCGACGCCAAGAAGGGCTTGGCCACGCTTTGCATCGGCGGCGGGATGGGCATCGCCATGTGCCTCGAGCGCGACTAGTCCACCGCTGACGAATGCGTGGACGTTTCGTGTGGGGTGGCCGTATCGCCGCCCCACACGCAACTTTGACTGGGAAGAAACGGGCGCCAATGCGCGCCAAGGGAGGACGCTATGGGACGAGTGGCTCTGGTCACCGGAGGAACGCGCGGCATCGGTGCCGCCTGCTGCAAAGCGCTCAAAGAGGCGGGCTACAACGTCGCCGCCACCTACGGCGGCAATGATGACGCGGCAAACGCCTTCAAGAAGGAAACCGGTATCCCGGTCTTCAAGTGGGACGTCGGCGACTTTCAGGCCTGCGAGCAGGGCGTGATCGCCGTGGAAAACGAGGTCGGCCCCGTCGAGGTGCTGGTCAACAATGCCGGCATCTCGCGCGACGCCATGCTCCAGAAGATGAGCCACGAGCAGTGGTCGGAGGTCATCCGCACCGATCTCGACTCCGTGTTCAACATGACCCGGCAAGTGATCAACGGCATGCGCGAGCGCGGCTTCGGCCGTATTGTCTCGATCTCCTCGATCAACGGTCAGCAGGGCATGCTGGGCTTGGCCAATTACTGTTCGGCCAAAGCCGGCATGATCGGCTTCACCCGCACCGTGGCGCTGGAAGGCGCGCGCAAGGGCATCACCGCCAATGCCATCGCCCCGGGCTACGTGGCGACCGAGCTTCTGGCGAACGTCTCCGACAAGGTGATGGAGCACATCGTCGGCCAGATCCCCGTGGGACGTCTCGGCGAAGCCGAAGAAGTCGCCCGCTGTGTCGTGTTCCTCGCCGCCGACGAATCTGCCTGGATCACCGGCTCGACGCTGACCATCAACGGCGGCCAGCTGATGGATTAGGGGCTTTCGCCCCTCTAGGCTTCCAGCCTTATGGCTCCCAGCCTTGAGGGGCGAGCTCGAACCCGGCGAAATCGAAGCCCGGCGCCACGGTGCAGCCGAGCAGCGTCCAGGCGCCCAGGCTTCTCGCGCTCTGCCACGCGCCTGCCGGCACCAAACCTTGCGGATGCTCCCCGGCCAGGATGTCCGGTCCCAGTTTGTGCTCCTCACGGATGCCGGTGTCGTCGGCAACCTCAAGCAGGAGCGGCGCCCCCGCATACCAATGCCACATCTCCACCGCGTCGACCCGGTGCCAATGGGAGACCTCGCCGGACTTCAATAGAAAGAGAATGGCGGTCGAGTGTGCCCGCCCCCGATGCCCGGGCTCGTCCCGGAACGTCTCGCGGAACCAGCCCCCTTCCGGGTGCGGCTCCAAATTGAACTGCGCGATGACGTCGTCGGCAGTGAGAGGTTCACTGGTCATAGCCAAGCACCTTTTTCGTCATGCCCGGACTTGATCCGGGCATCCATGCCGGCACCGTTCAGCAAGCGGAGGGACGGGTCTGACGAGATAGGCCATCCCTAGAACCGGTCCTTGCGCTTGCGCACCTCGCCGAACACCACATCGAGCGGCTGTCCTTCGAGACCGAGCCGCTGCTGGATCTCGGGGCTCGACGCGCGCAGGAAGGGATTGGTGGCAAGTTCCTGGCCGATGGTCGTGGGAAGAGAGGGCGCACCGTTGGCGGCATTCTCCGCGACTTCGGCCGCCCGCGCTTGCAGCGCCTCGTTCTCCGGCTCGATGGTAAGCGCGAAGCGGCAATTGGCGTTCGTGTATTCGTGACCGCAATAAACCTCCGTCTCCGCGGGCAGCACGGCGAGCTTGGATAGGGAGGTCCACATGGTCGGCGCGTCGCCTTCGAGCAGCTTGCCGCAGCCGACGGAGAACAGCGTGTCGCCGACGAACACCGCGCCCTCTTCCGGAAAGAAATAGCTGACATGCCCGCGCGTGTGGCCCGGCGTTTCGATCACATGGCCCTTGGCGTTGCCGATCTCGACCGTATCGCCTTCCTTCACCTCCACATCGAGGCCGGGGATCAGCCCCGCTTCGCGCGCGGGGCCGGTGACCGTGCAGCCGGTCTTCTTTTTCAGAGCATCGATGCCCGCCGTATGATCGGCATGGTGGTGCGTGACCAGGATGTCGGTGAGGGTCCAGCCCTTCTGCGCCAGCGCCGCCTTGATCGGCTCCGCCTCGGGCGCATCGATCGCGGCGGTCGCGCCCGTCTCGGGATCGTGGATCAGCACGCCGTAATTGTCGCTGCGCGTCGGAAATTGATAAATGTCCAGCTTGGCCATCGCGGTCTCTTTTCTTGCTTGTCTATTCGGCTGAGGCGACGGACCGTAACACCTGAGGCGCGAGGATTGAACGGCCCTCGAACGGACTTGAGAACGAACGCTAAACGCCCCCACATGACAATCGAGCCATGCATCTCGACGCCATAGACCTCAAGGATTTCTACGCCCGCCGCCTCGGGCTGATGGTGCGGCGCCTCCTGCGCAGCCGCGTCCGGGCGCGCTGGGACGACGTGCGCGGGCTTCGCGTCTTCGGCTTGGGCTATGTCACGCCCTATCTGGCCGAGTTCCGCAGCGAAGCGCGCAGCCTCGGCGCGCTGATGCCCGCAGGATTCGGCGCGCTGCCCTGGCCGGACCGTGGCGCCTCTCTGACCGCCCTCGTTGAAGAGACCGAACTGCCTTTGGACGACGAAGCCGCCGACCGCATCCTCATGGTGCACATGCTGGAATGGTCGGAGCGCTCGCGCACGCTGCTGCGGGAGATCTGGCGGGTGTTGAGCCCCAATGGCCGGGTGCTGATCGTGGTGCCGAACCGGCGGGGCTTGTGGGCGCGGGTCGACACCACGCCCTTCGGCTATGGCAGCCCGTTCAGCCGCTCTCAACTCACGAAGCTCCTGAAGGATGCCATGTTCCAGCCGGAGGGTTGGCACTACGCGCTCTACACGCCGCCGTTCAACTGGCGTGTGCTTACCCGCTGGCCCGCCTTCTGGGAGCGATTGGGCATCATCCTGTGGCCAACCTTCTCCGGCGTGATCATGGTCGAGGCGACGAAGCAGGTCTACGCGGCCATGCCGGCACACGAGACCGAGCGCAAGATGCGCCGCCGCATCGTGCCGGTGCCCGCCGGCGCCGTGACGCCTCGCGCCTAACGCGACAGGAGAAAGACGGCCTGCTCGCCGAAGAGGTTCTGCGCGAACAGCGGCATGGACACAAGCTTGGTGCCGTAGGCGTTGAGCGCGATCGCGCGCTCGACCTTGACGCCCATGTCGTCGCACAGGGCGATAAAATCTTTGATGGTGCAGAAGTGGATGTTGGGTGTGTCGTACCACGTCTCCGGTAGGTTGTCCGTGCGGGGCATATGTCCGCCGAACATCAGCTGCGTGCGCACGCGCCAATGCCCGAAATTCGGAAACGACACGACCGCGTGCTTGCCGATGCGCAATAGCTGCTCCAGCACCAGCCGCGGCGAATAAGTCGCCTGGATGGTCTGCGATAGGATCGCGTAATCGAAGGCGAGATCCGGGTAGTAGGCGAGATCAGCATCCGCATCGCCTTGGATCACCGCAAGCCCTTGGGCCACGCATTGGTTCACGCCCGCCTGGCTCAGCTCGATGCCGCGCCCGTCGACGCCATGCTTGTCAGCGAGGATGCGCAAGAGCTCGCCGTCGCCGCAGCCGATATCGAGCACGCGCGCGCCCGGCATCACCATCTCGGCGATGAGCAGAAGATCGACGCGGCTCGTCTCGGTGGGCCGGACGCTGCGGGGGTTGACCGGTGCGTTCATGGTCACCCGCCCGCGCCCGAAAACGTGATCCCGCGCTGGCGCGCCGCCGCGCTCAAAAAGCCGCGCATCGTGTCGAACAGCTCCGGCTCGTGCAGCAAGAAGGCGTCGTGACCCTTGTTCGACTCGATCTCGACGAAGCTCACATTGGCGGCAACCGCGTTCAGCGCGTGCACCACCTCGCGGCTCTCCTCGGTGGGAAACAGCCAGTCGGAGGTGAACGAGATGAGGCAAAAGCGCGTCTTAGTGCCGATGAACGCGTTGGCCAGCACGCCACCATGATCCGCGGCGATGTCGAAATAGTCCATGGCGCGCGTGATGTAGAGATAGGAGTTGGCGTCGAACCGGTCGACGAAGCTCATGCCCTGGTGGCGCAGATAGCTCTCCACCTGGAAATCGGCGTCGAAACCGAACGTGACCTTCTCCCGGTCCTGCAGGTTGCGGCCGAACTTGTCGTGCAACGCCGCATCCGACAGATAGGTGATGTGCGCGGCCATGCGCGCCACGGCCAAGCCTTTACGCGGGCTCCTACCCTCTTCCAGATAGCGGCCCTCGCACCAGTCGGGATCGGCCATCACGGCCTGGCGGCCGACCTCATGGAAGGCGATGTTCTGCGAGGAATGACGCGCGGAGCAAGCGATGGGGATCGCCGAGAATACGCGGTCCTTATAGGTCGCGGCCCATTCGAGCACCTGCATGCCGCCCATGGAGCCGCCGAGCACGCACAAGACCTGGTCGATGCCGAGATGATCGAGCAGGCGCGCCTGCGCCCGCACCATGTCGCGCACAGTGATGACCGGAAAGTCCGGCCCGTAGGGACGCCCCGTGACCGGGTTCATCGAACTCGGCCCCGTGGAGCCCATGCAGCCGCCGATGACGTTGGGGCAGAGCACGAAATAGCGGTCCGTATCGATGGGCTTCCCCGGCCCGACCATCGTGTCCCACCAGCCGGGCTTGCCGGTGATGGGATGGAGGTTGGCGGCGTGCTGGTCGCCGGTCAGCGCATGGCAGATGAGCAGCAGATTGGACTTGTCGGCATTCAGCGTGCCGTAGGTCTGATAGGCGATGGAAAGCGGCGCGAGCGCACCTCCGCAGTCGAGCGGCAGGGGCTCGCTTGCCGGAAAATGCACGATCTCGCTCTGGGGATTGGTGATTTGCTCCCGCCGCTTGAGGTCAGCGAAGCTCTCCGCTCCCGGGGTCTCATTCATCGCTACGCTTGTCCACTCCGGTCCGGATCGCCATTCCGGCAACAAGCCGGAATCCAGAAAACCCAAGCCCTGCGCGCTCGCTCTGGATACCGGCTTTCGCCGGTATGACGGAAAAGGTTTAACCCGGCATCCCACTATACAGGATCGAGGTTAGCTATGACCTCATCCTTGAAAGTCAATCTTTTCTTTGGATTGGCTTGAGAAATGGCCGTATGAGAGGCCCTTCGCTGCAACCCACCGCTCCAAGGAGCTAGACCATGGCCAAACGTGGGCCAAACCCGCGTCCCGGTATTCTCGACATCGCGCCCTACGTGCCGGGCACGAGCGTGCTGCCTGGTGCCGGAAAGGTGGTCAAGCTCTCCTCAAACGAGACGCCGCTCGGGCCCTCGCCCAAGGCCGTCGAGGCCTATCTGGCGGAGGCCGAGAACCTCTCCCGCTACCCGGACGGCTCGGCGCGTCCTTTGCGCGAGGCGCTGGCCAACCGCTACGGGCTGGACGCCGCACGGATCGTCTGCGGCGCGGGCTCCGACGAGCTGCTGAACTTGCTCGCGGCCGCCTATCTGGGGCCGGACGACGAGGCGATTTTCACGGAGCACGGCTTCCTGGTCTACAAGATTGCCATCATGGCGCGCGGCGCCACCCCCGTCGTGGCGCCGGAGACGGACCTTACCGCGGACGTGGACGCGATCCTCGCGCGGGTGACGGACGCCACGCGCATGGTCTTCCTCGCCAATCCCAACAACCCGACCGGCACATATCTGCCGTTCGACGAGATCAAGCGGTTGCACGCAGGCCTCCCCGAGGACGTCATCCTCGTACTCGATGCGGCCTATGCGGAATATGTGCGCGCCAACGATTACGAGGCGGGCATCGAGTTGGTGGCGACGAGCGGCAACGTCGTGATGACGCGCACATTCTCCAAGATCTATGGGCTGGCGGCCTTGCGGCTCGGCTGGGCTTACTGTCCTGCGCCAATCGCCGACGCGCTGAACCGCATCAGAGGCCCCTTCAATGTTACAGGCCCTTCGATCGCCGCCGGGGTCGCCGCGCTCGAGGACGAGCCGCATATGCAAGAGGCCGTCGAGCACAACGCGACCTGGCTCCGTCACATAACCGACGAGATCGAGCGCATCGGCCTGCAGGCCACGCCGAGCGCGGCGAACTTCCTGCTCGTGCATTTCCCGCAAGGTCCCGGCACCTCGGCGCGCGAGGCGGACGCTTTTCTCCATAAGCGCCGCATCATCCTACGGCGGGTGGAGAACTATGGCTTTCCCGATGCGCTCCGCATGACCATCGGCACCGAGCCGGAGAACCGCGCGGTGATCGAAGCGCTCAGCGAATTCCTGGATGGCGCCCAATGAGCGAGCCCCTATTCGATACGCTGGCCATTATCGGCCCCGGTCTGATCGGCTCCTCGATCGCGCGCGCCGCCCGTGCGCAAGGCGCCGTGCGTACGATCGTGACCAGCTCCCGTTCGCCGCAAACGCGCCAGCGCGTCACAGAGCTCGGCATCGCCGACAAGGTCGTCGAAACCAACGCCGAGGCGGTCGAAGACGCCGACCTGGTGATCGTCTGCGTCCCCGTCGGCGTGTGCGGCGCCGTGGCCGAGGAGATCGCGCCGCGTCTCAAGGAAGGCACCATCGTTTCCGACGTCGGCTCGGTGAAAGGGGCGATTGTGCGCGACATGGGTCCGCACCTGCCGGGCAATGTTCATTTCGTGCCGGCCCATCCGGTCGCGGGCACCGAGCACTCCGGCCCCGATGCCGGCTTCGCCGAGCTGTTCGACGGACGCTGGTGCATCCTGACACCGCCGGAAGCGACAGACGGCGAGGCCGTGAAGCGGCTCGCCGCGTTCTGGAGTCTGCTGGGCGCCAACGTCGAGGTCATGACGCCCGACCATCACGACCTGGTGCTCGCAATCACCAGCCATCTTCCCCATCTGATCGCCTACACGATTGTCGGTACCGCCGACGAGCTGGAGACCGTGACCCGCTCGGAGGTTCTGAAATTTTCCGCCGGCGGCTTTCGAGACTTCACCCGCATCGCCGCCTCGGACCCGACCATGTGGCGCGACATTTTCCTCGCCAACAAGGAGGCGGTCCTGGAAATGCTCGGGCGCTTCAACGAAGACGTCTCGGCCCTGACCAAGGCCATCCGGCACGGCGACGGCGATGCGCTGTTCGAGCAGTTCACCCGCACCCGCGCCATCCGCCGCGGCATTATCGACTTAGGCCAGGATACGGCTGACCCGGACTTTGGCCGCCCGCACGGCCACGGGGATTGAGACGGAACGTCGCGGCTCGCATACGCTGCGGTGGAGACTCACAATCGTCACAGGGTTTTGATCGAACGGAGTCCTGCCAGCCCCCATCCATTGCCGGTCGAACACGCGACGTCACATGCTCATCTCTCTGCTCTTCTTATTGATCGCCACCATTTTTCTCGAGCTGGGCAATGGCCTGCTTGGCGTGCTGGTTCCCATCCAGGGTGAGCTCGGAGGCTTTTCGGTCGTCGCAATTGGCTCCCTCGGTACGCTCTACTATTTTGGGTTCGTGGTCGGATGCATGTTCCTGCCGCGCATCATCAGGCGGTTTGGCCACATCCGATCCTTTGCCGCCTTCGCGGCTATCGCCTCGAGCGCGGCTTTGATACACGCGCTTGCTATCGCGCCTTTGCCTTGGCTCGTCCTGAGGGCGATCGTCGGTCTCTGCCTCGCCGGCCTCCTCATCGTCGTGGAGAGCTGGCTCAACAATCAAGCAACACCGCAGACCCGCGGTCACGTCTTCGGCCTATACATGGCAGCCACGTGGTTTGGCATCGTCGGTGGCCAGCTGCTGTTTGCTGTGCCCTCGTTAGAGACGTTTCAACTCTTTGCGGTGGTCGCCATCGCGATTTCCCTGTCGCTCGTACCGGTCACGCTGACGACCGGCGCCGTTCCCACGATTCCCCAAGTCACGAGCATCAACCTTGTCGGGCTTTATCGTTTGGCCCCGGTTGGCCTTGTTGGCTGTCTCGCCGTGGGCCTCGCCAACGGTGCCTTCTGGACGTTCGCGCCGCTTTTCGCGCAGGCGTGGAGCGGCACGAGCCTGGGCGTCAGCCTGTTCATGTCCGCCGCGGTGATCGGCGGAGCGCTGAGCCAGTGGCCGATCGGGCGTTTCTCCGATCATGTGGATCGTCGCTGGGTGATTGCTGCGGTCTGTCTCGCCTCCGCCGCCGCCGCTCTGTCGCTCTTGCTGGAAATCGGCGATTCAAACTTAATCTTCCTAGGTCTTACGGCCCTGTTTGGCGCTTTCGCCCTCTCTCTTTATCCGCTTTGCGTCGCGCATGTGAACGACCGCGCCGACCCCGAAGCTTCGGTGGAGGTCAGCAGCCGTTTGCTCATGGTCTTCGGATTCGGCGCGATCGTTGGACCGTTCTTGGCCAGCTTCCTCATCGCGGCGTTGGGCATCACGAGCCTCTTGGGCTTCATCGCCAGCATTCACGTGGCTCTGGCCCTCTACACCTTAGGCCGCATCAAGCTGGCTGAGCCCGTGCCCGAGCCCGAGCGCACGGTCTTTACGCCCAGCCCCCCGCTTGCCCACGGAACACAGGCCGTGGTGGAGCTGCAACAAAGCGCCGAGGACGACGACTATGTGGCCCATCCGGAGCAACACACCTCCGGCCACGAGCACTGAGCAGTCGAAGCCATCAAGGGTGCGTGTTGCTTGTGCCCGCGCCTGACGGCAATCTAATCTCGTTTGGGCAGGCAAAGCGTGCGCGACAAGAATGACTGAGCTTTGGGTTTTCGGTTACGGCTCGCTCATGTGGCGGCCGGGATTTCCGTTTGCGGCGCAAGCCCCTGGCTTGCTCAAAGGCGCGCACCGCGCACTCTGCGTCTATTCCGTGTACTACCGCGGCACCAAGGAGCAACCGGGCTTGGTGCTCGGGCTGGACCGCGGCGGGGCTTGCAGGGGCGTGGCTTTCCGCGTCACACCGGGCGCGGAGGACGAGACGATCGCCTATTTGCGCGAACGCGAGCAGGTGACCGCGGTCTATGTGGAAACCTATCGCAATGTGCGCCTGGTGGACGGCTCCGGCCGCACGGTGAAAGCGCTCACCTATCTCGCCGACCCGACCCACCCGCAATATGCCGGCAGGCTCTCGCTCGGCGAGCAGTTGCGCATCGTCCGCGCCTGCCGCGGACAGGCCGGCGCCAATATCGAATATGTGCTGAACACGGTGCGGCACCTGGAGGAGGAAGGCGTGCACGACGCCGTCCTCTCGAAACTCGCCGCGCGCCTGACCGGCGAGGTCTAGCCCGCGGGCTTGGCCGGTTTCAGCTCCGGCTCGTCTCTCTGAAGCTCCGGCGCGCCAAAGAAATAACCTTGCATGTAGGCCACGCCGGCTTTCTCGAGCAATTTCACGGTGCGCTCATCGCTCACCCATTCTCCGACCGTGACGACGCCGAAGCTGCGCGCCAGATCGATAAGCGTGCGCACGAACATCTCGTCTTCCGCGTCCGTGCCGAGATTCTTGATGAACGAGCCGTCGATCTTGACCATGTCCACGCCAAGCTCGCGCAGGGAGCGGAACGAGGTGTAGCCGGCGCCGAAATCGTCGAGCGCGACCCGGCAGCCCAGCGCCTTTAGCGTGCTCACGAACTTGGTCGCCGCCTTGATATCGGAGATGGCCGCCGTCTCGGTGATCTCGATGGTGAGCCGCTCGGTCAGCGTGCGGTCCTTACCCGTAAACCCTTCGAGAGCCGCCATCCATTGCGGGTCGGTGGCTGTCGTAGCCGAGACGTTGAGCGCCAGCTTGATCTTAGGCGTCGCGCGCAGCAGATCCACGGCGAGCTCCAGCACGCGATAGTCGATCAGCTTGGAAAGACCGAATTGCTCGGCCACGTGGATGAACTCGCTCGCGCTCACCACGGAACCGTCCAGCCGGCGCATGCGCAGCAAGCACTCATAGAGTTCCGGCTCGTGGCTGCGCGAGGTTACGATGGGCTGAAGCGCGATCATCATGCGTCGGTCGTTGAGCGCACGGATGATGTCGTCGGCGATGCCGACATTGCGCCGCCGCTCGGACTCCTGACGCTCGCAAGGGACATAACAGCAGAACTGATCGCCGCGACTGGTGCGGGCCTCATCGAGAGTCTGCAGCGCATGCCCCATGGCGTTCTGCGCGCTCGAAGCGTGTTCGGGAAGCAGCACGGCGCCGACGGAAACCGTCGCCGCCACGGCGCCAACGCTGGTGTCGACGATGCTGTCGCCGATGACGGCCATCAGGCGGCGCGCGATGGCTTCCACGCCGTCCGCGTTGCAGTCGTGCAGCACGACGCCAAATTTGTTCGACGAGAAGCGGCCGAGACAGTCCTTGCCGCGCACCACGCGGCCGAGGCGCTGGCCGACGATAGCGATGAGTTCGTCGCCCACGTCGTAGCCGTAGGTCTCGTTGATCAGCGTGAGATCGTTGACGCCAGCCAGCAGAAAAGCGCCGTTCATCGGCGAGCGGGCCGCGTCTGACAGAAGATTGGAGAGTTCCGCGGTGAGCTGCGTCCGGTTGAGCAAGCCGGTCAGTTCGTCCTGGCCGCCGGCGAGATGGGCGCGGTCCCTCTCACGCCGGTCGTCGATAACGCGAAGCGTGCCCTGCGCCAGGACCGGGCGGCCATCTGCATCGGTGAAACAGACGCCCAGATCCTCGACCCAGAGCGCAGACTTGCCGCGGCGCCCCTCCGGCAGCAGGCGATAGTGCAGCGTATAGGGCAACGCCGCCCCGGGGGCCGCATGCGGCCCTCCGGTGACGCCGTCATAACGCGCGCCCGCGTGCTCCGGATCGATATGCAGTGCGAAGGCGCGGCCCTTGTGCAGCTTGGAGATATCGACACCGCCGAGCACGGCGCTGGCATTGGCGGCCCATTCGATCGTGTCGGAATTGAAGTCCCATCGGTAGGCGGTGGCCCGGATGCTCTCCAGCACCTGATCGAGCTCGAGCATCGGCTGGACCTCGCTGCCGCGTGACTCGAAGTCGACCACGCTGGCGGCACGCTGACGCGGCACATAGACACCGCCGGCGAACTCATTCGAGGATGCACTCACTGACCGCCCCCTTTTGACCCATGGACCCACGCATGGGAGCGCCTTTTCGGCGCTTCGATTGTTGGCCGGGAGCCTAGGCCATAAGGCTTAAAAAAAGCCGAAAGCTGCCCCTTCCGCGGAGGGTTCCACGGGCCAGGAATACCGGCAGAGCCGCCGAAAGCGGGGGCTTTCACGCAGATTGGTTGACAAGAGATTGACGGAATTGGTGAACGCAAGGCACGCAAAAGCGCTCCGGAACGCGAAGGTCCGGAGCGGCAATGAAACCGGCCAAAATCAGGTCGAAAGACCCTTTGGTTAGGCCTCTTCCTTGATGACGATCACCTGGCGGCCACGGTAGCGGCCCGACTTCAGGTCGATATGATGCGGCCGGCGAAGCTCGCCGGAGTCCTTGTCCTCGACATAAGCCGGCGCTTGCAGCGCATCGTGGCTCCGTCGGTTGCCCCGCTTCATGCCGGACACTTTTCTCTTGGGAACAGCCATTTCTCAAAACCTCTAAGCGGCCCCGCATGCTTCGCAGGGCGTGTCGTGGCGCCCTTATAGTGGCTAACTGCGCCGCTGGCCAGAGCCGATAACCGCCATTTTCAGGGCTTCAGGACGCAATCGGCCCGCTTGGCGATCCAAGGCAGGCGCCGCTGCACGGCGTCAGCGATGAGGTTGAGCTTCCGGCTTGGTCTGGCCGGATTGCGGTCGAGCGGGTTGGGAAGCGACGCGGCCAGCAAGACCGCCTCGCGCTTCGTGAGCGCCGAGGCCGGCTTTCCGAAGTAGCGCCGGCTCGCCGCCTCCGCCCCGAACAGACCCGGGCCCCATTGAGCAATATTGAGATAGACCTCCAGCATGCGCGGCTTGGACCAGATCACGGTCAAGGCATTAGCCAGCGGCACCTCCAGCGCCTTGCGCAAATAGCTCCGGTGCTCCCAAAGGTAGAGATTCTTGGCGACCTGCATGGGGATGGTGCTCGCCCCGCGCACAGCGGAAAGACTCTTGGCTTGGTTGACCACTTCCCGCACCGCCGCCCAATCGACGCCCCAATGCCTGCAGAAATTGCCGTCCTCGCTTGCGATCACCGCCAAGCGGAGATTGGGCGAGATCTCTTCGAGCGGCACCCAACGGCGCTTCAGGGTCTGGCCCTCGATCAGCTTCTCCTCCAGCATCACTGCGGTGATGGGTGGATTGACGAAGCGGAACAGCACGATGCTGCCGATAAGCGCGCAGACGAGAACAAGCAGCGCCAGCGCGATGCGCCGCAGCCAAGGATGCCGCAAACGGCTTCCGGCCCCTCGCCTCTTGCGCTTTTTCTGAACTGCCGCCGCCGCCATAGAATCGGGTTCTACAGCCCGAACGCCGCGCGATCAATTTGCCGCGATGCGCCGCCTCCGCTATTCGTTTTGCCCAAGATGACCTTCCTCGCAGAACTCGAGCGCACAGCCTGGACAGTGGAGCAGCGCCTCGGCGAGCTGCTTGCCGCAGGAGAGACCACGCCGCCGGGCGGCGCCGAGCTTGGAGAAGCCATGCGCTACGCGGCCCTTGGCGGCGGCAAGCGCCTGCGGCCGTTTCTCCTGATCCAATCAGCGCGCCTCTTCGACGTGCCTGAAGAGCAGGCCCTCGACGCGGCCTGCGCGCTCGAATGTGTCCATTGCTACTCACTGGTCCATGACGACTTGCCCGCAATGGACGACGACGCGGTCCGGCGCGGACGCCCTACCCTTCACGTCGCCTTCGACGAGGCGACCGCCATCCTTGCCGGCGACTCGCTTCTCACGCTCGCCTTCGAGATCATCAGCGCGCCCGAGACTCGCGAAGATCCCGCCATCCGCGCCGACCTTCTCCATCTGCTGGCGAAGGCCAGCGGCTGGCGGGGCATGGCGCTCGGTCAGGCGCTCGACCTCTCGGCCGAGCGGCGGCCCTTCTCGCCGGAAGAGACCGCGGCCATGCAGGCCCTGAAGACCGGCGCGCTGTTCCGCTTCGCCTGCGAGGCGGGCGCGGTGCTCGGAAGGGCGGACCAGCGGGGCCGCGATGCACTGAAGAGCTATGCGAGCGCCTTCGGCCAGGCGTTCCAGCTTGCCGACGATCTGCTGGATGCGCAGGGCGACGCTGAAGCCATGGGCAAGGCGGCGGCCAAGGACGCGGATCGCGGCAAGGCGACACTCGTCGCGCTGCTTGGCATCGAGGGCGCCAAGGGCAAACTCGCCGGACTCGTCACGCAAGCAGAGGATGCGCTCAAGCCCTTCGGCGGCAAGGCCGCCAGGCTGATCGAGGCGGCCCGCTTCGTGGCTGAACGGCGCGCTTGAGAGAACCGGCGAATCCGGATCGAATGGCCCATGGCCACGCCACCGAAGCTCTTGCACCGCTTTCGGAATACGCGCGTCTCGCGCTTTCTCCAGGCGCGCTGGCGGTTACTGTTCGCAACGATGCTCGGCGTGGCGCTCGTGGTCCTTTTCCCGGGGGAGAAGTACTGGCTGACATCCCGGCTCTTGATCGGCTTCGACTCCGGCGTGGCGCTGTATCTCGTACTGGTGATCGTCATGATCCTCCGCTCGGATCCGGACCGGGTCCGGCGGGAATCGCCGCTTCAGGACGAAGGGCGCATCGCCATCCCCGTCCTCACCGTGACGGCCGGGATGGCGAGCTTAGGTGCGATCGTCTTCTGGTTACGCACGGCATCGGAGACCGAGACCATCGAGCCCGGCATTTTCGCGTTGCTGTTCCTCACCACGCTGCTCTCATGGCTGTTCATCCACACGATGTTCGCGCTGCACTACGCCCACGAATATTACGCGGAGCATCGCGGCCAGGGCGGCGGCATGCGCTTCCCGGGCGGCGGCAGCCCGAACTATTGGGATTTCATCTATTTCGCCTTCGTCATCGGCACCTCGACGGCCGTATCGGACGTGGCGGTGACCTCGCGCGCCATCCGCAACACCGTGACGGCGCATGGGCTCGTGGCCTTCGTGTTCAACGTGACGATGATCGCGCTGACGGTCTCGATCGCGGGCGACGCGATCTCGATCAAGTAGGCGCAGCTATTCTGCCGCGGTACGGCCGATTGCGCCCTGCCCGTAGCGGCGCTCGATATAGTCGAGCACCATCTGCTTGAATTCCGCCGAGGCGCTAGGGCCCCGCAAGGTGGTGACCTTCTTGCCATCGACGAAGACAGGCGCTGCCGGTGACTCGCCGGTGCCGGGTAGCGAGATGCCGATATCGGCATGCTTTGATTCGCCCGGCCCGTTGACGATGCAGCCCATCACCGCGACGTTGAGATTTTCCACGCCCGGATAGCGCCGCTTCCATTCCGGCATCTGATCGCGGATGAAGTCCTGGATGTCGCGCGCAAGCTCCTGGAACGTGGTGGAGGTGGTCCGCCCGCAGCCGGGGCACGCGGCGACCAATGGCACGAAAGCGCGGAAGCCCATACTTTGCAGGAGCTCTTGCGCCACCTTCACCTCGAGCGTGCGATCCCCATTGGGCTCCGGCGTCAGCGAGATACGGATCGTATCGCCGATGCCCTGCTGAAGCAGCACCGACAACGCCGCCGACGAGGCGACGATGCCCTTCGAGCCCATGCCGGCTTCGGTGAGACCCAAATGCAGCGCCAGGTCCGAGCGCGCGGCCAGCATGGCATAGACGGCGATGAGGTCCTGCACGGCGGAGACCTTGGCGGAGAGCACGATCCTATCCGCGCCTAGCCCAAGCTCTTGCGCTCGTTCCGCGCTGAGCAGCGCCGACTGCACGATGGCTTCGTGCATCACCTCGCGCGCGTCCTTCGGTGAGGCGCTTGCGGCGTTCTCGTCCATCAGCCGCGTCAGCAAGTCCTGGTCCAGGCTGCCCCAGTTGACCCCGATGCGCACCGGCTTGTCGTGGCGAAGCGCAATCTCGATGATCTGCGAAAATTGCTTATCCCGCTTATCCTTGAAGCCGACATTGCCGGGATTGATGCGGTATTTGGCGAGCGCGGCCGCGCAGGCCGGATGGTCGGCCAGAAGCGTGTGCCCGTTGTAGTGGAAGTCGCCGATCAGCGGCACGTCGGCGCCCATGACGTCCAGCCGCTCGCGGATTTGCGGTACGGCCGCGGCGGCTTCCGCCCGATCCACGGTGATGCGCACAAGCTCCGAGCCGGCACGCGCCAGCGCGGCCACTTGCGCGACTGTGGACGCCACGTCCGCCGTGTCCGTATTGGTCATGGATTGGACGACGATGGGGGCGCCGCCGCCCATGGTCACGCCGCCGATCCTGACCGGTATGGTGCGCTTGCGCGCGCTTATCTCCATGGGGCCAGGATACATCACATTTGTTACAGGCGCGCCAGGGGCCGGAAATCACCCTTTCCCGCGCCTTTTTCGCACAGCGAAGACGCCATCGGCCAGAAGCGCCCCGCAGGCCACCGCGGCGGCGGCGATCAGCGCCGTGGCCGCATCCGCCGTGCGGTCGGGGGTGAGCGCTTGCGCCGCCTCAAGCCCCACCGCGAGGGGAAGCAGCACCGCCGCCACGACCATGGGCCGGGGGTAGGCGAGGCAGACGAGCAGGGCCAGCGTGAAGAAGGCGAGGAAATGCTCGATCAGCCAGTGGAGCCCGAGCCGGACCGGCCACCCTTTGGGCGCGAGCGTGGAGAAGACGATGACGCCGCCGAGCGCCGCAAGCAGCAGCAACAGCCATTTTCTATTCGCCCACACCCTCAAGGCTCCGTCATGGCCGGGCTTGTCTTGAGCCTGCGCCCGGGCCGGCGAAGCCGGACCCGGGTGGCCATCCACAGCTCAGCCTAGACCAATTCAGCAATCGTGGCGGCGCTAGCTCGACAGCGCCGCCGTCAGCGTCCCGACATTGTGGCGGAACATGTCGAGATAGGTCGGCGCCGGGCCGTCCTTGTCCGACAGCGCGTCCGAATAGAGCACGCCGCCGATCTTGGCGCCGGTCTCGGAAACGATCTGGTCGAGCAGCCGCCGGTCGGTGACGTTCTCCAGGAACACGGCCGGGATATGCTCTTCGCGGATTTGGCGGATGATCTTAGCCATATCCTGCGCCGAGGCCTCGCTCTCGGTGCTCACCCCTTCCGGCGCAATGATCTCGAGCCCGTAGGCGTTGCCGAAATAGCCGAAGGCATCGTGGCTGGTGATGATCTTGCGCCGCGCCTCCGGCAGCTTGGCGATAGCCGCCCGCACCGCCTCGTCTTCCGCCTCGATGGCCGCGAGATATTTGGCGGCGTTTGCCTCGTAGGTCTCCTTGCCCTCGGGATCGGCGGCGATCAGTGCGTCACGGATATTTGCCACATAGATCTTGCCATTGAAGAGGTTTTGCCACGCGTGTGGATCGGTGGCGTCGCCACCATGCGCATCGTGATCTTTTGCTTCAGCATGCTCTTCGTGGTGATCGCCCTCTTCGCCCTTGGCGTGGTCGTCATGGTCTTCGTCGTGATCGTCCTTGGCGTGCTCGTGGTGATCGTCCTCGTCCTCCGCACCGCGATGGTGGTGGCCGCCCTTCATGACGATGGGCATGACGCCGCCGCTCGTCACGACCAACGCGCCGGTGAACCCGGATGCCTTCTCGAGCCGCTCCATCCAGCCTTCAAAGCCGAGCCCGTTGACGAAGAAGATGTCGGCATCGGCGAGCATCTTGGCATCCGCCGGGGTGGGACTGAACACATGCGCATCGCCGTTCGGCCCGACCAGCATCTCAACCTCGACGCGGTCGCCGCCGACGTTTTTCACCATGTCGCCAAGAATGCTGAACGAGGCGACGGCTTTGAGCTTGTCGTTGGCGGCCTGATCGGCCGCTTGCGCGGCGCTTGAAACGCCGAACGCGACGAATGCAATGGCAATGAGAGCAGTGAGGCGATTGAACATGACGCGACTCCTTGTGTGTAGGGATCAAGCTTCCAGATGCTTGCGCGGCATTAGCCCCCAGAGGACACCGCCCCGGACACCGACAAGCATCGAGATGAGATAGAACGCCCCGCAGGCGAGAATAACGGCGGGGCCGGTGGGCACGTTGACGTAATAAGACACGAGCAGGCCGATGAGGCTCGAGGCAAAGGCTGAAGCGATGGCGACGCCGATCATGCCGCCGACATCCTCGGCCCAGAAGCGCGCGGCAACGGCCGGCAGCAGCATGATGCCGACCGCCATCAGCGTGCCGAGCGCCTGAAAGCCCGCCACGAGATTGAGCACCACGAGCACCAGGAACAGAAGATGGGTGGGTGAGCTCAAGGGGCTAACCGAGCGCAGGAACTGCGGGTCGAAACACTCCATGACCAGCGGGCGGTAGATCATCGCGAGCGTCACCATGGACACCGTAGCGATGCTGGCAATGAGAAGGAGCGCGCCGTCGTCCAGCGCCAGCACCGTTCCGAACAGCACATGCAACAGATCGACGCTGCTGCCGCGCATCGACACCAGCATCACGCCCAGCGCCAAGGACACGAGATAGAAGCCGGCAAGGCTCGCATCCTCGCGGATGACCGTGGAGCGCGCCACGAGCCCCGCGGCGAGCGCCACCGCCAGCCCCGCGGCAAATCCCCCGAGGCTCATGGCGAGCAGCGACAGCCCGGCGAGCAGATAGCCGATCGCCGCGCCTGGCAGGATCGCGTGCCCCATGGCGTCGCCCATCAGGCTCATGCGCCGCAATACGAGAAACACGCCGATGGGCGGCGCCGTCAGAGAGATGGCGAGCGAGCCCACCAGCGCCCGGCGCATGAAGGCGAATTCGATGAAGGGCTGGACAAG
>NZ_JBPPND010000198.1:0-6755 GCF_051306395.1 Methyloceanibacter sp.
GCACAATGGGGGCACAGGGCGGGCCCAGTTGACGCAGGGGTAAATACCTTGTGAAAGCCGTTGGTTAGCGGAATCCGCACGGCGCGGGCGGGCTGGGCAAAACGCCCGGATCGAAGACGAGTGTGGTGCAAAAGCAACGGCCCGCCGGACGCAAATCCGACGGGCCGCAACGTCTCACTCAGCTTCGTGGCTTAGCGGCAGAAGTGTTCGTAGCCGTCATAGCCGACGAAGGTCCCGGAGTTCGGATTGAAGCTCCGGTAGCGCGAATAGCAGTACGTGTACCAGTCCGGCGTCCAGGCCGGCGGCCCGTAGCCGGCGTTCGTGTAGACCGGCCGGGGCGGCGGAGGCGGGGGCACCACATAGACCTCGCGCGGGGTTAGCGCGCTGCCGACGATGGCGCCGACGCCGAAGCCGAGCAGGCCTGCGCCCACGGCATTCCAATTGTCACCGCCACGGCGGCCATAGTAGCCGCCACCGCGGCCGTAATAGTTGTTCTGGACGTAGCGGTTGCCGCTACCTTTCCAGCCATTTCCGTGCCCGCGGCCGGCTTCCGCCGGGACGGACAGTGTCAGGGCCATGACCCCGACAAACGCAGCAATCAGTGCTGTGAAGGTTGTCTTACCCATTGTTCGCGTTCCTTAAGCGCAAGATGCTGGGAGGCGTCTTGCGGAGTGGAGGGTTCCCCCAGGGATAGGGTGAAGCGAGTTTTTGCCCCCGCTTTAAGGCAATTTAGGGCCAATAAGATGAACCGGGCCTGAACGGCGCCCGGCTCTTAAGTTCCTTCCAGCGCATGAAAAAACCGCCGGGCGGGGCCCGGCGGTTCAAAAGGGTCAGATTTTTCGCGCTTGCTTAGGCGAGCTGCACGTTGGCTGCTTGCTTGCCGCGACCGCGACGGTCGTCCTCGATCTCGAAAGAGACTTTGTCGCCCTCGTTTAGGGGCGGAATGCCGGAGCGCTCGAGCGCCGAGGCATGCACGAAGACGTCCTTGCCGCCGTCTTCCGGCTGAATAAAGCCGAAGCCGCGCGTATGGTTGAAGAATTTCACGGTGCCGTTCACACGAGACATGTCAGGGAATCCTTTCCCGTTTCAAAAGTTTCACACAACGGGCCGCCGACCCGCCTCGACAGAGAGGGGCCTTCGACGTCTTGAGATGTCAGGAAAGGGTCGAGCTGTTGCGCCGCTAGTCACTTTGCCGTCGTCCAAGTCCGCGCCCAAAGCCGTGGGCGCCCGGTGGCCAAGAGGATGAGCGATGCCGAACTCCTTGGCAAGTGGGAAGTTCGGGGCCGATCCGGAATCTAAACGCCAGATGAACGACCGCCTCAGACTGGGTTCAGCCGCCAAACCCTAAACCTTCACACAGGTGAGCGCGGAGCACGCGCTTCCGGGGCCGAAGGAAGGGAAGCGGATATGTGGAAAATCGTTGCAGTTCTGGTGCTTACGGCGCTCGCCATGCTCTTCGCGCGCCTCGCCCAAGACACCCCGTTCGCAGGCTTGGAGCTCAGCAGCGCCGCCGCCATCGAAGCCGGTGCCACCACCTCCATCACCCCGCCTTTGATGTATGCCGGGATCCGGGGATAGGGGCCCTTATGGCCACCTGACCAGCGGCGGCAAGGAGGAGAGGATCGCCTCGACATTGCCGCCGGTTTTCAGCCCGAAAATGGTGCCCCGGTCGTAGAGCAGGTTGTATTCCACATAGCGGCCTCGCCTGATGAGCTGCTCCTCGCGGTCTGCGTCCGTCCAGCCGAGCGCGATATTGCGCTTCACGATCTCCGGATAGATTTCGACGAAGCGCTTGCCGACTTCCTGCGTGAAGGCGAAGTCCGCCTCCCAGTCGCTTGAGTCGAGATAGTCGTAGAAGATGCCGCCGATGCCGCGCGGCTCCTTTCGGTGCGCGAGGTAGAAATACTCGTCGCACCAGTCCTTGAAGCGCTGATAGTCGGCGGACGCCTGGCCCTCGCAGGCGGCCTTCATCGCGGCATGGAAATCCTTCGAGTCTTGATCGTCTTGGGTCCGCCTTCGATTGATCACCGGGGTGAGGTCGCCGCCGCCGCCGAACCAGCCCTTCGAGGTCACCACCATGCGGGTGTTCATGTGGCCGGTGGGCGCGTTGGGGTTCGTTGGGTGCGCGATGAACGACATGCCGGAGGCCCAGAAGCGCGGGTCCTCCTCGGCGCCGGGGATCTGCTTGGCGAACTCCTTCGGAAATTCGCCATGGACGGTCGAGGTGTGACAGCCGGCCTTCTCGAAGACGCGGCCGGACATCAAAGACATCACCCCGCCGCCGCCGCCTTCCTCGCGGGTCCAGACTTTCCGGGTAAAGCGGCCGGCCTCCTTGCCCTCGCAGCCGGGCGCTCCCTCTGCTGAGTCTTCGAGTGCCTCGAGGGCCACAAGCATCCGGTCGCGCAAGGTCTCGAACCAGGTTTGCGCGCGGTCCTTGCTCGTCTCGAACGCGTCATTCATTTTCGACTCTTTGACGTCTTCCTGTTGCATTGGCTTACTGTTCTACCGTTCCGCGAGTGGATCCTGTCACAGGGCGTGCCGCCTGGGCATGGCATATGAGGCAGCGTGCCCAAACTTTGATCTCGATCAGGTCCCTTCTGCGCCAATTTGACCATCTTGCGGGCTCTGGACAACCTGGAGAAGCAGTGCCAGAAAAACCGGCACCAATCGTGCCGGTCAACGGCACTACGAGAGGCAATAACAGAAGTTCGGCGCGTCGTTGCCGGCTAAGAGGGCCGAGAGGCTGGGCTGTTGCTCTCTTCGGCTCCTTAAATCGTCAGGAGCTCTTGGCCCGTGGCCAATCCCGATACGTCCACCGACCCTTCCCTTCTTGAAGATGACGATCCGTCGCGCCGCGATGTGATCCTGATCGGCGCCGGCGGCTTCGCCGCGATCGGCGGCGCGGCCATGTTGTGGCCGCTGCTCGATCAGATGAACCCGGACGCCTCGACCTTGTCGCTATCCAGCACCGATGTGGACCTCGCGCCCATCGAGGAGGGCCAGGCCATCACGGTGATGTGGCGCGGCAAGCCTATCTTCATTCGCCACCGCACGGCGAAGGAGGTCGAGGCGGCGACCGGCGTCAAAGTCGACGACCTGATCGATCCGCTGGCGCGCAATGCCAATCTGCCGGACGACGCGCCTGCCACCGACGACAACCGCGCCGCGCCCGAGCGCGAGCCGTGGCTGGTGATGATCGGCATCTGCACCCATCTCGGCTGCATTCCCCAGGGCCAGGCGCCCGGCCAATACAAGGGCGACTATGGCGGCTGGTTCTGTCCGTGCCACGGGTCGCAGTACGACACGGCGGGCCGGGTGCGCGTCGGGCCCGCGCCGGAGAACATGTACATCCCGCCTTACACCTTCACCTCAGACACCAAAATCACGATCGGTTAGGCCGGGACCATGGCGCATCCTTCTACCTACAAGCCATCGACCGGCATCGAGCGATGGTTCGATTCGCGGTTGCCGGTGCCGCGGATGATGCATGACCAGTTCATGGTTTTCCCGACGCCGCGCAACCTGAACTACTGGTGGACCTTCGGCGGCATCCTCTCCTTCATGCTGGCGGTGCAGATCGTCACCGGCATCGTGCTCGCCATGCACTACGTGCCGACGCCCGAGGGCGCGTTCGACTCCGTCGAGAAGATCATGCGCGACGTGAACTGGGGCTGGCTGCTGCGCTACGCGCACGCGGTCGGCGCATCCATGTTTTTCCTCGCGGCCTACGTCCATACGTTTCGCGGGCTTTATTACGGTTCTTACAAAGCGCCGCGCGAGATTTTGTGGATCTTGGGCGTGCTGATCCTGCTGTTGATGATCGCCACCGCCTTCATGGGCTATTCGCTGGTGTGGGGGCAGATGAGCTTCTGGGCGGTGACCGTGATCACCAATCTGTTCTCATCGCTTGATACTCTGATCCCGGGGTTGGGCACCACGCTGGTGCAGTGGATCTGGGGCGGATTCTCGGTCGGCGCGCCGACGTTGAACCGGCTTTTCGCGCTCCACTACCTGTTCCCGTTCATCATCGCGGGCGTGGTTATTCTGCACATTTGGGCGCTGCACATTCCGGGGAACAACAACCCCACGGGCGTCGACGTGAAGACGCCAAAGGACACGGTGCCGTTCCACCCGTACTACACGATCAAGGACGGCTTCGCTCTGGTGATGTTCCTGATCCTGTTCGGTGTGCTTCTGTTCTATGCCCCGAACTTTCTCGGTCATCCGGACAACTATATCGAGGCCAATCCTTTGCAGACGCCGCCGCACATCGTGCCTGAGTGGTACTTCCTGCCGTTCTACGCGATCCTGCGCGCCATTCCGGATAAGCTGTTGGGTGTCATTGGCTTGATCGGCGGTATTGGCGTCCTGTTCTTCGTGCCGTGGCTCGACACGTCGCGCATCCGCTCGACGAGCTACCGGCCGATCTACAAGTGGTTCTTCTGGCTGTTCGTCATCAACTGCCTGGCGCTCGGCTATCTCGGCGCGCAGGCCCCTGAAGGCTGGTATTTGTTCTTCGGGCGACTGTGCACCTTCTACTACTTCGCCTTCTTCCTGATCATCATGCCGATCGTCGGCCTGATCGAGCGGCCCAAAAAGCTGCCCGGCAGTATCACGCAGTCGGTCTTGGGACCCGAGAGCAAACGGCCGGCGGAGACGCCGCCGCCGCGCACGGCCGCGGGCGAGGGGGTGGCGTGATGCGGCACCTTTCGACGTTTGCCGCCGCGCTTCTGGCCGCGCTCGTTGTTCCCGGCGCCGCGTTCGCCGAGGACGCCGGAAACGGTCATGGCCCCGAGATCGAGGCGCAGGAATGGTCCTTTGCGCCGCCCTTCGGCCACTACGATCGGGCGCAGCTCCAGCGCGGCTACCGCGTCTACAAGGACATCTGCGCGAACTGCCATTCGATGCGGCTTTTGTCCTACCGCAATCTCGGCGAGCCGGGTGGACCGGAGTTTTCGGAGAAGGCGGTCGAGGTTCTCGCCTCCCAGGCGCAGATCACCGACGGTCCTGACGACAAGGGCCAGATGTTCCAGCGCCCGGGGCGCCCGTCCGACCGGTTCCGCTCGCCTTACCCGAACGACGCTGCGGCGCGTGCTGCCAACAACGGGGCGTTGCCGCCGGATCTTTCGGTCATGGCCAAGGCGCGCCCCGGCGGGCCCGACTATATCTATGCCCTGCTCACGGGTTATGTACCGCCGCCCGCCGGCTTCGAGATGACCCAGGGCATGCAATACAACAAGGCCTTCCCGGGGCATCAGATCGCCATGCCCAATCCATTAGTGGACGGGGTCATCCCCTACACCGACGGCACCAAGCCCACGGTCGACAATTACGCGAAGGATGTGTCGGCCTTCCTCATGTGGGCGGCGGAGCCCAAGCTCGAGGAACGGTATAAGCTCGGCGCACGGATCATGATCTTCCTGCTCGTGTTCGCGGTGATCATGTATCTTTCCAAGCGTGCCGTGTGGGCACGGCTCCATCGCCGCGACCACGCCGACGCAACTTGAGATCTGCCATGGCGCGGGTGCTCATCTTTTTCCTGATTGCGCTCGTAAGCTTTCGCGCGTTCGCCGCGGACGGCGCGACCACGCCGAAAGATATGGTGGTGCTCACCGTGGGCGGGTTTGTCGGCAAGCCAAATCGCGGCCCGCTCGACGCCAAACAGGACAGTCTGTTGGCCGTGCTGAAGGTCAAGTTCAAGCACGGGTTCGAATTCGACCGCGCCATGCTGGAGGCGCTGCCGCAAGGCACGGTCAAAGCCAAGCCCATCGAGCTGGAGAAAGAGGCCACCTTTACCGGGCCGCTTCTGAGCGAGGTGTTGGGTTTCATCGAGGCGGCAAAGGTGAAAACGACATTCGTTGCGGCGGATGGCTATACCGGCTACCTGCTGCCGGAAGACATCGATGGCTCCGACTACATTCTGGCGCTTGAGGCCGACGGCGTACCGCTTGGGCTCGGCCAGCAAGGGCCGCTCTGGCTTCTCAATACGCGCGCCGAAGGCTTCACGCCGGGCGACGACGGCCGTGGTAGTCATGTTTGGGCCGTGGTCTACATGCATTCGGCGAGTGACCGCCGCCAAGGGGATCTCATGACGAAAGCGGTGCTCGGCATTATCGGCGGCTCCGGGCTTTACGATCTGCCCGGACTGCAAAACGTGCGCGAGGAACATATCGCGAGCCCGTGGGGCGCGCCGTCCGCGGCGGTCCGGATCGGCGATATCGAGGGCCTCCCGATCGTGTTTATGTCGCGCCACGACAAGGGTCATAGGCTGTCGCCGACTGACATCAACTACCGCGCCAATATCGATGTGATGAAGCGCTCCGGCGTGACCGATCTCATTTCGCTGTCGGCATGCGGCTCCTACAAGGAAGAGCTGCCGCCGGGCACATTCGTCATCGTCGATCAGTTCGTGGACCGCACGCATAACCGGGCGACCTCGTTCTTCGGAACAGGCTGCGTTGCCCATGTCTCCATGGCGCATCCGACGGCGCCGCGATTGCGCATGCGCATCGCCGAAGCCGCGGAAGCCGAAAGCATCCGGGTCGCGCGCGACGGCACATATGTGTGCATGGAGGGGCCGCAATTCTCGACGCTCGCCGAAAGCCTGACTTACAAGGGGCTGGGCTACTCGGTCGTCGGCATGACCAATTTGCCGGAGGCCAAGCTCGCCCGCGAGGCGGAGCTTTGCTACGCGACGGTCGCCATGGTCACCGATTTCGACTGCTGGCATCCGGACCATGACGCGGTGACCGTGC
>NZ_JBPPND010000199.1:0-2299 GCF_051306395.1 Methyloceanibacter sp.
AGGGTTAAGCATTCCGCTTGACAGTGATTGAAATGGCACGCTTTGAGAGTGCCCCCGGAGAGTCCCATGCAGCACTCGCCCGCCTGGAAATCCGATTTCGCGTTTCAGCCTCTCGAGGAGCCGGAAGCGCCTTTTGAGGAATCTGGGGTTCCCGCCGACGAATCAACGGCTTGGGGCCCCAACATTGCGACGCTGGTTGAGCGCTTCAGCGAGCCGCCGAGCGCCGGGACTGGCCGGGCGCCTGCCGCTTCGCCGCCCCCGAGCGTCGCCCAGCCAAGACAAGACGTTGCCCCGCCGCGGCCGGCAAACGGACCGGCGCACGTGGCAGCGCAGGCGCGTTTCGGTGTCCCTCGCCTCAAAGAGCTCGGCCTGCCCATCGGCACGCTGATCCCAGGACTGGTCGGTCTCGCCGTCGTGCCGCTGTCGTTTCTTTTCTTCCTGTGGTGGCAGGACACGACACCGCGAGACAAGGAGCCAGTCCAGGAGCTAACCGTGACGAGCGCGTCCCCCGCGGCCACCGTGGCCGAGCCGGAGCAAGAGGCGAGCGTCCCGGATGTCGCGCTCTCATCACCCGGTCGCCTCGAGGCCGATGCCGGCACGACGATCGCCTTCCCCATCGCCATCGACAAGGCCGAGGCACTTCCAGAGCGCAGCCTCGTCGCCGTCAGCGCGCTGCCCCAAGGCGCGTCGTTCTCCCAAGGCCGCCCCTACGGCGAGACCGGCTGGAGCCTGCGCCCCGACGAGATCGCCGGCTTGCAGATGCAATTGCCCGCGCAGGGCGGCGCGGCGAACATGCGCGTCGAACTCATCACAGGCGACGGCACCGTGCTGGCCCAGTCGACGACTGAGCTGAGCATAACGCCGCCTCAAGTCGCCATAGCCGACCCCGTCGAGCCTGCGCCGCAGGTTGAGAGCGCACGGATGGAACGGGCGACCGGCGCAACCGCTAATGAGATTGCACCGGCCGAAGTGCCCGCGCCAGCGGCAGAGACCGCGTCCGCCTCCGCCGAGTTGAAGGGCTCCGTCGCGGAGTCCGAGCCCGTCGCGCAGCAGGAGACATTCTCCTCGGCGGCGAGCGAGCCTGACGTGAAGGTGAACACCGTCAAGACCGTCGCCGTCGCGCCGCCGCACGAGACGAAGCCTTATGACGGCGCGATGGCCTTAGGATCGCCGGCCGACGCGCCGCAAGCGACCGAAGAGTGGATGGAGATCAAGACCGCTGTCGACATGCACGCCCGCGCCGAGCAGAAATCGGAAACGGTGAACGTCGCCCAAGGCGGCCTCAAGGTGCGCGTGACAGGCCGGGACAAGAACTGGATCCAGGTCAACGATCCCAAGAGCGGGACCACCGGCTGGATCTACAACCGCTTCCTCAAGCCCGCCGACGCGCCGGCCCAATAGCCTTTTGCCTGCGCTCTCCCGTGGTGGCCGTCAATCGGCGATGCAATCCTTATAGGTGATGTTGTCGTCGGAGCCTTCCGTGAGGAAGGCCGTGTTTCCCTTGTTCCAGAACACGACGCTCTCGTCCGCGTTGGCGTAGCGCGCGCCGGAGCCGGAGATGACTTGCGGCAGCGCCAAGCTCCGCCCGTCCTTGAGCGTGAGCGCCACCTCGTCCGGGTAGAACTTTGCCACGATCGACTTATCAGCCTCGCAGACAAACGTCGCCGTGGCGATCGGCTCTTCCGCCAGAACCGGGGCCGCCAGCAGACCGGCGATGCCGAGGCCGGTGAGCGACATTGCTTTGTTCATCATGGTCATTGTCATTCTCCTCACACCCGCCACCTTATTGGATCATGGATTTCGAGAAGGCATTCATGACGACCACGCCGATCGCAATGAAGGCCAGGCCGATGAGCGCCGGCGTATCCAGCGTCTGCTTGGACCAGAACCAGGCCACGGCCGTGATCAGGACGATCCCCAATCCCGACCAGAGCGCGTAGACGAGGCCCGCCGGCATCACGCGAAGCGGGAAGGACAAAAGCCAGAACGCGGCGACGAAGCCGATGACCGAGATGACGCTGGGGACCAGCTTGGTCAGGCTCTCCGATGCGGCGAGCGCGATGGTGGCCACGGTTTCGGCAATAACCGCTCCGGCCAAGCACAAATAGATCGCGACGAGACTCATTCCGGTCCTCCCCCTACTCAATTGGCGGCAAATACTATCCTTTCAGAGACAGGATTGTCGTGCTTCATCGTCCCGCCGCGTGGCTCGCGCGAGCTTCCTCTTTTGTTTGCGCTACCGGCCTTCTTTGTGTGCTACCGGCCTTCGGCCTACTTGAGCACGAGGGCCTACTTGAGC
>NZ_JBPPND010000200.1:0-2094 GCF_051306395.1 Methyloceanibacter sp.
TCTCGGCCGGCGGAGGCACCGGCAACTCGGCCGTGGCGCTTTGCGACATGATGGCGGCGATCCTTTGCTGCTCGGCGACCTGGCGCGGATGCGGCTCGACACCTGGGATCACCGGGATGTTGTCCGTATCATGGGCCGCCTCCATGTAGGTCTTCCAGGCTTCCGCCGGGAAACTACCGCCGGTCACACGGGCCATGGGTGTGAAGTCATCGTTCCCCAGCCATACACCGGTCACGTATTGGCCGGTGTAGCCCATGAACCAAGCGTCACGATAGGCAGAGCTCGTTCCCGTCTTACCCGCGTTGTTGGTGTAGTCGAGCTGCGACCGCCTCCCGGTTCCATCGGTCACGACCGAACGCATCATGGAATTGAGCTGCTCGACGACCTTTTGCTCGAAGATCCGCTTGCGTGGCGGCTCGTCACGATCGTGATTGTAAAGGAGCTCTCCTGGAATGGTCCGGATCTCCTCGATAGCATAGGGCCGGACCTCAATGCCGCCGGATGCAAATACGGCATGGCCACCGACATGCTCGAGCGGCGTCACGCCGTTGTCACCGAGCGCGAGCGAGCACGTCTTCTTCAGGTGCCTGATACCGATCTTCTCCAAGTCGGCGAGCACATTCTCGCGGCCGGCTTGAAGGGACAGCTTCACAGCAACGGTATTGATCGACTTCGCTAGCGCCGTTCTGACGGTCATGCGTCCCCGGAACCCGCCAGAGTAGTTTTTTGGTGACCAGCGGCCGCAGCTGACATAGCCGTCACTGACCACCGTGTTGGGCGTGAAGCCATGCTGGAGCGCTGTCAGATAGACGTAAGGCTTGAACGAAGAACCCGGCTGGCGATAGGCGTGGGCCGCCCGGTTGAACTGGCTTTGGCCATAGTCCTTGCCGCCGACCATGGCGCGCACCGCGCCGTCGGTCTCCATCGAGACCAGGGCGCCGTTATTGAAGTTGCGCGAGCGGCCATACTTGTTGACCGTACCCTCAAGTGCGTCGTCGGCGGACTTTTGCAGGCCAAGGTCGACCGTCGTCCGGGCCACGACGATGTGGTTGGGCTTGCCGGCCATGAGGCGCTGCACCTCCTCGAACGCCCAATCTAGGAAGTAATCCGGTGTGTTGGAATCGCCGCGCTCGACGATCCGGGCCGGGTTCAGCCGGGCGCCGTAAACTTGACCCTCGCTCAAATAGCCTGCCTCGACCATGTTGGTCAGCACTTCGTTGGCGCGGGCGCGGGAGGCGGCGAGGTTGACATGGGGTGCATAGCGGGTTGGCGCCTTGAACATGCCGGCGAGCATGGCGGACTCGGCCAGTGTCACCTCGCGAATGGACTTGCCGAAATAGTAATGTGCCGCGGCTTCGACGCCGTAAGAGCCGCCGCCGAGATAGGCACGGTCGAAATAGAGCTTGAGGATTTCGGGCTTGGTGTAGTGGTTCTCGAGATAGACGGCGATGAACGCTTCTTTGATCTTTCTCGACAGCGCTTTCTCCGGCGTCAGGAACATGTTCTTGGCGAGCTGCTGGGTGAGCGAGCTACCGCCCTGCACCACCTGATCGGCGCGGGCGTTTTCGGCAAGCGCACGGAACGTACCCATGACGTCGATGCCGAAATGGTCGAAGAAGCGCCGGTCCTCGGTGGCCAGCGTCGCCTTGATCATATGATCCGGAATTTCCTCGAGGGGCACGGAGTCGTCGCGCAGGAGGCCGCGTTTTCCGATCTCGTTGCCATAGCGGTCAAGGAAGGTGACGCTGTATTCGTCGGAGAGGTTGATCTTGCCTTGGGCGACCTCGAAGGCGGGGAGGGCGAAGGCGAGCACGACCAGCAAACCGTCCACACTCAAGGTCAGTCCCTCGCAGGCCAATTCATTGCAGGCGCGCCAGAAGCCCTTGATCTCGAAGCGGCCGAAGAAAGAAGAATAGGCGCTCCACCAATCGCGGAAGCCGATCCAGGCGGCATAGAGCCCGGAATCGATCCAGGAATCGATCTTCAGCCAATCGATGAGCTTGCCGCGGCTATTGCCTTGTAGAAAGTCCCACAATTTACCCCGACCTCTTCACTGCGCGGCCGCCCGGCCACACGAAATCCGGCCGTCCAAAA
>NZ_JBPPND010000201.1:0-2307 GCF_051306395.1 Methyloceanibacter sp.
ACACTCGACATACCGGACGGGTCCATTCTCGAAATCAGACCGGCGGCGAACACGCTCATCGCGGCACTTGCCGCTCGCGCGCAAGACGTCCCGCTTGCCGCGCTGATCGTCGATTACGGCCACGAAGCGACGGCTTGCGGCGACACGCTACAAGCGATCTCCCGCCACAAATTCGCCGACCCGCTGCGGAACCCCGGCGAAGTCGACCTCACCGCCCATGTAGACTTCGCCGCGCTGAAGGACGCCGCAATCGCGCATGGACTGACCGCTTACGGACCAATGCCGCAAGGCGCGTTTCTTTTGCGGCTCGGTCTCGAAGCGCGCCGCGGCCATCTGTGCGAAGGCGCAACCGACGGACAATGTGAGGCGTTGATCGCCGGCACGAACCGGCTCGTCGATCCCTCGGCGATGGGTCTTCTATTCAAGGCCCTCGCAATTACGAGCCCGGGGCTTGCCCCGCCGCCACCCTTCGGAGAGAGTTAGGAGCAAACGAGTGCCGGTCATGGTCACTGACGACAAGATAATGTTCCAGGCCCCGAGCCTCGCCGGGATCGACGGCGTCAGCCATGGATTCTTCACGCGGCTCGGCGGCGTTTCCGAGGGCATCTATGCGTCGCTGAACTGCGGCCCGGGCTCGTCCGACGACGCCGCCAACGTCACCGAGAATCGCGGGCGGGTGGCGAGGCTGTTGGGCGTGGCCCCCGAGAAGCTCGTCACGGTCTATCAGAAGCATTCGAATATCGCCGTGGTGGCGACGAAGCCTTGGGGCAAGAGCAAAACGCCCGACGCCGACGCCGTCGTCACGGCGACACCCGGGCTCGCCATCGGCATCCTCTCCGCCGACTGCACCCCGGTGCTGCTCTGCGACCCTGAGGCCCGTGTCATCGGCGCGGCTCACGCGGGCTGGCGCGGCGCGCTCTCCGGCATCGTCGAGGCGACCGTGGAGACCATGACCGGGCTCGGCGCCGAGCCCGAACGCATCCATGCGGCAATCGGCCCCGCCATCAGCCAAGGCGCCTACGAGGTGGGCGAGGACTATAAGGCGCAATTCTTGGCGCAGGAGCCCGGAAGCGAGGCATTCTTCGTGACCGACGAAGGCTCCGGAGAGCCCCATTTCGACCTGCCGGGCTATGTGGCCGAGCGCCTGGCCCGGGCTGGCGTCGGCGAGACGCTGGACCTTGATCTCTGCACCTACTACGACGAAACCCGTCTTTTCAGCTATCGCCGGTCCCAGCACCACGGCGAGGACGATTACGGCCGTCAAATTTCCGCCATCGTGCTTGCCTGAGCTGTAATTCACCATGAGGTGGATTGGCCCGGCGTGACGGGGACGCTAGAACTGGACGCAAACGGGCCGGGACAGGTAAGCTCTTGTTCGATCAAGGGTTGGGAGTCCACTCGCGGAGGCTTTCACGCGAGCGGCGCTGTGCGGCCAACAGAGGGAGTATTTTGTTGGACGCGGACTCACGACATGTACGCGCCCTTTTGAGACGTATTGCGGGGGTCGCGCTCGCCGCGCTCGCGGCCGTATGCCTGGCAGGCTGCGGCGGTGGAAGCACGAGTATGGGCGGGCTCCTGAGCGGCGCCGGAAGCCTGTTCGGCGGCTCCCCCAAGATCGCCGTCGCCCCCATTATCGGAGCGCCCGAGAGCGTCACCAAAGAGCTCACCCAAGCCCTGATTGTCGCCGGCAATGACCGCAATCTGACGCTCATGCCCGGCACCGAGGGCGCCAATTATACCTTGCGCGGCTATCTCCTGGCGGCACCCGAGCGGCAGGGGTCCAAGATCTCCTACATTTGGGACGTGACCGACGCCGAGGGCACCCGGGTGACCCGCGTCTCCGGCGAGGAGATCGCCTCCCGAGGGACCAGCAGCAATCCCTGGCGGGGGGTCGATGACAAGGTGATCCGGAGCATCGCCAACAACACCACCTCACAGCTTGCCGCCGACCTGCCCGGCGGCCGCAGCGCCAGCTCGCCATCGGTAGCAGCCGCCCCGGCCGCAACCACCACGGCGGCCACGACCACCGCCGCAGCCCCAAAGCCGGCGCCCGCGCCTAAGCCCTCGGGCGTGGTCGTGGCCCCCGTGTCAGGCGCGCCCGGCGACGGCAGCAGGTCGCTGGCCACGGCCCTCAAGAAGAAGCTCTATGCGGACGGCGTGAAGCTCGTGAACGGAACGTCGGGCAACGTCTACACGGTAAAGGGCATCGTGAAGCGTACCGCTGCCGGTGGCGGCAATGAGAAGATCCAAATCGACTGGCGCGTGCTCGATCCCAACGGCAAGCGCCTGGGCACGGTCTCGCAGCAG
>NZ_JBPPND010000202.1:0-59025 GCF_051306395.1 Methyloceanibacter sp.
TCGCCCATTGTCCAATATTCCCCACTGCTGCCTCCCGTAGGAGTCTGGGCCGTGTCTCAGTCCCAGTGTGGCTGGTCATCCTCTCAGACCAGCTACGGATCGTCGCCTTGGTAGGCTTTTACCCCACCAACAAGCTAATCCGACGCGGGCCGATCTTTCGGCAATGAATCTTTCCCCCGAAGGGCGTATCCGGTATTAGCCCAAGTTTCCCTGGGTTATCCCGAACCGAAAGGCACGTTCCCACGCGTTACTCACCCGTCTGCCACTGTCCACCACCCGAAGGTGGCTTCTCGTTCGACTTGCATGTGTTAGGCCTGCCGCCAGCGTTCGTTCTGAGCCAGGATCAAACTCTCAAGTTGAGAATTCGATTTTCTGACTAATCCCTGGATGGAATTATCCAGGGGGTCGCTGCGTTTTGACGAGTTCCCAACAAGCATGAAACCACGCCATCCCGAAGGACGACGCGCAACACGCCTATTGGCTTCTTGAAAAACGCAAGACCGTCAGAGTCTCGACGCCGACCCTCTTTCGAGGACCGGCACGCAAGGACTCCGCCGTCCGCGTTTCCCTTTCTTCATATTACAATGTCAAAGAGCCGGTGGCAGAGCGGCCGAAGCCACACTCCCGAACCCCCAATGGAAGCAAAACCGCCCTTGGGAGTCAACGACAGCCGGTGTCAGCCGGGAAGAAAAACCCGGGCATCCCCGCTTCTGTCCGATGGATCGCGCAGTCGCGTATAGTCCCGCAGGAAGCTGGGAAACGACCCGCGCGAAACTTGTATTTAGGGATTTGGCCGGGCCATGTCAAGGGCCCATAACGGTTTGTGAGCGGGGATTTGTTTTTCGGTTGGTCCGTGGCTGCGAAGCCACATTCCTGCCCGAATACGTCGTCACTCTCGCGTCGTTAACGGCGTGGTAACCATACTTAGGGAGTATGGGTAAGATGACCCGCCGAGGGGGACGAACCAAGACCTAATAAGCTTCCAGCTCACTTACAAGGCCCCGGGCGACCGTGGGCCTTAAGAGACAGGGAAGCCTGGGGGGTCCGGGAAAATCCCATCGGCGCAAGTCTAGCTCGCTGCAAGGACAGCTAACCGCTTCGGTGTTGTCCGCCTGAGGGAACTTGGAATCGCGCTCAAAACGAGCGCACAGGCGGCAGCCGGTAGACGGGAGGAAAGCGCATTGTTTAAGCGCCGTGGGGGATTTGCGCGCCGTAAGCTTGGCCAGGCACTCGTGCCGGCCGCGCCCCGTGGACTCCCCACCATTCTTCTTGGCGAGACACCGAAGACCGAGCGCGAGCTGCCGCCGGTCTTTTTCTGCGAATCGGGCCATGACGGCGCCGGCACACGCCTCAAATGGATGGCGAGCACCTGTCTCGCCGGCATGGTCGGCGTCTGCCTCATCGGCGTCGCCATCTATGCCTCCATGAATATGTCCGACGGCTCGGGCATGGTGAATTCCATCAAGCGCGCGAGCCTCGCCGCCCTTCAGCCGATCAGAGGCGCCCGCCTCGCCCAAGATGCCCAGAGCGCTTCCGGCCAGAAAGAAGACCGCATCGAGACGACCTCCGCGGGCTTCGCCAGCCGCCACGTAATCCACGATACGGTGGTTGAGCGCCAAGGCACCCGCGAGTTCATCACCATCAAGCCGTATCTGCGCATCGTCGCCGGCCTTGCCACCGACATTCCCGAAAACGCCGACCAGCTCCCCGCCTTCAATCCCTTCAAGCTCTATTCCGACACGACGCCCATCGGCGGCGGCGAGGATGCGGCCGACCCCAGCCAATCGCTCATCGTCGATGTCGTCGACGTGCCAGGGGGCGTTCTGCCGGCCGTTGACAACATCGAGCTCGAGCCCGACCGGGTAGACCGCCTGGTAGCGCGCGCGGCGGAGAACTTCGCCTATGCGGACCAGCCGGTAGCCCTCGGCGAGAGCGGCGGCGAGGCCAGGCTCCAGTTCGCCTCCTACCGTCCCGGCGAGGTAGAGCGCCCGCGCTTCTTGCCCAACACCACCGTGATGCAGAAGACGCTCGACGACGAAGACGACCTCAACCAAGAAGAAGTCGCCAACGCCGAGCCCAAGATCATCGAGGTCGGCAATGGCGACAATCTGATGGGCGTGTTCCTCGAAGCCGGCACCGACAAATCTCTGGCCACCGCCATCGTCGACAGCCTCGATGCCGTGTTCGGCCCCGAAGATCTGCGCCCCAAACAGAAACTCGACTTCCGCCTCGTGCCGGCGCCCTCCGACTCCGGCCAGATGGAGCCGGTCCGCGTCAGCATCTTCGATAAAGACGGCAACCACATCGTCACCGCCTCGCGCAACCGCGACGGCGACTATCTCGCCTCCACCAAGACCCCGGACGGCGACGTGGTGATCACGGCCTCGAACCGCGCCAGCCTTTATCAGAGCTTCTACCAGGCAGCCCTCGACCAGAAGCTTCCGTCCGACACGATCCTCCAGCTGCTGCGCGTCCATTCCTACGACGTGGACTTCAAGCAGAAGGCGCGCTCCGGCGACACGTTCGAAGTGTTCTTCGACGCCGATGGCTCGAACGGGGACGAAGCGGGCGAGTTGCTCTACACCGCGATGACAGTGGGCGGCGAGGTACGCAAATTCTACCGCTTCCGCACCCCGGACGACGCGATCGATTACTATGACGAGCACGGGTCGAGCGCCAAGAAGTTCCTGATGCGCAATCCCGTGAAGGGCGGCCGCTTCACGAGCGGCTTCGGCACCCGCCGCCATCCGCTGCTCCGCCGCATCCGCATGCATACCGGCGTCGACTGGGCCGCGCCGTCAGGCACCCCGATCCTCGCCGCTGGCGACGGCACGATCGAGATGGCCGAGCGCCACGGCGGCTACGGCAACTATATCCGCATCCGCCACGCCAACGGCTTCGCCACTGCCTACGGCCACATGACGCGCTTCGCCTCCGGCTCCAAACCCGGCGCCCATGTGAAGCAAGGCCAGATCATCGGCTATGTCGGCTCAACCGGACGCTCCACCGGCCCGCATTGTCACTTCGAGGTCCTAGTCAACAACAAGTTCGTCAACCCGATGACCATCGCCGTACCGCGCGGCCTAAAGCTCGAAGGACGCGAGCTCGCCGCCTTCCAGAAAGAGCGCCGCCGCATCGAAGCCCTCATGCAGCTCGATCCCGTCACCAGCCGCGTCGCCCAAGTGACCCAGTGACAAGTGACCCAGTAACAAGTCAAAACGAACTAAGCTTCCTTCTCATTCTCTCCCCCTCCCCGACAATCCGATCTTCTCGACGTTAAGGCGGCAGCCGGAATCAAGAGCCGCTTGCGCCGAGCTTTTGACTCTGGATCCCGGCTTTCGCCACCCTTCGAGGCGCGCCTTAGGCGCGCACCTCAGGATGACGTGCTCAAGTCGCTTCGGAAGAGCCGAAAGGTCTACCTGAACACGCGGGCGAGGAGCGCGGTGGCGACCTTGGAAGGCCGGACATCGTGGACTTCGGCGTGGTAGGGACCGGTATAGACGTGCTGGATCAAGGCCTTGCGGTTCGCGGGGCTTTCGGCGAAATGCACCGCGAAATCGTCCTCACCGATGCGCGCGACAGTCGCCGCCACGTCGAGATTGTCGTAGCGCACATGCACGGGCGTCCCTAATGCCGCTGGCGCCGCGCCTTTGAAGCGCATGCCGGATACGGAAATGTCGGCGATGTGGAACCACTGCGTCCCGCTGGGCGTGGCGAGTAGGCCCGTACGGTTCACATGGAAGCGTTCGTTGCCGCGGCGGTCGGCGGCTTCCACAGCGACGAAGCAGGCCAGAAGCAGGAGCGCGATGTTGTACCAGCTCCACAGGAGCGCCATGCCGCTCGCATCGGCCAGCGGCCGCGTATCGTCGAGGACGAATGCCCACAGAATGCCCGCGACCGTCAAGAATAAATAAGGAAAGAAGCTGCGCAGTAGCGGCCACTGTATCGACTTCACGGCGCGGCTGCGGCCCTTGGCGGTCACCTTGAACTTGTGGCCCTGCTTCTTGAACAGGCCGATGGCGCACGACTTCATGACGGCGTCGGCGCATAGCAACTGACTGAGATCCGACATGATCGGGATGAGCCGGCCGCGCGAAATCCAGGCGGCGATGGCGATCTGTGCGGCGAAGGCCGGCGCGAAATAAGAGATCGCGTCGCCCACATTGACGTAGACCGCCCGAATGTCGAACAGCAGATAGATCGCCGGAACGATGAGCGTGAGGGCGCGGAAGGTGAAGGTCATCGACCAATGTAGAAAGGTCTCGATGAGGCCGACCCGGTCGATGAAGGACAGTCCATTGCCAATGCGGAACGGCCCACTCGCTCCACGGACAATCTGCATGAAGCCGAGCGCCCAGCGGCTGCGCTGGGTGATGTACTCCTTGAGACCTTCCGGCGCGAGCCCGAGCGACAGAATCTCGTCGAGGAAGACCGTGCGGAACCCTGTCTCCTTGAGGCGCAAAGTCAGCAGATAATCCTCTGTCACGGAGTCCGTCGGGAATCCGCCGATCTTCATCAGCGGCACAAAGCGGATGAGAGATGACGTGCCGCAACAAAAGGCGCAGCCCCAAGCGTCCTTGGCCGGCATCACCACGCCGAAGAAATAGCGCTGCTCGTCCGGCCAGACGCGCGTCATCGCCAAATTGGTCTGGATGGGGTCGGGGTTGAGGAAGTGCTGAGGCGTTTGCACGATGCCCACGCCCTCATCGCGCATCAACGACATGGTGCGCTTCAGAAAGGTCGATTTCGGCACGAAGTCGGCATCGAGGATCGAGATGAAGTCCGGCTTCTCCGGCAGGGAGGCGAGATGAGCGAGCGCGTTATTGATGTTCCCGGCCTTGGCGTGGGCGTTGTCGGGCCGCGTGATGTAGCCGCAATCATGCTGCTCGCACAGCTCTTTCAGCCACGCACGGCGGCCGTCGTCGCAGACCCACAGACGAAAATTGGGATAGTCGAGGGCCAGAGCGCCGATAATCGTGCGCTCCAGAATGCTCTTGTCCTCGTTATAGGTGCAGATCAGCACGTCGACCAAGGGAGCGCGCGGCAGGCTGCGCACCCATGGGAGATTGCGCTCCACCTCGGGCGTGCGATTGATCGTTCGTGTGAGAAATAGAAGAGAAAGCGTCCCGCCGATCATGGCGAGCGTCTCCACCACCACGAAGATCAGCCCCGCCGCGTAATCGAGCGTGAACCCGATCGGCGGAAGCGTGAAGCCGATCCGCCAAAGCAGGTAGCGCCAAGAGACGAACAGGCATAGGGCAATGACGCCCGTACGGATCCAGCTATTGTCGCGGTTGAGCCAAGGCAGCACCGCGATCGCCAGAAAGATGATGGTCAACCCGGGGAGGAACTGCTCCCAATAGGTGACGCCGGACGCGTAGGTCATTTCGCGACAGCAAGCGACGTCGATCCCGCGGAGGTGTTGAATGTCACTTTGCCGGTGCGCCCCACATGGCAGTCCGGACCCGTCGCGAGGTTCGGCACCTCCACCGACACGTGATACGGCTCGCGCGCCAATGCCGTCTGCTGGATCGCCAGGTTGGCGGGAGCGGCGGCCAAGCCATGAAGACCGGCGACGCGGCCCTGCCGCTCCTCCGACTCGCCACGCAGATGGAACGTGGCCGGCTGGCCGATCTTGAGTGAATTGTAGACCGCCTCGCTGACCGCGGCGCTCACGAGGACGCCCCCGCAATCCAAGACGCGGATCAGTTCCTGGCCCTGAGAGACCTGCTCGCCATCCGAGGTCAGCACTTCCCAGATGCGGCCGGGAACCGGCGCCGTCAGATTCGCCGCCGAGCGCAAGGTGAAGCGCTGTTCTTCCTTGGTCAGCTCCGATTGGAGCTGCGCGATGCGAAGCGTCTTCTCGTCAATCTCGCCGTCAAGGTCGATGACCTGCTGCTTGACCTCGTCGAGCCGCTGGGCGGTGCGCGGAATGTCGTTGTAGCTGTCCCCAACGAACAGGCCCCGCCGCGCGGCATCGAGCTCGACCCTGGTGCCGATCAGCTTCTGCCGCAGCGATTCCGCCATGTTCACGGCGACCTTGTGATCGCGCTCGGCCTTGTCGAGAGCCGCATCCGTCTGCCAGCCGTTCTCCTTGAGGCGCGTGGCGCGCGTAAACGCGCTCTCGGTCTCTTCCTGCTTGGCGGTCGCGCCCGCGATCTCCGCCGTGAGTTCGGCGACACGCGCGTCGAGCTGCTCGACGCGGCCCTTCTGGAAGGCGTCGCGCTGCTCACGGAGCTGCCCTTGCAGCCCCTGGAGCTGAGCTTTGCGGCGCGTCAGCGCCTGACGCTCGGACTCGAGCCCGGAGATCTGGCGGCGAAGCGTGTCCAGCTGCGCGCGGTCCGCGCGCGGATTGTCGATGTTCAACAGCGGCATGCCCGCGTCGATCGTCGTGCCGGCGTCCTGGACCCGAGCGGGGATCGTGACCGTCCCGTCGATCGGCGCGCGCAGCGTGACAAGGCGCGCATTGACCGTGGCCTCGGCACTCGTCGTCTGCAGGAAGCGCTGCAGCGGCGTCCAGCCGAGGGCGATGACGGCGGCGAACGCCACCAAGGTCTTGACCACGCGCCACCAGACGGCTTTGCGCGACTTGGCGGGAGCGGCGCTCTCGCCGGGCTCCACGCCGTCACCAGGCACCGTTTCAGAGGGCCGAGGCGGCAGCGCCGTCTCGGGGTTCTCATCCCAAGCGCGCACCTGCTCGGCCAGCCGCGCCTGAAGCGCACCGGCGCCCGTCAGGGTTCCGGCAAAATCCGAATCTCGTGATTGCGCCTCGTATTCGAGCGCATCGCTCGGTTCAAGATCGAGAATCTCGGCGAGATTGCCGAAGTCGCGAGGATTGCTCCCCATTATCCATGTCCCCACATCATGCGCAGACGGCCCGCCACCCCAGGAGCCAATCGCGTTTTACATGCCGAAGACGTAACAGGGAGATGTCAGGAAGTTCTCAACGCCCCTCGCCCAGAGGCGTTAATCCGTTCGCGATGCTTTGCGGAACGTTAAGCCCGCCCTCAGAATGTCGGCGATATTTGACCGGCTTGACCGGGCGATCAGCAATTATGAAGCCAGGAGATACTGGAGGCCCGCTTTCGCGGGCGTGACAATGAGGACTCTGGGGCCCCCTAAGCCGCCTGCGCCCTGCCGGAAGCTTCGCCGTTGAAGGTGAGGTTGCCGTCGCGGACGGAGACCTTCACGGTCTCGCCGTCGTGGAGCTTGCCTTCGAGGATCTGCTCGGCCAGCGGGTCTTGCACGAATTTCTGGATCACGCGCTTCAAGGGACGCGCACCGTAAGCCGGGTCGTAGCCCTTGTTGCCGAGCCAGGTCTTGGCGTCTTCGTCCAAGTCGAGGATGATCTTGCGGTCGGTCAGGAGCTTGGCGAGCCGCTTCATCTGGATGTCGACGATGTTCGCCATGTGCTCGCGGCGCAAGCGGTGGAACAGGATGATCTCGTCGACGCGGTTCAGGAACTCGGGCCGAAAATGCCGGCGCACCACCTCCATGACCTGGCTTTCCACGGCGTCTGAATCCTCGCCCTCCTTCTGATTGACGAGATATTCGGAGCCGAGATTGGAGGTCATGATGATGAGCGTGTTGCGGAAGTCGACCGTGCGGCCCTGGCCGTCGGTCAGGCGGCCGTCGTCGAGCACTTGCAGCAGCACGTTGAACACGTCCGGATGCGCCTTCTCGATCTCGTCGAACAAAATCACTTGGTACGGGCGCCGACGCACGGCTTCGGTCAGCGCGCCCCCCTCCTCGTAGCCGACATAGCCGGGCGGCGCGCCGATGAGCCGGGCCACCGCGTGCTTCTCCATATATTCGGACATGTCGACGCGCAGGATGGCGTGCTCGTCGTCGAACAGGAACTCGGCGAGCGCGCGCGACAGCTCCGTCTTGCCGACGCCGGTCGGGCCCAGAAACATGAACGAGCCCATGGGCCGGTTGGGGTCTTGGAGCCCTGCGCGTGAGCGGCGCACGGCCGTCGACACGGCCCTGACCGCCTCCTCCTGGCCGACCACGCGGCGGGCGATCTCCGTCTCCATGGCCAAGAGCTTTTCGCGCTCGCCTTCGAGCATCTTGTCCACGGGGATGCCGGTCCAGCGCGAAACCACCTGCGCGATCATGTCGGGCTCGACGACTTCTTGGGCGAGGCTGCCGGCCTTGCCCTCTTCCTCCTCGATCGCCTGAAGCTTCGCCTCCAGGTCGGGGATCACCCCATAGGCGAGCTCGCCCGCCTTGGTCAGGTCGCCCTTGCGCTGCGCCTGCTCGAGCTCGATGCGGGCGTGGTCGAGGTCTTCCTTGATCTTCTGCGCGGCGCCGAGCTTCGCCTTCTCTTCCTGCCAGCGGCCGGCGAGGGCGTTGGCGCTCTCCTCCAAATTGGCGAGCTCCTTCTCGAGCTTTTCGAGGCGGTCCTTGGAGGCGCTATCCGTCTCCTTCTTCAGGGCCTCGCGCTCGATCTTGAGCTGCATGATCCGCCGGTCGAGCTCGTCCAGCTCTTCGGGCTTGGAGTCCACCTGCATGCGAAGTCGCGAGGCCGCCTCGTCCACCAGGTCGATGGCCTTGTCGGGGAGAAAGCGGTCCGAGATGTAGCGGTTCGAGAGCGTCGCCGCGGCGACCAGCGCCGCGTCGGAAATCCGCACGCCGTGATGCAGCTCGTATTTCTCTTTCAGCCCGCGCAGAATGGAGATGGTGTCCTCGACGCTGGGCTCCGGCACGAACACCGGCTGGAAGCGCCTGGCGAGCGCCGCGTCCTTTTCCACATGCTTGCGGTACTCATCGAGCGTGGTGGCGCCGACGCAGTGAAGCTGGCCGCGGGCGAGCGCGGGCTTCAGCAGATTGGAGGCGTCCATGGCGCCGTCGGCCTTGCCGGCGCCGACCAGCGTATGCATCTCGTCGATGAAGAGGATGACCTGGCCGTTCGAGGCTTCGATCTCGCTGAGCACGGCTTTCAGCCGCTCCTCGAACTCGCCGCGATATTTGGCGCCGGCGATGAGCGAGCCCATGTCGAGCGACAGCACCTTCTTGTCCTTCAGGCTCTCCGGCACGTCGCCCTTGACGATGCGGTGCGCCAGGCCCTCGACGATGGCGGTCTTGCCGACGCCCGGCTCGCCGATCAGCACGGGATTGTTCTTGGTGCGGCGCGAGAGCACCTGGATCGTGCGGCGGATCTCCTCGTCGCGGCCGATCACGGGATCGAGCTCGCCTTTTGCGGCCGCCTCGGTGAAGTCGCGGGTGTAGCGCTTCAGCGCGTCGTATTGCTGCTCGGCGCCGGCGCTATCGGCGGTGCGGCCCTTGCGCAGATCGTTGATCGCCTCGTTCAGGCTCTGCGGGGTGACGCCCGCATCCTTCAGAATTCCGGCGCTGCCGCCCTCCTTGGTCATGGCCAGCGCCTGGAGCGCCCGCTCCACGGTGATGAAGCTGTCGCCCGCCTTGGTGGAGATCTGCTCGGCCTGGTCGAGTACGCGCGCGAGCCCCGGGGTCATCTGCGGCTGTTGGGCGCCGGAACCTGAGACTTTCGGCAGCTTGGCGAGCGCCGCGTCGGTCCGTGTCAGCGCGATTTTCGCATCGCCGCCGGCGCGGCCGATCAGCCCCGCCGCGAGCCCTTCCGGGTCGTCGAGCAGGGCCTTGAGGAAATGTTCAGGGGTGATCTGCGGGTTGCCGTCGCGCACGGCAATGGTCTGCGCGGCTTGCAAGAATCCCTTGAGACGGTCGGAAAGCTTCTCGAAATCCATGATCTTCCCTCGTGGATCGGCCAGGCGTGAGGGTGGCCCGGAAGTGTCGTTTCAGGTGGCGGGAGCCGTTGATCGAGCCTCTTACCAGGGGCGCGTTAACGGACATATAGCGAGCCGTTTACCGCACAAAAAGGGGGCTGAGCCTTGAGGGATCGCAAACACCGCGCGCCGGCGAAAGGACCAGCGCATGGCGGCCCATCACCGTTGGCGAAGGGTTAGAAGCACGTCTGAAGAGGGAGAAAGGCCTAGCTCACCGTGTCGGGAGCATTCTCGCTTTCGTCCGTCGCCTTGGCCTCGGCCGGCTCGGCGCCATTGGCATCGCGCACATTGTCGGCGCCGTTGCCGCCCTGACGGCCACGACCGCGGCCACGTCCGCCGCCGTGATGCTCCCGGTTTCCCTCATGGCGCTCGCGGTCCTGGCTGCCGCCGCCTTGGCCGCCGCCGCTCTGTCCACCGCTGCTCTGCTCAGTGGCCGCTTCCGACTCTTCGGATTCGGAGTCTTCTTCGTCGGAATCCGAATGCCAGCGGCTCTGCGGCCGTCCGCCGCCGTTCGGCGCGTCGCCCTGCGGGGCGCCGGGCTGAGAGGTGGCTGGCGTCTGGGCCGCCATGATGATGCGATTATAGTGCTCGGCGTGCTGGAGATAGCTTTCCGCCGTCACGATGTCGCCGGAGGCGAGCGCGTCGCGGGCGAGCGACATGTACTTCTCGGCGACGTGCGATGCGGTCCCGCGGATCTTCACGTCGGGCCCGTTCGACTCGTAGCTCCGTGCTAACGGATTTTGGGGCTTACGGCTGCGGCCACGACCCCTGCGATTCTGCTGTCCTTGCCTCATATGCCTTGTTCACCTGATTGGCGGCCTGAAAGCCGCGTACTTCGCTCCCTGCTCCCAAATCTGACTTGCGCTCACATTCGGCGCGCATTGCGCCCGAAAAGCCGGATCGGCCACGCAGTCGTCGCAACGGTTCTTATTATTTGCTGCCTTGTCTTGGGTCGGCCCCTCGGCGCTGAGCGTCATGCATCCAGAACTTGCGCCAGCCAACCAAAACCTGATGGGCGATTGAGCGACTCTTGAACGTCCCGAGAGGCGCGCCCGCCTGTCAATCGAGGTTCACGAGATATCCGCTCTTGTTGCCATGCAACCGGCCGCGCCAAGAATCCGCTCTACGCAGGCCGAATATCCTCAATTCGCTGTCCTGAAGCTACCCCGAACATCCCGGTTTTCCAAGCTTATTTTTAGAGGCCTGCGACGTTCCGCGCACCCTCTCGGACCTCTCGGCATGGAGGCCGCGGGGGCGCCCGGCCAGGTCGAACAGAACGCCGTCCCCCTCGACGGCGAGCCCGTCAGCCCGAAAAAGCCTAGATACAGCTTGGGCTTGGGTCGGACCGATCTCGACCAGGAGATGCCCTCCCGGGACGAGGAAATCAACTGCTTTGGCGGCAATACGCCGATAGGCGTCAAGCCCGTCCGCCCCGCCATCGAGCGCCCGCCTGGGGTCGTGGCCGGCGACCTCCGGGGAAAGTGCCGCGATCTCCCCGGCCGCGATATAGGGCGGATTGGCGAGGATGAGGTCGAATTGGCCGGAAAGTCCTTCGAACCAGTCCGCCGCGGCGAACCGGGCCCGCCCATCGACCCGCAGGCGCCGGGCGTTCTCCGCCGCAAGCCGCAAGGCCCCGGAGCTCAGATCGGTGCCGGTTCCTTCGGCGTTGGGCAGCTCGGCGAGCAGAGTAAGGAGAATGCAGCCCGAGCCCGTGCCGAGGTCGAGCAGCCTAAGCGGCCGGTCCTCTAGGCCATTTTCCGCGACGATCCGGAGCGCGGCGCCAACCAGCGTCTCCGTGTCCGGGCGCGGGTCGAGCGTGTGGGGATCGATGCGGAAATCCCGCCCGTAGAACTCGCGACAGCCCTTGATGCGCGACACCGGCTCGCCCGCGAGCCGCCGCGTCACATATCCGGTCAGCCGCGCCGCCGCCTCGGGCAAGAGTGGATCGCGCCCATGGGCGATCAGAGTCTCGTGAGACAGCCCGGTGGAATGGCAGAGGAGCACCCGCGCATCGAGCGCAGGCGTGTCGATGCCCCCATCCCGCAACGCCCGCGCCGCCGCGACATGGGCCGCATCGAGGCTCTGAGCGATATCGAGGGTCTCGATCATGACCCGTGCTCTTCCATGGCGGCAAGCTGGTTGGCCTGGTCCTCGGTGATCAGCGCGTCGATGACCTCGTCAAGCGCCGGCTCGCCCGCCAGCACCATGTGCAATTGGTGAGTGGTCAGCCCGATCCGGTGGTCCGTCACCCGGCCTTGCGGGAAGTTGTAGGTGCGGATGCGCTGCGAGCGGTCGCCCGAGCCGATCTGGCTGCGCCGGTCTTGGGCCCGCTCCTCATCGAGCTTGGCCCGCTCCAGGTCGTAAAGGCGCGAGCGCAGCACCTTCATGGCCTTGGCCCGGTTCTTGTGCTGGGACTTCTCGTCCTGCTGGATCACGACAAGACCCGACGGCAGATGGGTGATGCGCACCGCGCTATCGGTCGTGTTCACCGACTGCCCGCCAGGACCGCTCGCCCGGAACACGTCGACGCGCAGATCCTTCTCATCGATCTGCACGTCCACCTCTTCGGCTTCGGGGAGCACCGCCACCGTCGCCGCCGAGGTGTGGATGCGCCCTTGTGCCTCCGTCTCCGGCACGCGCTGCACGCGATGCACGCCCGACTCGTATTTCATGCGCGCGAACACGCCCTTGCCCGATATATTGGCGATAATTTCCTTATACCCGCCGGTGGCGGACTCGCTCGCCGACATGACATTGACCTTCCAGCCATGCCGGTCGGCGAAGCGCTGATACATGCGGAACAGATCGCCGGCAAACAGCGCCGCCTCGTCCCCGCCCGTGCCGGCGCGCAATTCGAGGATGGCGCTCTTCTCGTCGGCGTCGTCCTTGGGCAGAAGCTGCACCTTCAATTGACGCTCAAACGTCTCGATTTTTTCATCGAGCTCGCCGATCTCTTCCCAAGCGAGATCCTTCATCGCCTGGTCGGAACCGATATCGTCGATGATCTCTTGCAACCCGTCACGCTCACGCTGCGCCTCGCGCAATGCGTTGATCGTCGCCACGATGGGGTCGAGCTCGGCGAACTCCCGGGAGAGCTGCACATAGCTTTCCTGGTCGGCGCGGGAGGCGAGCTCGGCTTGCACGGCCTGCCAACGGGCGACGAGCTTGTCGAGCTTCTCGGCGGGAATGGTCGTCATGTGATGAGGCGGGAAAGCCTAGAAATTGTTGGGAAGCCGGTCAGCCTTGCGGCTGCGCGGATCGTCCGGATCGAGAACCGGATCCGAAGTGTTGAAACCGGAGGACGACCCAGAATCGGACGAGGAGTCGCCAAGCGCCATCCATAGGCCAACCAGAACCACGGCCGCAACAAGCGCGCCGATGCCCCATTTGAGAAGCGCCGGCTTCTTCTGTTTCGGCTCGGTCTCGGGCTCCGGCTCGCCCAGGAACATCGCGTCTTCGTGGGCCGGAGCTTCCGCCGGCCCGGACGCGTAGCCACCAGGTTGGGGCGCATAACCTTGAGGAGGCGGCTGATAAGCTTGCGGCTCGGGCGGATAGGGTTGCGGCTGGGCTTGAGGGGCTTGCGGCCCATTGGGCCACGCGGGCGCTTGCGGCGCCTGAGGCGGAGCAGCGCCGGGCGGGTTTTGCGGAAACTGGGATGCGCCTCCCGGCCAAGCTTGCGGCTGCGGGGCTTGGGGCTGGGGGGCTTGCGGCTGAGGCGCTTGCGGACGTGGCGCCTGAGGCTGCGGCGCCTGAGGTTGCGGCGCCCGCGGCTGCGGGGCGTTCTGTTGGGGCGTGCCTTCACCGTTCGGCCAAACCGGCGGCTGCGGCATGGCCGGCGGTTGGGGAACCTGCCCCGCATTGCCGCCATACGCGCCGGCGCCGGATTGCGGCGCCATGACGGGAACATCCGGCATGGTTTTGGGCCTTAGCTCCACGATGCCCGCTTCAAGCTGCGCGTAGATGCGCCGGAGCAGCGGGCGCGTGTCGAGATTGAGCAGCGTGCCATAGGCGTTGACCACGCGGCAGGTCTCTGGCCACGGCGGCAGCGCGTAGATCGCGCCCTGCTCTAACGCTTGGACCACCTCGATCGGTGTCGCAATCCGCTGGGCGAGGTCCGTTTCGGTGAGGTTGCTGGCAACCCTGAGGTCCCGAAAGAGCTCGGCCACTTCCGCATCATAGCCGGCAGGCATTTCCTAATCCTGTGAATATGCAGACATCGCCAGCCGGTATCCGGCAGCGGGTCCTTTGGTCCTCGCAGCGGCCCAGCGCCCCACGCTCGGCCGATCCCATCTCCCGAAATCCCCTGCTAACACAAGCCCAATGACGATGAGTTTGCAAGTCTTGGCGAGATTACCATATCGGCGCATGGGGTGCAGACCTTCTCGCCCGCGGGCCCTAAATCTGAACGCCGGTTTCGGCGGCAAAGCGCTTCAAATCTTCGCGAAGAGAGGTTTTCCGCTCTTCGAGCAGCGTATCGAGCCGACTGCGCAGATTTTCCGCATCCAGCGACAAAACCATGGCCTTGACCGGCCCGACCGAGGCGGGCGCCATGGAAATGGAGCGGAACCCAAGCCCGACCAGCGCCATGGCCTCAAGGGGCCTGCCCGCCATTTCGCCGCACAAAGTCAGCGGCGTGCCGTGCCGGTCCGCCGCGAGCACGATTTGCCGCAGCGCACGCAGCGCCGCGGGGCTCAGGGCGTCGAACCGACCCGACACGCGGTCATTGCCCCGATCCGCGGCGAACAGGAACTGCACCAGATCGTTCGAGCCGACCGAGACGAAGTCCGTCAAGGGAAGCAGGTTGTCGAGCTGCCATAGCAGCGCCGGCACCTCGATCATGGCCCCGACCATCAGCTTGGACGGCTCCGTGCGTCCATGCTTCTTGAGGATGGTGAGTTCCCGGTCAATCAATGCGCGCGCGGTCTCGAACTCGGACACGTCGGAGATCATTGGCAGCATGACGCGTAGCTCGCGCCCCTGGGCGGCGCGCAGCAGCGCCCGGATCTGCGTGCGGAACAGGGCGGGCCGGTCGAGCGCCATGCGGATCGCGCGCCAGCCGAGCGCCGGATTCTCCTCCGCGCCCGCGCGGAAATAGGGAATGACCTTGTCGCCGCCGACGTCGAGCGAGCGGAACACCACGGGCCTGCCCCCCGCAGAATCGAGGATCGACTTGTAAAGCCGCGTCTGCTGATCGAGGCGCGGGAAAGTCGAGGAGATCATGAACTGAAGCTCGGTGCGGAACAGTCCGATGCCGTCGGCGCCAGACTGATCGAGATGCGGCAAGTCGAATAGAAGGCCGGCATTGATGTGGAGCCCGACCCGCTGATCGTCCAGCGTCATGGCAGGCACGTTGCGCAAGGCCGCGTACTGCGCCTGCTTCCGCGCCTGGAAACGCACCTTGTCCGCATAGGCCGAGATGACCTCTTGGGTGGGCCTAAGATGCAGTTCGCCCCCTTGCGCATCGACGATCGCCGCGTCGCCTTGCTCCACCGCTTCCAGCACGCCCTTGCACTGGGTGATGGCGGCGATGCCGAGCGCGCGTGCCACGATGGCGACGTGGCTGTTGACGCCGCCTTCCTCGAGCACGAGGCCGCGCAAGCGCTGCCGGTCGTAATCCAGCAGCTCCGCCGGCCCCATGGTGCGCGCGATGACGATGGCGTCCTCGGGCAGGCTGCCGGTGGCCGCGGTCTCCGTGCCTCCGGACAGAAAACGCAGCAGCCGGTTCGACAGATCGTCGATGTCGTGCAGGCGGTCGCGGAACCGCTGGTCGGGCATGCGCAGCATGCGCGCGCGCGTGTCGTTGCGCACGCGTTGCACCGCGGCCTCCGCCGTGAGGCCAGTTGCCAGCGCCTCGTGGAGACGGCGCCGCCAGCCGTGGTCGTGCGCGAACATCCGGAAAGCTTCGAGCACCTCGTGGTGCTCGCCGGCGCGTGCGAGATCGCCGCGCTCCATCATGTCGTCGATCTGCCCGGTCAGATCCTCGATGGCCTGTTGCAGCCGCCGCAGTTCTAGCTCGGCGTCCTCGGCGATCAGCCGCGTCACCACAATACGCGGCTCATGCAACACGACATGGCCCAGCGCGACGCTTTCGGAGATCGGCTGACCGGTGAAGCGTGCATTTGAATCGCGCCGCGTCTCGGCGGTGACCTCGTCGGACACGATGCCGCCCGAAGCCAGCGTCTCGGCGATCACCATCGCCGTGGTCTGAAGCGCCTCCACCTCCTCGTCGCCATATTGGCGCATGGTGCGGTTCTGCACGGTCAGCACGCCGATCGTGTGACCCCCCCGCAGGATCGGCACGCCGACGAAGGAGTGATAGGCCTCCTCACCCGTCTCCGGCCGGTAGGAGAAGGCCGGATGGTGCTGGGCGTCGGCGAACTGCTTCGGCTCCGCCTGCTCCGCGACGAGGCCGACCAGACCTTCGCCGGGCTTCAGATGCGTGTTGTGGACCGCGCCCGGGTTCAGGCCCTCGGTGGCGACCAGTTCGAGCGAACCGTCGCGGCGCCGCAGATAGAGCGAGCACACCTCGGCCACGATATTGGAGGCGATCAGCATCACCACCTTGTCGAGGCGCGCCTGCGCGCTCTCATGCTCCGCCATCACCTCCCGAAGGCGGCGGAGCATCTGTCTTGGAGCACCAACTGACGCAGGCATAGCAATAAGTTCCCGGCCTCCGCTTCCGCGGCCGACCGAGCCTTCTAGAGATCGAAGCCCAGCTTAGCCCCTTTTTGGCCCCTAGCGGCCGTCCAGCCCAAATAGGGAATGCAAGGTTCGCACCGCAAGTTCGGCATAGGCCGCATCGATCAGCACGCTGATTTTGATCTCGGAGGTCGAGATCGCCTCGATATTGATGCCCTTTTCGGCAAGCGCGCTGAACATTTGCGCGGCGACGCCCGCATGGCTTCGCATCCCGACGCCGATGGCGGAAACCTTGGCGATATCGGTCGAGCCGCGCAGGTCGAGATAACCGATGGCGTCCTTCGCCTTTGTTAAGACTTCGAGCGCCCGGTCGAGATCGGCGCTTTGCACTGTGAAGGTGAGATCGGTCGAGCGCCCATCCTCGGAGACGTTCTGCACGATCATGTCGACATTAATATGAGCATCGGCCAAGGGGCTGAAGACCTGCGCCGCGACGCCCGGCTTGTCGGCCACCTTGAGCAGGGTCACCTTGGCCTCGTCCCGCGCATAAGCAATTCCACTGACGACGTTCTGCTCCACGATCTCATCCTCATGGCAAACAAGTGTCCCGATCCCCTCGCCCGTCTCGGCATTGCCGTTACCGGGGAGGTCCGGCGCCTCGAAGCTGGAGCGCACCAGCACGCGCACGCCCCTTTGCATGGCGAGCTCCACGGAGCGGGTTTGCAGTACCTTGGCCCCTTGCGAGGCCATTTCTAGCATCTCCTCGTAGGAGATGCGGTCCAGCCGGTGCGCCTTCGGCACCACGCGGGGGTCGGTGGTATAGACCCCGTCCACGTCCGTATAGATATCGCAGCGGTCGGCCTGGAGGGCCGCCGCTAAAGCCACCGCGCTCGTGTCCGAGCCGCCCCGGCCGAGGGTAGCGATCCGGTTTCCAGGCGCGATGCCCTGAAAGCCGGCGACCACCGCCACCTCGCCGGCAAGCATGCGGTCCTTGATCTCGATCACGTCGATGCCGGTGATGCGCGCCGCCCGGTGCGCCGCGTCGGTCCGGACCGGAATCTGCCAGCCCTGCCAGGAACGGGCGTTGACGCCCATGGCCTGGAGCACCAGAGCCAGGAGGCCGGAGGTGACCTGCTCGCCGGAGGAGACCACCGCATCGTATTCGCGCGTGTCGTAGAGGGCGGAGGCCTCCGCGCCGTTCTGGCTGCGCGCCTTGTAGCCCCAGGCTTCCTCGACCCAGGAGACGAGCTGATTGGTCTGCCCGGCCATGGCCGAGACCACCACCGCGCAGGCATGCCCGGCGTCCGCCTCGCGCTTCACATGCGCGGCGACGTTGCGGATGCGCTCGAGGTCGGCCACCGACGTGCCGCCGAATTTCAACACCAGCAAGGACATGGCTGCTCACAATAAGAGGGCCGGTCCTCTTTCTGGACCGGCCGGCAAATTCGGCTCTTTCTACTGATAAGGGCTCACCGCCGCAACATGCGTCCCTCCCCCAGAAGAAGAGAGGGGGGAACGCGCCTTGACAGGGCGCGGAGGCGGACGGCCAATGCCCCGATGACCGCGACCCCCGCCAGCTCCGCCACGCTTGATCGCGACGAGATCGCCCGCTTCGCCAAACTCGCCGGTGAGTGGTGGGACGAGAAGGGCCCGTTCCGGCCGCTCCACCAGATCACCCCGACCCGCCTTACCTATCTCCGCGACCGGCTCTGCGCGCATTTCGGGCGCGATCCCAAGGCGCCGCCGAGCCTCGAAGGTCTGAGCGTGCTCGATATCGGCTGCGGCGGCGGGCTTGTCGCCGAGCCTCTGGCCCGTCTCGGTGCCGAGGTCACCGGCATCGACCCGGCTGAAGAGACCATCGAAGCGGCGAAGACCCACGCGGACGGCGCGGGGCTGAAAATCGCTTACGAGGCCACGACCGCGGAGACCTTGGCGGAAGCGGGCCGCCAATTCGATGCGGTGCTGCTGCTGGAAGTGGTCGAGCATGTCCCGGACGTCCCCGCCTTCTTGGAACGGATCGCGCCTCTGATCGCGCCCGGCGGCCTCATGATCCTCTCCACCCTGAACCGCACCTTCAAAGCCTATGCGCTGGCCATCGTCGGCGCCGAATACGTATTGCGCTGGGTCCCTGTGGGCACCCATCAATGGGAGCGTTTCGTCAGGCCCGACGAATTGAAGGCCGCCTTGAGCGGCGCAGGCCTCAGCCTCACCGACACGACGGGCATGGTCTACGACCCGCTCGGCGACCGCTGGAGCCTCTCGCGAGACACCGACGTGAACTATTTCGCCACGGCGACGAAGGCCGGCTAGCCCCCGCTAGTTGCGGAAGAACCAGCGCTTGCGGCGCGGCTGCTGCTGATATTGCGGGGGCGGCGCCTGATAATAGGGCTGGAACAGGCGGCGGCGCTGGCGCTGAACCGGCGGCTGCTCTTCGTAGTAGCCGTAGCGGTCGTAATAGCCGTAGGGGTCGCGCCCCCGATTATCACGGTCGCGAGGCCGGGGCTGCGTGACCTTGTACTCGCCGCCCGGTGTCACGCCTGCAAGCACAACCTGGGTGTTTTCGAGGCCCGTCTCTTTGACAAGATTGAAGAATGTCTCGGCGTTCTTGGGCGACAGCCGCACGCAGCCATGCGAGGCCGGCTTGCCGAGCTTCTTGACCTCGTTGGTGCCATGGATGGCGTGCCCCTTCTTGGTGAAGAACACGGCATGCGGCATGGGCGCGTTGTCCCACTGCCTCGAGTACCAAATCTTGTTCATCGAGCTGGCGGTGAAATCGCCCGACGGTGTCGAATAGCCGCCAATGCCGGTCGACACCGGCCAAGTATACGTTTCGACGCCGTCGACGAAGACGGTCATCTGCTGCGTACCCTTGTCGATATTCGCCACGACGATGGGGGCAGACGGCGCGGCATCCTCATCCGCGTCGTCGCTCGCGACCGTCTCGATGTCAGGTTCGCCGTCCGGATACACGGGCTCTGGCTGTGACGAGAGCGCGTCCTCCTGGGGACCGGCGAGCGCCGAAGGCTCGCTGAGATCGAGGTCCGGCGTCGTCGCGTCGGTGGAGGGCTCGGCGCTTGCGGGATTCGCAAGCAGGACCGCCACGAGAGCGGCAGCCGCGAGAAAGGTCAGATTTCGGGGTCGCATGAGAGAGAGGCGCATCGTTCGTTCCCTGGTTTACGCGCAAACCACCGCCCGGCAGCCTCAGAATACAGGGCCAACAAGGCTTTACCAGGGTGCCTCGCGAGAAGTTGCGTCTTTTTTGTACCCGAGGCCCCCAAACAAGACGTTACCGGCGAAAGGCAACCGGACTGTGGCAACGCTTTTAGATTAATTGTGTTCCTCGGGCAGCTTGGGCAAGGGCAGAGCGGGAATTCCCTCTTCGTGCAAGGCCTTAGCCTCTTCGGAGCTGGCCTCGCCGTAAATATTGCGCTCTTCTTTTTCGCCGTAGTGGATCTTGCGGGCCTCTTCCGGGAAATTTTTTCCGACATCGTCGGCGTTGGCCTCCAGATGCTCCCGCAGGCCCTTCAAGAAGGCGTAGGTCTGTTTCCCAGCCGCCATGGCAAGTGATTCGTTTTCCGGCGCGGTCGCCTGGCCCCGCCCCCGGAGCACCGCCGGCGCCATGGGGGCCTTGCCCACCTCCGCACTGCCGCAGGTCGGGCAGACGATCACGCCGGCCTCGGTCTGCTCGTCATAGGAGTCTCCCGACGAGAACCAGGCATCGAAGACGTGTCCCTCTTCGCAGGTGAGCGCGAACCGGATCACGATGCCTCCTTCCGCGCAGCGCCTTGCGCGGCGCCCGCGATCTCGATCTCGAAGGGGCGCCCATGTTTGAGCGCGGGGATCCGCGCCCGGGCCTCCCCGGAGAGTGCAAGATCGATGTCGGCGAAGACGACGCCGGGGTCCTCGCCGGCCTCGGCCAAGATCTCTCCCCACGGCGACACGATCATAGAGTGTCCGAATGTCTCCCGGCCGTTCTCATGCAAGCCCCCTTGCGTGGCGGCGAATACGAAGGCGCCGGTCTCGATGGCGCGCGCCCGCACCAGCACATGCCAATGCGCCTGCCCCGTCTGCTTGGTGAAGGCAGCCGGGATGGCGATCAGGTTGGCGCCCGCCGTGGCAAGCGCGCGGTAGAGCGCCGGGAAGCGCAGATCATAGCAAATCGTCATGCCGAGCCGGCCCCAAGGCAGATCGGCCAGCACCGTCTTTGCGCCAGGCCCATAATATTGGGACTCGCGATAGGATTCGCCGTTCGCCAAATCCACATCGAACATATGCAGCTTGTCGTAACGCGCGGCGATCTCCCCGTGGGGATCGAGCAGATAAGAGCGATTGGCGACCCGTGCGGCGTCGATCTTGATGCCAATCGAGCCCGCATGGAGCCAAATGCCGAGCTCGCCCGCGAGCGCCCGCAAGCGCGCGAGCGGCACGCTCTCGTCTTCCGGCTGGACTTGCTTCAACACGAGCTCGGGTTCGAGCTCCATGAGCGCGGTATTCTCCGGCGTCTGCACATACTGCGCGCCGCCGCGCGCCGCCTGGCGGATCAACGCCTCGGCCTGATCGAGATTGGGATGGATGGCGCGGCCTGCCCGGAGCTGGACCAGGGCCGCACGAAACGGCTTGCCGGAAGATGCGCTCATTGCTCTGAGAGATTCCGAAAGGTGTCGGCGGGCAACGCAGCAGGGTCGTTGGTGAGCCAAGCCTCGAGTTGATTATCGCGATCGAGCGCGGCGAGCTCGTTGTAACCGCCGACATGCCGGTCATGGATGAATATTTGCGGCACGGTGCGCATGCCGCCGGCCCGCTGCGTCATCTCCACCCGCTTGGCAGAATCGAAGCCCACATCAATCTCCTCGAAGACGAGGCCCTTCTTGGCCAGAAGGCGCTTCGCCGCGGCACAGAAGCCGCAGAACTTTGTCGTGTAAAGTACGATCATAGAAGCTAACTGGGACTTTACCGACAGCGGCGCAAGGCTCCGCAGAGCCGCGCCTAAAGCACGAAGGCTGCCGGCTCCACGGCGCGCGCCAGCGCCAAGACATCGACCCGGGCCGCACCGGCGCGGCTGAGCACCCGCGCGCAGGCTTCCGCCGTGGCGCCCGTGGTGATGACGTCGTCGACCACGACGATCCTTTTGCCTTTGAGCTCGGACTTGCGCGCCGGGTCCACCTTGAAGGCGCCGGCCACGTTGCGTTTGCGCTGCTCGGCCGAGAGCCCCACCTGACTTACCGTACGCCGGACGCGCTTCAGCACGAAGCAATCGGCAGGCACGCTCGCCAGCCGTGCCACGTCTTGGGCCAGAAGGGCGGACTGGTTGAAGCGTCGCCACCACAGGCGCGAGCGGTAGAGCGGCACCGGCACGATCAGATCGGCGTCGGCCAGAAGCTCGGCGCCCGCGCGCGCCATCCACCGCCCGAACAGGGCGAGCCCCTCCTGCCGGTCGCGGTATTTGAAGCTCTGGATCAGATCGCGCATGGTCTGCGAATAGCGCGCCACGGCCCGCGCCCGGTCGTAGACTGGGGGCGCGGCGATCGCCGCCGCCGACAAGGACGGCGCGCCCACGTCGTAAGGCAGCGGCACGCCGAGCCGGGCGCAAAGAGGAGGCGCGATGAACTCGATCCCGGCGAAACAGTCGCCACACAGAAGCCCATGGGACTGGACGCGCGCCCGGCAGCCGATGCACACCGGCGGCAGCAACAGATCGGCGGCCGCACCGAGCGCCGAGCGCCACGCGAGCCTGCGCGGAGACTGTATCTCGCTCATCGACATGGCGCCCATGATACCGCGTGGATGCGCCGCGCGGGAGGCCTCATGAGCGGCGACCAGGCCCTCTTCGACCGTCGCCTGTTGCGCCAGCGCCGGGCCCGCTTTGCTCACGAGGTCGCAGAGCGCGAGTTTCTGATTGCGCATGTGGCCCGCGAGATCGCCGAGCGCGTCGAGATCATGCTGCGAGACTTCCCGCGCGCCCTCGATCTCGGCGCCTTTCACGGCCTCTTGGGCCGCACCGTCGGTGCGCTGCCGTCTGTGGGCGAGATGATCTATGCCGAGAGCGTTTACGACTACGCCGCGCTGTGCCCCCGGCCGGCGCTTGTCTGCGACGAGGACCTGCTCCCCTTCAAAGACGCAAGCTTGAACCTCGTCGTCTCCGGTCTGGCGCTACACCGCGTCAACGATCTTCCCGGCAGCCTCATTCAAATCAGACGCGCACTGGCGCCGGACGGTCTGTTCATGGCCGCGGCCCTCGGCGCCCGGGCGCTGATCGAGCTACGCGAATGCCTGATCGAGGCCGAAGGCGAAATGGAGGGGGGCGCCTCCCCGCGCGTGTCGCCGTTCGGCGACGTGCGCGCCTATGGGGCGCTGCTTCAGCGCGCTGGCTTCGCCCTGCCGGTAGCGGACGCGGAGGAACTGACCGTCGTCTACCCCTCGCCGCGCGAGCTGATGCGCGAGGTGCGCGCGCTCGGCGGCGGCAATGTGTTGACGGTCCGTAGCAAGACACCCCTGCCCCGCCGCACGCTAGCGCGCGCCGAAGACATTTATCGCGAACGGCACGGCACGCCCGACGGCAAGGTCACCGCGACGTTTCAATTCGTGTTCATGAGCGGATGGGCGCCTCATGCCAGTCAGCAGCAGCCCTTGAAGCCTGGCAGCGCCCAAGCGCGGCTCGCCGACGCCCTTCACACGCAGGAGCATTCGGCCGGCGACAAGGCACCGTTCCGAAAAGCATCGAAAGACGAAGAAGGATAGAAGTGGGGCTAGCCAAGCAACCCGGCGATTTGCCCGAAAGCGGTCTCTAAGCCACCTCCCAACACAGCGACCCCGGCCAGGACGGCAGCGCAGAGAGCAACCAGTAAGACAGCATACTCGACGATCGTGGCGCCGGAGCAATCCGACGCAAAGGCGCACAGCGCAGTCCCGACCCGGGCCTTGAAGCCTGGCTGGTTGTTTTCAGTCGCCCGCATGGCTTTCCCCTAGCAATCTCAAAAGACCTGGCAGCGTCTGTTTCAACGGTTCGTCCGCCGGAGGCATGGCGTAGGCGGTCAGCGCCTCGGCGCCGACCCAGGCGAGCGCCTGCCCCTCATGCGCAGTCACCTTTCCCTGCCAGCGCCGGCACGCATAAACCGGCATGAGCAGATGAAAGGCGGGGTAAGCATGACTGGCAAACGTTAAGGGAAGGAGTCCCGGTTCGGATACCGCGATCCCGAGCTCTTCTTTCAGCTCCCGGATCAGCGCGTCCTCGGGCGTCTCGTGCCTTTCCACCTTGCCGCCCGGGAACTCCCACAGGCCCGCAAGCGGCTTCCCTTCCGGCCGTTGGCTGATGAGCACGCGGTCTTGCGCATCGATCAACACGCAGGCCGCGACGAGCACGACGCGTTTTCCGCCTTCCTGCCCCATGCGCCGCTTAGGACCGGTAGTCAGCGTTGATGGCGATATACTCCTTGGTGAGATCGCAGGTCCACATCGTGTCCCGCCCGTCGCCCACGCCCACGTCGACGGCGATATCGATCTCGGGGCGCTTCATATAGGCCGCGCCCTGCGCCTCTTCATATGCGGGCGCCCTCTCGCCGTCCTTGGCCACCTCGATATCGCCGAACCAGATCGCCAGCCTGTCGCGGTCGGCCCGCTCGCCCGCTTTGCCGACCGCCATGACGATGCGGCCCCAATTCGGGTCCTCGCCGGCAAGCGCCGTCTTCACCAGAGGAGAGTTGCAGATGGACTTGGCAATGACGCGGGCGGCCTGTTTGGACTCCGCGCCCATAACCGTCACCTTGACGAACTTGGTGAGGCCCTCGCCGTCCTTGACGATCTGATGGGCGAGATCGCGCATCAGATCGAACAGCGCGGTACGGAACCCTTCGAGACGCGGATCGTCGCCTCGCGCGATCCGCGGAGCACCGCGCTTCGCCGCCGCGCCGGTCGCGAACAGCAGCACCGTGTCGCTGGTCGAGGTGTCGCTGTCGATGGTGATGGCGTTGAAGCTGTCCTCGACGAGCGGCGCCATGACTTCGTGGAGGGCGGCAGGTTCGATCGCCGCGTCCGTAAAGAGATAAGCCAGCATGGTCGCCATGTCCGGCGCGATCATGCCCGCGCCCTTGGCGATGCCGTTGAGCGTCACCGTTACCCCGGCGATCTCGCAGGATCGCGTAGCGAGCTTGGGGAACGTGTCGGTGGTCATGATCGCCCGCGCCGCCATCTCATAGGCGTCAGGCTCGGCCTGATCGGCAAGCTCGGCAAGCCGGCCGACGAACTTGGCGGGATCGAGCGGTTCGCCGATTACCCCGGTGGACGAAATATAGACATCCGCCTCGAGACAATCTGCCACGCGCGACGCGGCCTGCGCGGTCGCTCTCACCGCCTCACGCCCGCGCATGCCTGTGAAGGCATTGGCGTTGCCGGAATTGACCACGAGCGCGCGCGCCATGCCGTGGGCCAGATGCTCCCGGCACCATTCGACCGCCGCGGAAGCGGTCTTGGACCGGGTGAACACGCCGGCGACCGTCGTCGTGGGTTCGAATAAGGCGAGCAGGAGATCCGTGCGTCCAGGATAGCGGATACCGGCCGCGCACGCGGCCAAGCGCACCCCCTCGATCGCCGGTAACGCGGGCAGGCTGTGTGGCGCGAAAGGCGAGATCTTAGCCAAGGCTAATCGCTGGAGGCTTAATGGTCCTCGTCGAACTTCTCATCCGGCAGGGGCGGCGCTTCGCCACGCATGGCGGCGTCGTCCATGGACCGCTTGATGTCCGGGTCGACGATCTCGATCTCGGCCCCGTTTCGCAAATCCGTGACCACGGCCTGCGCCTTCTGGGCCACGAGCTGGGTCTTGATGGCTTCCTTGACCTCATCGAAGCTCGGCAGCTTCTGATCGCGCTTTTCCTCGACCTTGATGATGTGCCAGCCGAACTGCGTCTGCACCGGATCGGAAATCTTGCCGACGTCGAGCGCGAAGGCCGCCTCCTCGAACGGCTTCAGCATCTGGCCGCGGGAGAAGAAGCCGAGATCGCCGCCTTCGGCGTTCGTGTCCTTCGACGTTTCCTTGGCGACAGCGGCGAAGTCCTCGCCCTTCTCCAGGCGTTCCTTCACCTTCTTTGCTTCTTCCTCGGAGCTGACGAGGATATGCCGAGCATGCACTTCCTGCTCCGGCTTTGTCTTGGCGATCTTGTCTTCGTAGATTTTCTTGGCGTCCCCCTCGTCCACCGCGCCGGAGATGCTCGCGTCGAAGTAAGCATCGCGCAGAGCACGCCGCTGGTGATACTTGATCCGGGCGTCGAAGTCGTCGGCCTCGTCCAGATTCTCCTTCTTGCCGGCCGCGGCCATCAACTCGTTCTCGATGACGAATTGCAGCAGCACGCGCTTGCGGTCCTCGGGCCGGTAATTGCCCAGCCGAGGACCCACCTCGGAGGCGGCGAAGTCGAGATCGGACTGCTTGATATCCACCCCATCGACACGCGCCACGACGGCGTCGTCGGCAGCGGTGGCGAGCGGCACAAAAGAAACGGACGCTGCGAGGAGCAGCAAGGCTGACCAAGTTTTCACAGAATTTAATCCTCGTCTTCTGCGCGCCATTCGCTCTCTGAATGGCGTGGCGCGCGGGTTTGGGCGCTTCCCCTAACGCCTTCTTAGCGTTGGCCTTGGCCATTGCCAAGCGGGAGGAATTGACGCCCGCTCATTCTCGTCTATATTTCCAGAATTATGGACATATCACACGCCGTATCCGCCTTGAGCGCGGTGGCCCAGGAAAGCCGGCTCAAAGTCTTTCGCCTGCTCATCCGCACCGGGAGCAAGGGGATGGCCGCCGGCGATATCGCTCGGGCGCTCGGCGTGCCCCACAACACAATGTCATCCCACCTTGCCATCCTGTGCCGGGCCAAGCTCGTGCAGGCCCGGAAAGCCGGTCGCTCCGTGATCTACGCCGTGGACCTTGAGGGCACCCGGGCCCTGCTCTCCTTCCTGGTGGAGGATTGCTGCCAAGGCGAACCTGCCGTTTGCGGGCCGGTGATCGAGTCCACCCTCTCTGCGTGTTGTTCGGAATAACTGGAGGAAACCGCCATGAACGCTACCAACAGCCACGACCCGTTGAACGTGCTCTTCTTGTGCACCGGCAACTCGGCCCGCTCTATCATGGCCGAATGCCTCCTGAACCGCCTGGGCCAGGGGAAATTCCATGCCTATAGCGCAGGCAGCATGCCGACCGGTGAAGTCAATCCCCGCGCGCTGAACCTGTTACGAAAGACGAATTTCGACGTATCGAGCCTACGCTCCAAATCCTGGGAAGAGTTCGCCGGCCCGGACGCGCCGAAGCTCGACTTCGTATTCACCGTTTGCGACAACGCCGCGAACGAGGTCTGCCCCATCTGGCCAGGCCAGCCCATGACCGCGCATTGGGGTTTGCCCGATCCTGCCGCCGTGGAGGGCACCGAAGCGGAGAAGGCCTTCGCCTTCGACGACTGCTTCCGTATGCTGAACCAGCGCATCTCGATCTTCGTCAACCTGCCACTTGCCAGCTTGAGCAAGCTCTCCCTCCAAAAGCACCTGGACGACATCGGCAAGGCCGGCGTTCCGGCCTCCAAGGAGCCGGCCTAAGCCCCGCCTGCTCCCGCACGTCGCGTTGACAAGGGTAAGGGCGCCTCTTATGTCTCAACCGCGTTGATCCCCGGCATTTTTCGTCATTTTCCGAACATGGTTTGGCGAGCTTTCGCCGGGGATTGCCACACATCGCCAGCCACGGACCTAACGGGCTTGTTTCGCCACAGCCCCAATCGGCCCGGCTCAGGCCATAAGAGGCATAAGGTTCGATGCTTTCCTTCGGCAATTTCGCCACCAAAGTCTTCGGCTCCGCCAACGACCGTAGGCTCAAGACGTTCACAAACGCGGTCGAGGCCATCAACGCGCTTGAGCCCGAAACAGCCGCGCTGTCCGACGAGGACCTTCGCGCCCGTAGCGACCAATTCCGCAAGCGCCTCGCCGATGGCGAGACACTCGACGATTTGCTCCCGGAAGCCTTTGCCACGGTCCGCGAGGCCGCCAAGCGCACGCTTCACCAGCGCCATTTCGATATGCAGCTGATCGGCGGCATGGTGCTGCACGAGGGCCGCATCGCCGAGATGAAGACCGGTGAAGGTAAGACGCTTGTCGCCACCCTGCCCGTCTATCTCAACGCGCTCGCCGGCCGCGGCGTCCATGTCGTCACCGTCAACGACTATTTGGCCAGCCGCGACGCCGCCTGGATGAGCGCCGTCTACGAATTTCTCGGGCTCACCGTCGGCACCATCGTGCACGACATGAACGACGCGGAGCGCAAGGCACAATATGCCTGCGACGTCACCTACGGCACGAACAACGAATTCGGCTTCGACTATCTGCGCGACAACATGAAATACACCAGCGACGAGATGGTGCAGCGCAGCCACTTCTTCGCCATCGTCGACGAGGTGGACTCCATTCTCATCGACGAAGCGCGCACACCGCTCATCATTTCGGGGCCGCTCGACGACCGCTCGGACCTCTACACCACCATCGACGTGTTCATCCCCAAGCTGGTCGAAGAGGACTACGATCTCGACGAGAAGACCCGCCATGTGACGCTTACCGAAGCGGGCAATGAGCATGTCGAGCAGCTCTTGAGCGAGGCCGGCCTGCTGAAGGGCGAGTCCCTCTACGACGTGGAGAACGTCAGCATCGTGCATCACGTGCAGCAGGCGCTGCGCGCCCACAAGCTGTTCCTGCGCGACCGCGACTACATCGTGAAGAACGACGAGGTTGTCATCATCGACGAGTTTACCGGCCGCATGATGTCCGGCCGGCGCTATTCGGAAGGTCTGCACCAGGCGCTCGAGGCCAAGGAGCACGTGACCATCCAGCCCGAGAACCAGACGCTCGCCACCATCACCTTCCAGAACTACTTTCGCCTCTATGAGAAGCTCGCCGGTATGACCGGTACCGCCGCCACCGAGGCGGACGAGTTCATGGACATTTACGGCCTCGACGTGGTCGAGGTGCCGACCAACATGCCCATGGTCCGCGACGACGAGGACGACGAGGTCTATCGCACGGCGAACGAGAAATATCTGGCGATCATCGAGCTCATCAAAGACGCCCAGAAGCGCGGCCAGCCCATGCTGGTCGGCACCACCTCCATCGAGAAGTCCGAGGTGCTGTCGGAGCTGCTAAAGAAGGACAAGGTTCCGCACAACGTGCTCAACGCGCGCTATCACGAGCAAGAGGCGTTCATTATCGCCCAGGCCGGCGTGCCGGGCGCGGTGACCATCGCCACCAACATGGCGGGCCGCGGCACCGACATTCAACTAGGCGGCAATCCCGACATGCAAATCGAGAGCTGGCTCGCCGAGCAGGCGGAAAAGGGCAAGGAGCCCACGCCGGAGGAGATCGAGAAGAGGCGCACCGAGATCGCCGCCGACATCGCCAAGAAGAAGAAAGATGCGCTGGATGCCGGCGGCCTTTACGTGATCGGTACCGAGCGTCACGAAAGCCGGCGCATCGACAATCAGCTGCGCGGCCGCTCAGGCCGCCAAGGCGACCCGGGCCGCTCCCGCTTTTTCCTGTCGCTCGAGGACGACCTCATGCGCATCTTCGGGTCGGAGCGCATGGACGGAATGCTGCGCACGCTCGGCCTCAAAGACGGCGAAGCCATCGTCCACCCTTGGATCAACAAGGCGCTGGAGAAGGCGCAAGCCAAGGTCGAGGCGCGCAACTTCGACATTCGTAAGAACCTGCTCAAATTCGACAATGTGATGAACGACCAGCGCAAGGCGATCTTCGAGCAGCGCCGCGAGCTCCTGGGCGACGCGGACCTGAATGAGACCGTCGCCGAGATGCGCCGCTACGTGGTCGACGACCTGGTCGCCCAAGCGATCCCCGAAAAATCCTATCCCGAACAGTGGGACCTCGACGGGCTGAAGGAGCAGGTGAACAACATCTTCGGCCTCGACCTGCCTGTCGCCGATTGGGCCGACGAGGAAGGCATCGGCGAGGCGGAGATCCACGAGCGGTTGATCAAGGCCACCGACGAAGCCGCCGCCAAGAAGGCGGCGCAGTTCGGCCCGCAGATCATGCGCCAGCTCGAGCGCGCCATCCTGCTGCAGACCATCGACGGGCTGTGGCGCGAGCACATCATCACGCTGGAGCATCTGCGCCAGGTGATCGGCTTGCGCGGCTACGGCCAGCGCGACCCGCTCAACGAATACAAGAGCGAGAGCTTCACCCTGTTCGAGGGGATGCTCTCCCGTCTGCGCGAGGCGGTGACCGGGCAACTGATGCATGTGGAACTCGCCCCGCAGGATGACGCCCCCCCTCTGGAAGGGGCCGACTTGCCGCCGATGGAGGCCCATCACATCGATCCGACCACCGGCGAAGACGAGTTCGCCTTGGAAGCGGCAGGTGCCGGGCCCGTAGGCGGCGGCGCTGCCCGACCCGCACGCGCCCGCAAAATAGCCGCAGCGGCTGTCGATCCGGCCGATCCCTCGACCTGGGGTAAGGTTCAGCGCAACGCGCTGTGCCCTTGCGGCTCCGGCAAGAAATACAAGCACTGCCACGGCGCCTTCGGCTAATAGGGCATGACCGGACTTGCCCTGCTCGCGGGGCAGGCCTGCCGACGATCCGCAGAGCCCTGCCCGAGGCGGGAACCGTTGGGACGGTACGGCGCTTGTTGTTCGGGGACTCTCAAGGGGACTTTCAGGCCACATGACGCTCGACCAGGCGCTCGCCTTCGCAATTGTGATCGCCATGATGGCGCTCTTCATCTGGGGGCGTCTGCGCTACGACGTGGTCGCGCTTCTGGCGCTGCTCGCCGCGATCACCGCCGGCATCGTGCCGCCCGATAAAGCGTTCTCAGGGTTCAGCGACGACATCGTCATCATCGTAGCGAGCGCGCTGCTTGTCAGCGCCGCGGTGGGCCGCTCCGGCGTGATCGAACGCGTCGTCCGAAGGCTCGGCCCCTACCTTACCGATGTCACCCGGCAAGTCGCCGCCCTTACCGGCTCCGTCACGATACTCGCGGCCTTTGTGAAGAACATCGGCGCCCTCGCCATGCTCATGCCCGTCGCGTTCCAGTTCGGCCGTCGCACCGGGACGTCACCGTCCTCGCTGTTGATGCCAATGTCGTTCGGCGCGCTGCTCGGCGGAATCATCACCCTGATCGGCACCTCGCCCAACATCATCGTATCGCGCGTGCGCGAGCAAATTCTGGGTGAGCCGTTCCACATGTTCGACTTCGCGCCGGTCGGGGCCACGCTCGCATGTCTGGGATTCCTGTTTCTCATTTTCGGCTGGCGGCTATTGCCCACCGACCGCAAGGGTGCGGTGTCCATGGACGCGGCCTTCAAGCTCGAAGGTTACACCACCGAGGTCACAGTGCCGGCGGACTCGCCCGCCGCCGACATCACCGTGAAAGCGCTCGAGGATCTCGGTGAGGGAGAGGTCGAAGTCATCGCCGTCATTCGTGGGCCCAAGCGCCGCTTCGACCCCGCCGGCAACAGCATCATCAAGGCCGACGACGTCTTGATCTTGCGTGGCGAGCCATCGGCGCTGGAACGTATCGTGGCCCTTGAAAAACTGACGCTGATCCGGGACGAGGACAGCAAGGAGCGCGACACGCCGAGCGACGACGTCGGCATCATGGAAGCCGTCATTACGCCAGACTCGCAGCTCATCGGCTATTCGGTTGGTCGACTCAAGCTCGCCGACCGTCACGCCATCAACCTGCTTGCGGTGAGCCGCACCGGACGGCGGATCGCCAACCGCCTCCGGACGGTGAAGCTGCGCGCGGGCGACGTCGTCGTACTCCAGGGCAACCTCAAGACCATGCCGGAGACCCTCGGCGAATTGCATCTGTTGCCACTCGCGGAGCGCGATTTGCGGATCGGCCGCCGGGGCAGCCTTGTACCTTTGGGTGTCCTGGCCGCGGCCATGGGGCTCGTCGCCGCCAATCTGGTGCCTGTCGCCGTCGCCTTTTTCGGCGCGGCTGTGCTTCTGCTGCTCTTCCGGTCGCTCTCCTTGAGCGAGGCCTATGACGCGATCGAATGGCCGATTCTCGTCATGCTCGGAGCCCTGATTCCGGTGAGTGACGCGCTGCGCACTACCGGCGGCACCGATCTCATCGCGACGTGGCTGTCAGAGACGGCGTCCTCGTTGCCGGCCTATGGAGCGCTGCTGCTGCTGATGGCAGCCGCCATGGCGGTGACGCCGTTTCTCAACAACGCCGCCACCGTGCTCGTCATGGCGCCCATCGCAGCGAGCTTCGCCGCCAATCTCGGCTACAACCCGGACCCGTTCCTCATGGGGGTCGCGATCGGCGCCGCGTGCGACTTCCTCACGCCCATCGGCCATCAGTGCAATACGTTGGTGATGGGCCCCGGCGGCTACCGTTTCAGCGATTATTGGCGGCTGGGCCTGCCGCTCTCGATCATCGTGCTGCTCGCCGGCACGCCGCTCACTCTCTATTTTTGGCCGATCTAGCTTACGAATTGCCGGCGATCTCCGGTGGGCAGTGCTGCTCGACCGCGCTTGCGACCGTAGCGAGGCTTCCCGGCTCGAACGCGTAGCGGCCCTCGCACACGCTCACCTTGGGCGGCACCCCTGACCTCTCGAACAGGTCGTGGCCTTTCTTGAGGTCCCCCCAGAAGCCGCTCCATTGATCGCCGCTCCGCAAGCGCATGTTGCGCTCGGTCATGCGGAAGGGAAACGCGTGCACCGGAATCCGATCCTGCCCGTTGTCCAGCGCCTTGGTGACGAAGGCCCAGATCTCGTCCACCACGCCATCGGTCACCGCGTAGCAGCCGATCGACGCGCAGCCGCCATGCACCATGAGGAAGGAGCCGGTACGGCCCTTACCCCGGTCGTAGACGTTGGGGAAGCCGAGATTGAAGGAGAGATGCATCCGGCTGTTCGGATTGAGCGCGTCCTTGCTCACTGTATAAAAGCCTTCCGGGGCCTGCCGGTCGCCCTCTTTCAGCTTCGGCCCCAGGCGTCCGGACCACATGCAGATCGGATAGGTGGCGAATAGCTGAAAGCGTCCGTCTTTCTGCACCCAAAGCTCGATCTCCGATTCGAGCTTGTAGATGCGCAGGTGAACCGGGAGCCCCGGCTTCACCCCGGCACGATCCAGCCTGGCGGCAAAGCGCGAGAGGTCAGGCGTGCCGGGCAACGGCTTGTCGGCGCGGTGCAGCGCCTTGTATTCGGCCCGGTCCCAATTGATGGTGACGCGGTCGATGAGCTGCCGCCCTTGCGGGGAGAACAGGAAATAGGCGCCGCCCGCGAGCGCCAGGACAACAAGAGAAACGAGAAGAGACCGCAACATCGCCAGTCACACGCCAGAGGAAAGAGGCCAGAGGATGGACTATAACGCGGCGCGTGCCGCCGTCGTAGGGCGAGGCTATTTCTTCTTTGTCTTTTTCTCAGGCGCGGGCGTCGCCGGCCCCAGCGTCATGGCCTGATATGTCGGCGTGATCGCTCCAAAGCTCAGGTCGAGCGTGCTGCCGAGCGGCTTCGCCAGCGAAGCATGAGACATGTTCGGCTCCTCGCTCTGCTTCGGCGGCTTGAACGCGACCACGGGCAGCTTCTGATACCGCGGGCACGAGCCTCTTGGATTGGGATACTTCCCGTCGACGAAGGCAGCATTTACCACATAGCGTTCGCCGCACACCGCGAGGCGCGGCGCGAGACGCGTGGTCTCGAAGTAGTCGTAGCCTTCTTTCAGATTGGCCCAGAACTGGTACCAATCATGCTCGCGTTGCGCCGCCAGGTTGGCCGCGGTCATGCGGAAGGGAAACGCATGCAGCTGGAAGTTTTCCTGGCCGCTGGTGAGCGCCTCTCGCGCCAGGATGTAGATTTCCTCCACCACCGCGTCGGTCATGGCGTAGCAGCCCGACGACGTGCAATCGCCATGCACCATTAGGTTGGAGCCCGTGCGGCCGAGCGCGCGGTCATAGGCGTTGGGGAATCCGATATTGAAGGCGAGGTGATATTGGCTCTTCGGATTCATCAGATCCTTGTCGACCAGATAAAATCCCTCCGGCGCCTGCCGATCGCCCTGCTTCAACTTCGGACCCAAGCCGCCGGAGTAGGCGCAGATCGGATAGGTCTTGAAATGGTAGTAGTGACCGTCGTCCTTCTGCTTCCAGACTTCAAGCTCGGACTCAGCCTTGAAGATGCGGATGAGAATGGGCTGCTGCTCGGTCATGCCCTTTTCGGCCAGCAGCGCGCGTGTCTGGGGCGAGAGCGGCTTCATATAGGGCGGAGAAAAATTGCCACAGCCAGACAGCGCGGCCGCGAGCGCGACCACGCAGACCGTAAGAACGGCTGTGATAAACCTTGAACGAAGCATACGCAGTGCCCCTCGCGCACCTCGGCCAAGATCAAGTGAGATGGGTTAAGAGAACCTTACGCGGACCCGCGCCAAGCCCTCGGCTTCCCCCGATTTCGGCAAGGTATAATACGCTTACTTAGACCGAGTTGGACTAAAAAGATGGCGCTTTTTTGGGCGAAAATGTGGGTCAGTCAGCCCGGCCCATGGCGAGGAATTTTTCACGCCTATCCTTGCGAATTTCCTCCGGAGACAGGCCGTCGAACGAGGCGATGGCCTTCACGATCACGTCGCCGGCGGCCTTGACGACGCCCTCCCCGTCCCGATGGGCCCCGCCCACCGGCTCGGGGATGATTCCATCGACGATTCCGAGCCTCAGCAGGTCCTGAGCCGTGATTTTCATATTGGTCGCCGCGTCCTGGGCCCGGCTCGAGTCGCGCCACAGGATCGAGGCGGCGGCCTCCGGAGAGGCCACGGTGTAGATCGAGTGTTCCAGCATGTAGATGCGGTTCGCCGTGGCGATGGCGACCGCGCCGCCCGAGCCCCCCTCGCCGATGATGAGCGAGACGATGGGCACGCCGATCCGCAAGCAGCAATCGGTGCTCCTCGCGATGGCCTCGGCCTGACCGCGCTCCTCGGCGCCGATGCCGGGATAGGCGCCCGCCGTATCGACCAGGCTCACAACGGGCAACGAGAACCGGTCGGCCATCTCCATCAGGCGAACCGCCTTGCGGTAGCCCTCGGGGCGGGCCATGCCGAAATTATGCTTGATGCGGCCTTCGGTGTCGGAGCCCTTTTCGTGGCCGAGCACCATGACCGAACGGCCCGCGAGCCGGCCCATGCCGCCGATGATCGCCTCGTCCTCGGCGAAATACCGGTCGCCGGCGAGCGGCGTGAAGTCGCGCACCAAGCCTTCGATGTAGTGCTTGAAATGCGGCCGCTCCGGGTGGCGGGCGACTTGCGTCTTTTGCCACGGCGTGAGCTCCGCGTAGGTCGCCACCAGCGCATCGTGGGCCTTGGTCTCGAGCCGCGCGAGTTCCTCGTTGATCGACACGGACTCATCGCCCGAGAGCGCCTTCAACTCGGCGACCTTGCTCTCAAGCTCCGCGATCGGCTTTTCGAAATCGAGATATGTACGCATGCAGCTTGGCTAGACCCCTTGGGAAACCCGGATTTTCCCGAGCGGGCATCCTTACGACAAAAGGAAAGACAACGGAAATCCGGTTGTAAGTGGCCTCGTGACGACTGCGTGTCAACCGGCGGCCCGTGCCGCTCAAACCAGGAGACTAGCGCCGTTTCGTTAAGTGAGCCTGAGCCAACGGGTGATGCTGTTCCACCAGCCGGCGCAAGCGTTCCTCGATCACATGGGTGTAGATCTGGGTGGTCGAGATGTCCGCGTGCCCCAGAAGCTGCTGGACCGTGCGCAAATCCGCGCCCCGCTCCAGGAGATGGCTGGCAAAGGCATGGCGCAGCACATGCGGCGAGACCCGAGCCGGATCGAGATTCGCTGCAAGCGCCAACCCCTTCAACTCCTGGCCGAGGCGCTGACGGGTGATGTGCTGCCCGCCGTCTCCGGTGGGAAACAGCCAAGACGACGCGGCAAGCCCCTCGTCGTTCTTGAGCGCCGCGAGATGCGCGGCCAGTGCGCCGCGCGCCGCGTCGTTCAGCGGCACGAGCCGTTCACGCCCGCCTTTGCCGGTGATGGTGAGCACCCGGTCGTCCGCGGCGAGCACGTTGCGCGGCAGCGCGATCAGCTCCGACACGCGTAAGCCCGAGGCATAAAGCGTCTCAAGCACGGCATAGAGCCGCAGAGCCCGCCGGCGGGGGGCGCCCTCGGCCGACGTGTCACAGGCCAGCTTGGCGGTGTCGATCAGCGTCTCCACCTCGGAGAGCGACAAGATCTTCGGCAGCGGCCGGCCCAGTTTCGGACTGTCTATGGCGGAGGTCGGGTCGTCGGCGCGCAAGCCCTCCCCCAACAAGAAGCGGAAAAACTGGCGGATGGCTGAGAGCTTCCGGGCGCGCGAGGTGGGCGCCAGCCCCTTGCCCGCGAGGCTTTCGAGATAGGCGCGCACATGATCGGCGGAGGCCTTTGCCGCGCTGCTCTTCTTGACGGCGAGAAAGGCGAGAAAATCGGAGATGTCCCGCGTATAGGCGTCGACGGTGTGGGCGGCGGCCCCGCGCTCGGCCATGAGCATGTCGAGGAACAGCGCAAGCTCGGAGTCGCCCGCGGCCTTTTTCGCGTTCTTGGTCCCGGCCAAGGCTCTACCCCCTCGCCGGCGGCGCGGGCCTATTGCGCGCGATGACTCGGCGGCAAGGTGATGGACGGCTCTTTGGGCGTGGTGGAAGCGGTGGCGCCCGCAGCGAGGGGCTCCGCCTTGACGTTGCGCAAAGCTTTGGAGATTTCCTTGGGCTCTGGCTGAAAGTATTCGGCGAGCACATAAAGGCTTCCAGCGACGATACCAGCGATCGTCCCTAAAACCGCGAGGAAACGAAACAAGGTAGGCATCGAGGCGCTCGCGTTCCTAACTGTCTATTGGTCCCAAACAGGGGGCCTATTATGACTCAAAACCACCGGGCGCCTTAACCCCCTACCATCCCTATCATGGACGATTCGACACCGTCCTGTCAGCATGGGACAAATTAAGGCTCCCCCAGCGAAGATGACCTTACGCGTGGCTGAACATAGCAAGGACCGCGACCGGCAATTGGCGCAAATCCGCCAATCCCTTGGCACGCGCTCCGTCGTGCTGATCGGGCTCATGGGCGCCGGCAAGACGGCCGTGGGCCGGCGCCTGGCGAACTGGCTCGATCTGCCCTTCACCGACGCCGACAGCGAGATCGAGCAGGCGGCGGGCCAGAGCATCAAAGAGATTTTTGCCGAGCATGGCGAGCGCTATTTTCGGGACGGCGAGCGCAAGGTCATCGCCCGGCTCTTGGAAAGCGGCCCCCAAGTGTTGGCCACGGGCGGCGGTGCCTATATGAACCCGCAGACCCGGGCCGCCATCGAGGCGGGCGGCATTTCGATCTGGCTCAAGGCGGAGTTGCGCGTGCTCATGAAACGTGTCGGCCGCCGCGACAACCGGCCCTTGCTCGCCGTGGACGACCCCGAAACCGTAATGAAAGAGCTGATGGCCGAGCGCAATCCCGTCTATACAAAAGCCGACATCACCGTTGAGAGTCGCGAAGTGCCCCACGAGGTGATCGTCGGCAACGTGGTCGACGCACTCGCCGCCAAACTCGGCTGCGACGCGATGCCCGCGCCAAGAGCGCGCCGCAAGAAGGTGCACTGATGGGCGACAGCACGGCGGGACTCGCCGCCGGTACAAACGAGACAAGCATCGACGTGGGACTGGCCGAGCGCGGCTATGCGATCGTCATCGGCGAGGACCTGATCGGCGCTGCGGGCGCGCGTCTGAACGCGCTTCTGCCCCGCGCGCGCTTCGCAGTCGTCAGCGACGCAAATGTCGCCGACCTTCATCTCGCGCCGCTCAAGACGAGCCTGGAAAAAGAAGGCGTGTTTCTCGGTTCGGCCATAGTTGCGCCGGGCGAGGCGAGCAAGAGCTTTCCCGTGCTGGCCAAGCTCTGTGAGACGCTGCTCGATTTCGGCGTCGAGCGCGGCGACTGCATCATTGCCTTTGGCGGAGGCGTGGTGGGCGACCTTGCCGGCTTCGCCGCTTCCATCCTGCGCCGCGGCGTGCGCGTCGTGCAGATGCCGACCTCGCTCCTGGCCCAAGTCGACTCGGCCATCGGCGGCAAGACCGGTATCGACACCAAGCAAGGCAAGAACCTGATCGGCACCTTCCATCAGCCGAGCCTCGTGCTCTCCGACGTTTCGGTGCTGTCGACCTTGAGCGACCGGGAGTTCCGCGCGGGCTACGCCGAGGTGGCGAAATACGGGCTCCTCGGGGATGCGCCGTTCTTCGTCTGGCTGGAGGAGAACTGGGGAGACGTGTTCGCAGGCCAAGACGGCAAGCGCCGCCATGCCGTTGAGACGAGCGCCCGCGCCAAGGCGGAGATCGTCGTCGCGGACGAGCGCGAGCTGAGCGGCAAGCGCGCGCTACTCAATCTCGGGCACACCTTCGGCCATGCGCTGGAGGCCTTCGCCGGCTACTCCGACCGCCTGCTGCACGGCGAGGCCATCGCCATCGGCATGCGGCTCGCCTTCACCTACTCCGCCGAACGCGGCTTGTGCTCGGACGATGACGCTGCTCGCATCGCGCAGCATTTCCGCGCCGTGGGTCTTCCCACCGAGATCGCCGCCATTCCCGGCGGCACGCCGACACCCGGCGAGCTGCTGCGCCTCATGGCGCAGGACAAGAAGGTCACCGGCGGCAAGCTGGTGCTCGTGCTCGTGCGCGGCATCGGGCAGGCTTTCGTCGAGAGCGACGTGTCCATGGAGCAAGTGACCGACTTCCTGAAACGGGAGTGTGCGCGAGCATGACCCTAGCATTAGGCCTTACGCTCGGCGCCATCGTTGGCCTGCTCGTCCTTTCCGCGTTCTTCTCAGGTTCGGAAACGGCACTTACGGCGGCGAGCCGCGCGCGCATGCACGCGCTCGAGGAAGACGACAACCTCCGGGCCAAGCTCGTGACCCGGCTGCTTTCCTCGCGTGAGCGGCTAATCGGCGCGCTGCTGCTCGGCAACAACCTTGTCAACATCGCCGCCTCCGCGCTGGCGACCAGCCTTTTCCTAAGGCTATTCGGCGAGGCCGGCGTGGTCTACGCAACTATCGTCATGACCGTCGTTGTCGTCTTGTTCGCCGAGGTGCTGCCCAAGACCTACGCCATCCTCAACGCCGACCGTATGGCACTGGCCGTGGCGCCGATTCTCAAAGTGCTCGTCGCCGTGCTGGCGCCGGTGACCGCGACGCTGCAATTCCTCGTGCGACATACCTTGCGCCTGTTCGGCAGCTCTATCGCCGATGACGCCGACGTACTGTCGGCGCATGAGGAGATCAGAGGCGCCATCGAGCTGCACCACAAGGAAGGCGGCGTGGTGAAGCTCGATCGCGACATGCTGGGCGGCGTGCTCGACCTGCGCGACCTCGCCGTGTCGGACATCATGGTGCATCGGACCAACATGGACGCGATCGACGCGGATCTGCCGCCCGGCGAGATCGTCGATGCTGCGCTGAGGAGCCCGCATACCAGGCTGCCGCTCTGGCGCGGCGAGCGCGAGGAGATCGTCGGCGTCCTGCATGCACGGACGCTGCTTCAGGCCTTGCGCGATTCAAAGGGCGACGTTTCCAAGATCGACGTCATGACGCTCGCCGCGCCGCCCTGGTTCGTGCCCGACGCCACGACGCTGAAGGATCAGCTCAACGCCTTCCTAAAGCGCAAAGCCCATTTCGCCGTCGTCGTCGACGAGTACGGCGAGGTGATGGGACTCCTGACCCTGGAGGACATCATCGAGGAGATCGTCGGCGACATCACCGACGAGACGGACATCGCCGCCGCACAGGCCAAGCCGCAATCCGACGGCTCGCTGATCGTCGACGGGCTGGTGCCGATCCGCGACGTCAACCGGCTCATGGAGTGGGACCTGCCCGACGATGAAGCGACCACCGTGGCGGGACTCGTCATTCACGAGGCGCAGACCATCCCAAACCCGGGGCAGGCCTTCACCTTCCACGATTTCCGCTTCGAGGTTTTAAGGCGTCACCGCAACCGCATTACGAGCTTACGCGTGATGCCGCTGGACAAGGCGCGCGCCGAGACCAAGGAAACCGACGCGACCTCATGAGGTCCGCGCGCCCTCTTCCGGGCTGAGCGCGGTGATGGCAAGCGCGTGGATCTTCCCCGCGAGTTCATCGGCCAGAACCGCATTCACCATGCGGTGGCGTTCCACCCGCGACTTGCCGGCGAAGGCTTCCGACACCACTTTGACGGCGAAGTGGCTTTCGCCGGTGCCGGGTGAGCCCGCATGGCCCGCGTGGCGATGGGACTCGTTGACCACATCGAGCGCCACCGGCGCGAAGGCTTGGGCCAACTTCTCTCTGATCGACTGTTCGACGCTCATGGGTGGGACTGTCCTCGCGTCCAACGGCGTGCGCGGCATTTAACCGGCCAGACTATCGCTATTGTCATCGTGGAGCCATTCTTGTTGTGACCAATACAGCTTCCCATAATGCCGATTCCATGAAGCTCGATTCAAAATTCTTCGACCGCCTCCGCGTCAAGCCCGACGAGAACCGTCTGCTGCGCGATACCTGCCCGAAATGCGAGTGGGAGGGGTGCGGCGAGCCGGGTCTTTACCCGGCGCCGAAGGGCCGTGGCCTCGAAGGGCAGTATCACCGCTACTGCCTCGATCACGTGCGCGCATATAACAAGGGCTACAACTATTTCTCGGGCCTGCCCGACGAAGACGTGGTCGAACAGCAGAAGAGCGACTTCCTCGGCAACCGCCCAACCTGGTTCGTGGGCGTGAACTCCTGGGCGCGCAATCGCGCGAAAAGCGCCGCACGCAAGAGCGGCTACGCCCACCGCTTCGAGACCCAAGATCCCTTCGGGCTGTTCGGCGACCACGCCCCCGCCGGTGCGAAGCCCGGGGCCGCGCCGACCCGCCCCCTCAAGCGCCTGGAGAAAAAAGCGCTGCGTCAGCTCGATCTTGAGGACAATGCCACCAAGGGGGACATCAAGACCCGCTTCAAGGAGTTGGTTAAGCGGCTCCACCCGGATCACAACGAGGGGGACCGGTCCTCGGAGGACAAGTTGCGCGAAGTGATCCAAGCCTATAACTATTTAAGGCAGGCGGGGCTTGCATAGGTCGCTGGGCCAGCCCCCAGCAAAATCAGGGCTTTACGGGATCCCGGGGCCCTCACTGAAACGCGACACACAGGCTCATCATCGATCATGACATTTGAAGCTGCCCAAAACGGCGCCGGTTTGCCGGACATGACGGTATCCGTGCGCCAGGTCTTCGGCATTGACAGCGATTTGGAGGTGCCGGCTTACGCACAAGCGGACGAGCACGTTCCTGACTTCGACCCCGACTATTTGTTCAACCGGGACGTGACGCTCGCCATCCTTGCCGGATTCAAGCACAACCGCCGCGTGATGATTCAGGGCTATCACGGCACCGGCAAGTCGACCCATATCGAGCAGGTCGCGGCCCGGCTTAACTGGCCGTGCATCCGCATCAACCTCGACAGCCATGTGAGCCGCATCGACCTCGTCGGCAAGGACGCCATTGTCATCAAGGACGGCATGCAGGTGACCGAGTTCCGCGAGGGCATTTTGCCTTATGCGCTCCAAACGAACACGGCGCTATGCTTCGACGAGTATGACGCGGGCCGGCCCGACGTGATGTTCGTCATTCAGCGCGTCCTGGAAGTCTCGGGCAGGCTCACCCTGCTCGACCAGTCGAAGGTCATCCGGCCACATCCCTCGTTTCGCCTGTTCGCCACCACGAACACGATCGGCCTCGGCGACACGAGCGGCCTTTATCACGGCACCCAGCAGATCAATCAGGGCCAGATGGACCGCTGGTCCATCGTCGCCACCCTCAACTATCTGCCCCATGACGACGAGGTGAATATCGTTCTGGCCAAGGCCAAGTCATGGAACACCGAGGAAGGCCGGAAGGCCGTGTCCAACATGGTCCGTGTCGCGGAGCTGACCCGCAACGCCTTCATGAACGGCGACCTCTCCACCGTGATGAGCCCGCGCACGGTGCTCACCTGGGCGGAAAATGCCGAGATCTTCGGCGACGTGGGCACGGCCTTCGCCCTGTCCTTCCTCAACAAATGCGACGAGCTGGAGCGCGGCCTGATCGCCGAGTTCTATCAGCGCTGCTTCGGCGAGGACTTGCCGCAATCGACAGCCAACGTGGCCTTGAGCTGATCCCATGACCGCGAACAAGCGGAAAGAGGCGCCCCTCGATCCGTTCAAACGTGCCGTGTCGCTCACCACCCGGTCGCTCGCCGCCGATAGCAGCGTCGAGGTGGTGTTCTCGACGGAGCCTCCGGGCCTTGCGGGCAAGACCGCGCGGGTGCCCGAGCCCTCTCGCGTGCCCACCAGGGAGGAGATCGCGGTAATCCGCGGTCACGCGGACGCGGCCGCGCTTTCCATCTCCTGCCACGATGACGGGCTCCACCGGGCGCTCGCGCCCGCGGGCGGCGATGCCCGCTCCGTGTTCGAGGCGATCGAGCAGGCCCGCGTGGAAGCGATCGGCGCGCGGCGCATGGAAGGCGTTGCGGCCAATCTGACCGCCCGCGTGGAGCAGCGCTACGCGCGCAGCCGCGTCACCGAAGAGACCGAGCGCAACGAGGCACCGCTCCCCGATGCGCTGTCGCTCCTCGTGCGCGAGCGGCTGACCGGCGCGCCGCCACCCGCAAGAGCCCGCCCGCTGGTCAATCTGTGGCGTCCCTGGATCGAGGAACGAGCCCGCACCTTGCTCGATCGCATGCCTGAGACGCTGTTGGACCAGGAAGCCTTCGGCCGGCTCGCCCGCGACGTGCTCGCAGCGCTCAATCTTGCCGACCAGCTCGATCAGGGCGAGGAGAACGAGGATAGCTCCAAGGACGGCGAAGCCGATCCCAACGCCTCCGACAACGAGGACCAGAGCGCCGAGGGCCAAGACCGCGCCGAGCTGGCGCAGGAGACCCGCGGCGACCCCGACGACACGTCCGAGGAGACCCTGGAGGACCAGGAGGACGGCGCCACCGATCAACTCGACCGCGATTCCGAGGCGGCCGATCTGCCGCGCCGCTCCGATCCCTGGCGCCCAAACACCTCGGTGCTCGATGACCCGGAGGCCTTCGGCTACAAGGTGTTTACCCGGGCCTATGACGAGATCATCGACGCACCGGATCTATGCGATCTCGAAGAGCTCGATCGGCTTCGGGCCTTTCTCGACAAGCAACTGGTGGCGCTGCACGGCGCCGTGGCACGGCTCGCCAACCGGCTTCAACGCCGGCTGCTCGCCCAGCAGAACCGCGGCTGGGACTTCGATCTCGACGAGGGCATGCTCGACGCCGGGCGGCTGACCCGCGTGATCATCGACCCCATGCACCCGCTCACCTTCAAGCAGGAGCGCGACACTGAGTTCCGCGACACGGTGGTAACGCTTCTGCTCGACAACTCGGGCTCCATGCGCGGCCGGCCCATCATGGTCGCGGCCTGCTGCGCCGACATCCTGGCGCGCACCCTGGAGCGTTGCGGCGTGAAGGTCGAGATCCTGGGCTTCACCACCCGCGCCTGGAAGGGCGGACATTCGCGCGAGGCGTGGCTCAATGCCATGAAGCCGCCCCTGCCCGGCCGCCTAAACGATCTGCGCCACATTATCTACAAGGCCGCCGACACGCCCTGGCGCCGCGCCCGGCGCAATCTCGGTCTGATGATGCGCGAGGGGCTGCTCAAGGAGAATATCGACGGTGAGGCGCTGGCTTGGGCCCATCAGCGGCTGCTGGCGCGCCCCGAGCAGCGGCGCATCCTGATGATGATCTCGGATGGCGCGCCGGTGGACGATTCTACGCTCTCCGTCAATTCGGGCTCCTATCTGGAGAAGCATCTTCGCCAGGTGATCAACGAGATCGAGACGCGCTCGCCCGTCGAGTTGCTCGCCATCGGCATCGGCCACGACGTCACCCGCTACTACCGGCGGGCGGTCACCATCACCGACGCCGAGGAGCTTGCCGGCGTCATGACCGAGAAGCTCGCCGAGCTGTTCGACGAGGACCTCGCCTGGCGGAAACTGCACCGCACCGTGCCGTCGGCCGCCCGCGCCAAACGCCGGCAGCTCCACTAACGTGAAGCTCGCTTCGCGCAGAGCGGCGCTCGCCCTTGCGCTGTTCACCGCAGGCTCCCTATGCGCCGTCGCGTCCTCGCTGATCGCCAAGCCCGCCGACGTGCCGGAACGCCCGATCGAGACGCGCGTCGCCGTCATTCCCATCAATTTCGACCGCGATCGGCCGGAGCGCAAAGAGTTCGGCAAGCTGATTTTCCGCGGCGGGCTCAACCTGTTCGGCAGATCGCGGCATTTCGGCGGCTTCTCCGGCATCGCGCTGGATGCCTCCGGCACGACGCTGTTGGCCGTGACGGACGCAGGCGCGTGGATGCGCGCGACCCTCGCCTATGACGGCCGCTGGCTGAAGGGCATGGAGGATGTGACGCTGGGGCCGATTCTCGGCCACGACGGCAAGCCGCTGCGCACGGACGCCGAGCGCGACGCCGAGGGGCTGGCGCTCACGGCAGGCGACACGCACGCTGGCCAGGCGCTTATCTCTTTCGAGCGCGAGCACCGCATCCTGCGCTACCCCTTCACCACGAAGAGCTTTGGGCCGCCCAACGGGGTAGTGCGTCTGCCGAAGGAAGCGGAGGGCATGGACGCCAATCAAGGCCTCGAGGCCGTCGCGCTGATCCATGCCGGGCGGCTGAAAGGCACCGTCGTCGCCTTCTCCGAGCGGCTGAAGGACGCAAACGGCAATCTCCGAGGCTGGCTGATCGGCGGCCGCGGCCCCGGGCCCATCACGGTGCGGCGCCTCGGCGGCTTCGACATCACCGACGCCGCGGGGCTCCCCGACGGCGGCCTGGTCCTGCTCGAACGCCGGTTCCGCTACAGCGAAGGCGTGAAGATGCGCATCCGCCGTGTCAGCGCGGCGGAGCTCAAACCGGGCAAGCTGATCGACGGCGAGGTGCTGCTGGAGGCGACCGACCGGCTCAATATCGACAATATGGAGGCGATCGCCGTCCACCGCTCGCGCGCCGGCGAGACCATCCTGACCCTGATGTCGGACGACAATTTCAGTCCGTTTCAGCGGTCGCTGATCATGCAGTTTGCCCTGCCATGAGGGCCTGGAGCCTGGAGAGCCTTAAGAGGCGGCCGCTTGCGTCTCGTGCACCTTGGCGATCTCGCGCTTCAGGCGCCGCGCCTTCAGGGACAGCTCATCTTCGCCGGCCTTAAGCAGGTAGGCGTCGAGCCCGCCCCGATGCTCCACCGAGCGGAGCGCGTTGGCGGATACGGTGAGCCGGACGCGCTTTTTCAGCACGTCGCTCTGAAGCGTGACATTGCACAGATTCGGCAGGAAACGGCGCCTGGTCCGGCGCTTGGCATGGCTCACATTGTTGCCGGTGAGCACGGCTTTGCCGGACAGCTCGCAGCGACGGGCCATGGTCCTATGTCCTTCTAACGAATATCTTTGAAAGCCGGTTGCGGCTCGTTACTATCCACAAGCGCGGCAGCCAGGGAGGCGAGATATACGGGGATGGTCCTATTCGGTCAAGGCACCGCCTCGATTCCCGTCTAAGTTGGCCGAATTGACGAATCCGCCAAATACCTGGACAGTCTCAGGATCAGGGAGGACTAGCGGGAGGACGTCTTGCTAGGGGTCGGGAGACATGTGGGCAGCACGACATTGCTTGAGCCTTATGGCTGTGGCCGTCCTTACGCTCGGCCTCGGCCCGGCGTTTGAGGACGAACGCGCCCGGGCGGAGAGCCCCGCCACGTCCGCCGCCCGCATCATCGCGGTCTATCAGGTCAAGGTCGGCAACTTCAATCTCGGCAATTTCAGCGTCACCACGACGCTGAACGGCAGCGGCTACCAAATGCGCGGGGAAGGCAAGTTCTCCATCCTCGAGGGCCTTGTCTACAAATGGCAGGGGGTCACCGCGAGCACCGGCGAGGTGACGGAGGCGGGGCCCGAGCCCGCCACCTACGCCTTCAGCTATTCCGACGGCGGCAAGACGGATGAGCGCTTGCGCATGACTTTCGGCGATGGGGCCGTGCAGCAGGTTTCCATTTCGCCGCGCAAGGGCACGATCCCGGGCACGATCCCGGTAAAGCGCGAGCAGCTCGAAGGCGTGCTCGATCCCATGAGCGGCGCCTTTCTCACCGCCCGCTCCACCAATCCGCACGGCGATCTTAGCGTCTGCAATCAGATGCTCCCGGTGTTCGACGGCAAGTCGCGCTTCGACCTCGTGCTCAAGCCGAAGAAGCGCGTTATGGTCCAGAACACGGCGCGGACCGCCTATTCGGGACCGGCGGCGATTTGCCGGGTGAAGTTCATCCCCATCTCCGGCTACCAGCCTAACAATGCCGGCATCCAGATGATGACGCAGTCCGACGAGATCGAGGTCTGGCTAATGCCGGTCAGGGGCACGCAAATGTATGTGCCCTACCGCATCGTCCTGCCGACACCCGTGGGCTATGGCACCGCGGTCGTCACCTCGATCCAGGTCGCGGGGTCCCGGCGCGCGAGTGTCGACTAGGCTAGTAATGGCGAGGCGTCGCACCGAGTGTTAACGCGCGAAGCCCAAAACCCAACATGTCGTAGGGAACGGACGTTGAAAATTTACGATCCCCTGATTCGTCCGTGCTCTGTTCCCGTTGCGATCCCATGCGGAGAGAGACCGGGCTGGGAGCAAAGGCCAGATATTGGGTCGAGCCGAAAAGTGCCGGATCGTGCCGGCACCCGCAAAAGCGCCCGCCAGAATGTGCCAGTTTGGGGCAGAACATAAGCCGAATGGGCTTTGTCACCGATTCGGACGAGATTCGTTCTTCTCCCGTTCACGGCCCGCGCGGGAGTCACGTTAAGAAGTGCGTAGAATGACCAAGACTTTATCCACGCAATCCACAGGTCCGGCCAGAGGACGCGGCGTCACCGCTGTGCTCGGCCCGACCAATACCGGCAAGACGCATCTCGCCATCGAGCGCATGCTGGCCCATGACGTCGGCGTCATCGGCCTGCCGCTCAGGCTGCTGGCACGCGAGGTCTACGACAAGGTCGTGGCTCGGGCCGGCGCCAACCAGGTGGCGCTGATCACTGGCGAGGAGAAGATCAAGCCGCCTTCCGCGCGCTTCTATGTGTGCACGGTGGAGGCGATGCCGCGGGAGCTCGAGGCCGACTTCGTGGCCGTGGATGAGATCCAGCTCGCGGCGGACGCCGAGCGCGGCCATGTGTTCACCAACCGCCTGTTCCACGCGCGCGGCCTCAACGAGACGCTGCTGCTCGGCGCGGCGACCATGCGCGACGCCATCCGCGAGGTACTGCCCGGCGCCAATCTCGTGTCGCGCCCGCGCCTGTCGAACCTCTCTTATGCCGGCGAGAAAAAGATCACCCGCCTGCCGCGGCGCGCGGCCATCGTCGCCTTCTCGGTGAACGACGTCTATGCCATCGCCGAACTCGTGCGGCGGCAGCGCGGCGGCGCCGCGGTCGTGCTCGGCGCCCTCAGCCCCCGCACCCGCAACGCCCAAGTCGAGCTCTACCAGAACGGCGACGTGGATTTCCTGGTGGCGACCGACGCCATTGGCATGGGGCTGAACCTCGATCTCGATCATGTCGCTTTCGCCGGCGTGCGGAAATTCGACGGTCATGCCCACCGCAATCTCTCGCCCTCGGAGATCGGCCAAATCGCCGGCCGTGCCGGGCGCCATATGAACGACGGCACGTTCGGCGTGACAGGACAGGTCCCGCCCTTCGATCACGAGCTGATCGAACGGCTGGAGACCCACAGTTTTGACCAGGTCGGCATGCTGCAATGGCGCAGCCGCACCCTCGACTTCGCCTCCATCGAGGCGCTGAAAGAAAGCTTGCGCGAGATGCCCGACCATCCGCGCCTCACCCGCTCGCGCATGGTGGATGACGTCATCGCGCTGGAGAACGTGACCCGCGACGAGCGCATTTGCGATTTGGCGAGATCGCCGGCAGCGGTCGGGCTGTTGTGGGAGATGTGCCAGATTCCCGACTATCGGAAGGTCTCGCCCACCGATCACGCAGATCTTGCGGCCACGCTCTACCGCTATGTCATGAGCGATGAAGGCAAAATTCCCGAAGACTGGTTCGCCAATCAGGTATCGCAAACCGACCGCACCGACGGCGATCTCGATACGCTGTCGAACCGCCTCGCCCAAATTCGTACCTGGACTTTTGTGTCTCACCGGGCTCAATGGCTTCACGATCCGGAACACTGGCAGGACCGCACCAGGGCGATCGAGGACAAGCTGTCCGACGCGCTTCACGAGCGCCTGACACAACGTTTTGTCGACCGGCGCACCAGCGTGCTCATGCGGCGCTTGCGTGACAAGGAGGAGATGATGGCCGAGATCAGCGACGACGGTCAGATTCTTGTCGAGAACCACTTCGTCGGCAGCCTGGACGGCTTCCGCTTCACGCCCGATGCGTCGAGCGACGGCATTCACGGCAAGGCTGCGCTCCATGCGGCGACGCAAGTGCTCGCTACCGAGCTCGCTTCGCGTGCCGCGGCGCTCGCGGCCGCCGCCGATGAGACCATCACGCTCACACCCAATGGGCGGATCGTTTGGCAAGGCTCGGAGATCGGCCGGCTCACGCGCGGAGATACGGCGCTGAAGCCCCGCATCGAGCTTTTCGCCGATGAGTATTTGGGTCCGCCCGACCGCGAGCGTGTCACGGCGCGGCTCGATTCGTGGCTCGCCGCCTATCTCGACGCCAAACTGAAGCCGCTGATCGCGCTGAGCGAGGCGCAGGACCTGACCGGGCTGGCCCGCGGGCTTGCCTTCCGCCTCACCGAGAATCTCGGGGTGCTGCGCCGCGACACGGCCGCTGCCGAGATCAAGGCACTCGATCAAGCGGACCGGGGACAATTGCGCAAATACGGCGTCCGCTTCGGCGCCTTCAATCTCTACTTCCCGGCGCTGCTCAAGCCGGCAGCGGCAGAGCTGCTGCTTCTGCTGTGGGCGCTGCATGCCGGTCAAGAACACGGGCTCGATGCCGATGCGCTGCCCGAGCGGCCCAAACAGGGCCTGACCTCTGTCCCCGCTGACAAGGCAATCCCAGAGCCTTATTGGCGCGCGGCGGGCTTTCACGTGGCCGGCAACCGTGCGGTCCGCATCGACATGCTGGAGCGGCTTTCCGATCTCATCCGCGCGCGCGTTATTTGGCGGCAGGCGGCGGTGACGGAGGCGCAAACGGAGGCGAACGGCACAAACCGCAAGGAGCCCGCGGCACCCCCTTCCGGCGCCACCGGCGACGGCGGCTTCCGGATCGTGCCGGAGTTGATGTCCATGGTCGGCTGCTCGGGCGATGAATTCACCTCAATTCTGCGCGCGCTTGGCTTCCGCTTGGAGCGCCGGAAGATTGAAGGCGGCAACGGTGCCGACGCGATACCGGCCACGGCCGAAGCCGCACCTGCCGAGACTCCGCATACAGAAGCTCCCCTTGCCGAGGCCGCGCCGGCGGAAGCGACTGCGACCGAACCCGCGTCGGCCCCGCCCGAGACGCCTTCGGCCGAAACCGCCGACGCCGTGGCGGAGGCGCCGAAGGATGCTGTTACCGAGCCCGCGTTCGACGAAATTTGGCGCCCAGGCAAGCGTCGGGATCCACACCGGCCGCAGCACGCCAGAGGAAAAGGGCGCAAACCGGCGGAGGCAGGCGATCTGTCACCACGGCAGGGCAAGGGCCACAAGAAAGCGAAAGGCAACGAGCGGGATCAGGCCAAAGGCCAGGATCGAGACCGCCAAGCCCGCCAGGGCCGAGACCGCCAAGGCCAGCCGAAGCGCGAGCGGATGCTGCCGGAACACTCGCCTTTCGCGGCCTTGAAAGACCTCCGCGACAGCCTTGCAGCCCGCAGTCGTCCCGAGAAAAACTAACCCGGGTTGCCGATGACGCCGCAGCGCCTCGACAAATGGCTGTGGTGCGCGCGGCTGATGAAGACGCGTTCGGGCGCCGCACGACTCATTAGCGATGGAAAAGTCCGCATCAATGGTGAGCGGGCGCTGAAGCCGAGCCGATTGGTTCAAGCCGGGGACGTGGTGACGACCGCCAACCAAGGGCGGCTTGCCGTCGTGCGCGTGGTCGATGCGGTGGAGCGCCGCGGACCCGCAAAAATCGCGCAAACACTCTATGAAGATCTCACGCCTATGCCGTCCGCCAACAGGCCGCTAACCCCGGTGCGCAGCGGCAAGCGGCCGACCAAGCGCGACCGGCGCCGTCTCGACGCCTTGCGTGTCGGCTGGACCTAGGAACGGATTACGCGGCGGAGGTGAATCGCGGCTGCTGCGGCGGAGGCGCGGGCTTGATATATCCTTCATGAAGCAGCGCCGTCATCTGGGACACGGGCACCGGCCGGCTGAAGAAATAGCCTTGCGCTTGCTCGCAACCGGCGCCGATCAGGAAGCGCATTTGCGCCTCCGTCTCCACGCCTTCGGCGATCACATCGATGCCGAGCTCATGCGCAAGCCGGATGGCCGCGCGTACCACGGCGGCGTTCCGGTAATCCACCGTCACGCGGAACACGAACTCTTGGGCGAGCTTCAGGCGGTTGACCGGATATGTGGTTAGATATTTGAGTGACGAATAGCCCGTGCCGAAATCGTCGATGGCAATCCGGATTCCCATGCGGCGCAGAGACTCAAGGGTAGCGCCGTGCCGTTGCGTCGCCTCCATGAGAACGGATTCGGTGAGCTCCAGTTCGACCTCGCCGGGATTGAGGCCCCATTTGGCGATGCTGGCCTCGACCTCCCGTTCGAGCTCGGCGGACTTGAGCTGAACGCCCGAGACGTTGACCGCGAGCACGTGTGGCGCGACGCCTTCGGCCTGCCACGCCTTCATCTGCCGGCAGGCCTCATCGAAGATCCAGTTGCCAAGCGGCTGCACCGCACCGGTACGCTCCGCAATGGCAATGAACGAGCCGGGCGTGAGCAGCCCGCGCGTCTTGTGGTTCCACCGCACCAGGGCCTCGACCCCCGTCAAGCGCCCCGTCGCCAGCTCGACTTGCGGCTGGTAGTAGAGCTCCAGTTCGCCGTCCTCGATCGCCGTCCTTAGCTCGTGTGCGACGCGGACCCGTTCATGCACTTGCCTGTCGAGATCCTCGCTGTGAAAGCGATAGCAGTCGCGCCCCTCGTCCTTGGCGCCATAGAGCGCGAGATCGGCCTGGACCATCATCGCTTCGGGGCCGGCGATATCGCGTGAGAACTGTGCGATGCCGATGCTCGATGCGACGGAGATTTTGTGACCGTCGATGATGAAGGGGTCGGTCAGAACCTTGCCAATTCTGGCGGCGAGCGTTCCGGCTTCCATGGGATCGTTCACGTTAGAGGCGAGAACGGCGAACTCGTCGCCGCCGAAGCGCGCGACGAGGTCTTCCTCCCGCACCACGCTTTTTAGCCGCGCCACGACTTCCTTGAGAAGCTGATCGCCCATGGCGTGGCCAAGCGTGTCGTTCACGTCCTTGAAGTCATCGATGTCCAGGTAGAGCACGGCGAATGCCGGTGAGCCGCGCAGGCTCGCATTGAAGGCCATTTTGAGCCGTTTCATGAAGGCGCGGCGATTTGCCAAGGACGTCAGAATGTCCGTCTGCGCGAGCTGGAGGATGCGCCGGTTGGCCGTCTCAAGGCGCAAAGTGTGCCGCAGCGACGACCACATATAGGCGAGCACCGCAGCGAAGATCAGTCCGATCACGCCGATGACGAGCCAAGTGCGGTAGTACCCGACCATGGCGCCCTTGATGGGCACGAGGAAGAGCTCCCACCGGGAATCGCCGACGACGAGCCGTGATGACCAATGGGGCTGCTCCTGGACCTTCTCCTTATCCAGGGCCAGCCAGGATTGCGACTCGCTACGGCTGAACAGGGGTACCGACTTCTCGCCTGCATTGGCGGCGAAGAGATAGACGGCGACCGTGGGCGGCAGACCCGCCTTATCGAGAATGGCGTCCATCAGCGGCTCGGTTTCGAAACTTGCAGTCAGTACGCCGAGTAATTCCTGGGGCTTGGCTCCAGCGCCCTGAAGCGCGCCTTGCTTGTAAACCGGCAACGCGACGAAGAAGCCGCGCACGTCGTTGCCGCCGGGCTCCCGGAGGATGACGTCCTGCGCGGTCGCCATGCTCCCGGTGGCAATGGCCCGCCGGATCGTGTCCCGCCGGACAGGCTCGGAGTTCAGGTCCATGCCGATGATGGCGGGATCGGTGTCGTGGTCGGTGCTGAATAAGACCGGGAAGTACTCGGCGCGCGGTCTTTCCGCCTTGATACGCGCGGCCAGGGTCCACTGTGTGATGGCGAAGTCATTGTGACCGCCAGCCTGCTGTGCGCGCTCGAAGGCTGCCCGTTCACTGCCTGTCACCAGCGGGCTCCATCGGATTCGGACGATTGGATCGTGTGAATGATCAGCTCGTGCACCGACCGCGTCCCGGTTGCCGCTGAGAATCTGGCGGGTGAAGAGGTCGAATTCTCGGAAGTCCACGCTCTGGGAGGCGTCGTACAGGGCTCGAACCGCCCGGATCTCGTCGATATAGCGGTCTAATCCGGTTTGCAGAGCCGCCTGATAATCGCCCGCCCCGTCATTGAACCGGGCCTTGGCGAGCCTTTCCTCCCAGACCGACACCGCGACCCAGGCCGCCGCGGCGACCGCCAGGCCGAGCAGGCCCACAGCCACCAAGGGCCAGACCTGGGCTAGGTGCAGCCGCTTGCTAAGGGCTCCGGACACGTCTTGCATTCCAGATTGGCCCCCCTCTCGGCGCGCCAAAGTCGGGCGGACAACTACGTGCGCGCCCACCGCGGAACAACCAACGGGAGGTGCCATAAATAGATTGACGCGCCCTTAGTCCGGACCAAGAAATTCAACCTAATGGTGGCGTCCCAAGCCGCAAATGCATCCCAAAAATAAGGGTTTGCGGGGTCTTGCGCTGCCTTGTGCTGCTCGTCCTATTGTTATACGCAGGGCGCTCCCAGGGCTTGTCGGACAGCCCGATAAGGACTTTTAGAGAACAAGGCTGGGCAAGCCTCAGAGCATGTGGAATCGATGACTTACGTCGTCACTGAAGTTTGCATCAAGTGCAAGTACACCGACTGTGTTGAGGTCTGTCCCGTGGATTGTTTCTACGAGGGCGCCAACATGCTCGTCATTCATCCTGACGAATGCATCGATTGCGGCGTCTGTGAGCCGGAATGCCCGGTGGACGCTATTAAGCCGGATACCGAGCCGAGCCTGGACCAATGGCTGGAGGTGAACCGGCAGTATTCGGAGACTTGGCCCAACATCACCACCAAGAAGCCCGCGCCCCCGGACGCCGACGCCTTCGTCTCCGAGCCGGACAAGTTCGGTAAATATTTCTCCCAGGAACCGGGGGAAGGGGATTGAGGACCTTCCAGGGGTTAAGCGTTAACCCTATGGTCAAAATGCCGCATATTGCGCCGCCTCATGCGCCATGCTGCACTGCCGCGCGGCTTCCAGATTCACTAAATTTGTGATATGGTGCTTTTGAAATGGCGCAGACTGTCGGCGCGTGAAGCACCAAAAGAGGCGACGCCATTATTTGGGCGCGCTTTTTTCTGACTTGAGGGAGTTGGCACGATCAGGCCTCCTGATCGACCACTCGCTTATTGCCCCGCGAAAGCCGCTCTTGGCGGCGCCGGCGAACCAATCGCTGGCCTTTCGAGTTTCTAGGGCAAGCTCACGCTCCAAGCTTTCGCGCCCACAAAGTAATTTTTCAATAGTGAGGCGATCGCATGCCGGAAAAGAAAAGACCCCAGCAAAGACACGGATTTCGGACGAACGAGTACATCGTCTATCCGGCCCATGGCGTTGGCCGCATTGTCAGCATCGAAGAGCAAGAGATTGCCGGTGCGAAGCTTGAGCTGTTCGTCATCAACTTCGAGAAGGACAAGATGACCCTTCGCGTCCCGACCTCGAAGCTTGAGAGCGTCGGCATGCGCAAGCTGTCCGAGGACAAGGTGGTCAAGAAGGCCCTCACGACGCTCAAGGGCAAGGCCCGCGTGAAGCGCACCATGTGGTCGCGCCGCGCCCAGGAGTATGAGGCCAAGATCAACTCCGGCGACCTCATTTCCATCGCCGAGGTGGTGCGCGACCTGTACCGCTCCGAAGCCCAGCCCGAGCAGTCCTATTCCGAGCGTCAGCTCTACGAAGCCGCGCTCGACCGCATGGCGCGCGAGCTTGCCGCCGTGGAGAAGTTGGACGAGGCATCCGCCGTCGCCAAGATCGATGACGTGCTCGCAAAGTCCGCACGCACTGCCAAAGCGGCTGCCGAGGCCGAACCGCACGGCAAGGCTGCCTAAACGGCGTCCGAGATTTGGATCGGATCATGGCCGGGCCAAAAGCCCGGCCATTTTCGTTTGGGGAGTTCAGCCGGCGGGCGATGCCGGCGCCAAGACCTCGATCTGCTCGGGATGGGTGGCCGCGATCATCGGGCCGTTCCACCACTCGATAAAACCCCGCACGCGCACGAGCTTGCCGGGAAGCGCCCCAAGGTCGAGACCGGCCGCCTCCAACATCGCCAGGGCCTTCCGTTCGATGGTGATGGTAAAGTCGCTGCGCCAGTGCGGCTGGCACTTGATGCCATAGACACCGGGTTCCTCAATCGTGAGCGTGACGTCTTTGGAGAGTTCGCCCTGAAATGTCGCCGCGCCTTCGGGCCAGATCTCGGGCATCGTCTCGGCATTGTGGAACTGGTCCACGGCCACGAACTTCACCGTGTCGCCGGGCGCGGCCTCGATATAGCTCGGCTCGAAGACCATGTACTCGCCCTTGCCGTTGTCGTTGAGCATTTTCACCACATGCTCGGCGGCAAGCGCGCCCGCTGGGGCAATAGCGAGCGGCGCGGCAACGGCGATCGAGAGTCGTATGAAGTGGAGTGACATCCTTCCTCCCTATGGTGTTCTTGATGGTCAGGATGCCCAGCATCATCAGTAAAGCCGCCATGGCGAAGCAGCGTCAATGCGACGATTTGGGAGGTTTCTCTGCCCTATGCGGCCCGGGAGAACTCCCGGTAAAGCGCCGGAAGGAGTGCCCGCCGCCGGTGAATGCTACGCCGGCAGCGCCCGGATGCCGAAGATCGAGATCGTGCCTTTGCCTTTGACTTCGAGCTCACCAAGGGCCTCGCCGTGGAAGGTCGAGCGAAGCTGTTCCCAGATCTCCGCCGTGGCGGCGACAGTGCCGGGCGCACTCATGCCGACCATGCGCGCCGCGATGTTGACGGTGTCGCCCCAGATGTCGAACTGATAGCGCTCCTGGCCGACAACGCCGGCCACCACCGGGCCCGCGTGTACGCCGACGCGCACCTCCCAACCGAGATGGGCGTCGATCAGGGTTGAGGCCATCTCCAGGCCGCAGCGCACCGCCGCGCCAATCGGATCCTCCACCTCGCGCAAGAGACCCGCCGCCGCCATGAACCCGTCGCCGATGGTCTTGATCTTCTCGAGGTCGTGTTTGGCGGTGACGCGCTCGAAGATGACGAACAGCGCATCGAGCCGTGAGATCACATCTTCCGGCTCGTGCTGATCGCAATAGGCCGTGAAGTTGCTCACGTCGCAAAACAGAACCGCGACGTTCTCGTAACGCCGCGGGATCACCGTGCCGTAGCTGCGGATCTCGTCCGCCGCCTTCTTTGGCAGCAAGGCATGCAGCAACTGATCCGCTTGGGCGCGCGCATCCTGCGCCTCGCTGACCGCGTCCTGCAAAGCAAGTTGCGTTCTTACGCGGGCAAGGACGATCGGCGCGGAGAAGGGCTTATGAATATAGTCTACCGCGCCAACCTCGAAGCCGTTCTCCTCGTCGACGGAATCGGTCTTGGCCGTGAGGAAGATGATCGGAATTTCTCGTGTATCCGGGTTCGCCTTGAGCCTGCGGCACACCTCAAATCCGTCCATACCGGGCATCATCACATCGAGCAGGATGAGATCGGGCTTCTCCTCCGCCGTCGCAATCGCCAAGGCCTTCTCGCCGTTGGTGGCCACCTTGGTCCGGTATTGATCTTTGAGCACGCCGGAAACCACGGAAACATTCGTCGGTGTATCGTCGACAATCAGGACGAGCTTTCGCTTAGAGCCGGTCACGATCCGCCTCCGAGATCGATCGAGAGGCGCGAGGCGATGCCCGACAAATTCTCGAGTGCGGCATCGAACTCGAAATTCCCGACCTGCGTCGACAGTTTTTTGATTTCGCCGGGCGTGAGGACGCCAGCCAGCTGAGACTTGGCGTCGATGACGAAATCGGCCGCTTCGCCATCGTCGGTTTCCAGGAGCTGCTTGAGCCTGGCGAGCGGGGCAACGACCGTGCTCGGATCGCCCGACAGCTGTGCGGTGGCGTCATCGTCCGCCTCCGGCGGCAATGCCGCGTCGATGCCATTGATCACGGGCTCTAGCGCAAGAGAGAGAGCCTCCAAGGCCTGCTCCGCGTCCTGACCGGTCCGGATAAGAACTTCAGCCTCCGCCGCGGCAGCCGACAAAGCCCTGGCGCCAAGCGTCGCGGCAACACCTTTGAGGGAATGCGCCGCCCGTTCGGCGGCGCCCGCGTCACCCTCGGATAACGCAAAGCGTATGACACCGATCGTATCGGCCTGCCGTTCGACGAATTTCCGCAACAGAACCTCATAGCGGGCGCGGTTGCCGCCGGTGAGACGCAAACCCGCGCCGGTGTCGATGCCCTGTATCGCCAACGGGGCCATGTCGCTCTTGCCGGCGTCGAGCGGCAATGGAACGCCAGGCACATCTCCGTGATCGTCACGATCGTCCCTGCGGGTCCAACGCATCAGCACACCGAATAGCTGGTGGGGATCGATCGGCTTTGCGATGTGATCGTTCATGCCGACGTTTAGGCAGAGCTCGCGGTCGGACGCGAGAGCGTTCGCCGTCATGGCGATGATAGGCAGATCCCGGTAGCGCCGGTCGGAGCGCAAAATGCGCGTGGCGGCAACGCCGTCCATGACGGGCATCTGCATGTCCATCAGCACGACGTCGTAGTCGTTCTTCTCGATCATGCGGATCGCTTGCTCGCCGTTCTCGGCCAGGTCCACGAAGATGTTGGCGTCTTCGAGCTGGCCGATAGCCACCTCTTGGTTGATCTCGTTGTCCTCCACCAAAAGGACCCGCGCGCCTCGCAGGATATCGGTTTCGATCGCGGGGGCGGCTTGCACGGGCTCGAAGTCACCGCTCTCCCCACCGAGAACGACGACGGCAGTGTCGAACAGGATCGACGAGGTGACCGGCTTGATCAGAACATTCTCAAAGCCGCTCTCCTCGGCCTGCTTGAGAACCTCTTCGCGCCCGTAGGCGGTGACCATCACCAGATGCGGCGGCTTAGACCCGTCGGCCAAGGCCTGGATGCGCCGTCCGGTCTCGATCCCATCGAGCCCGGGCATCTGCCAGTCGATGAACGCAATCTCGTAGCGCTCTCCGAGCTTGGCGGCCTGAACCATCATCTCCAGCGCCTCTTCGCCGGAGGCAGCCTCGTCCGTGGTGAAGGTCATGCTGGTGAGCATATTCCCCAGTACCGCGCGTGCGTGTGAGTTGTCGTCGATCACCAGCACGCGCCGGCCCCGCAAGTCGGACTGGAGCAAGCGCGGCCGCGGCACCTCGGATCCCTTGCCGAGGCGCGCCGTGAAACGGAACACACTGCCCTTGCCGGTTTCGCTCTCTACCTGGACAGTTCCACCCATGAGTTCCGTGAGCTGCTTGGAGATGGCAAGTCCGAGCCCCGTCCCGCCATAGCGGCGCGTGGTCGAGGCATCGGCCTGCTCGAAGGCTTGGAACAGCCTATCCACCTGCTCGGCGGTCATACCGATCCCGGTATCCGTGACCGAGAACTCCACAAGCTGGCCGTCCTTGGAGTCATCGAGCACGCGCACCTGAACCATGATCTCGCCGGTCTCGGTGAATTTGACCGCGTTGGAGCAGAAATTGATGAGGATCTGACCGAGACGAAGCGGATCGCCCTTGAAGTGGGCCAAGACACGCGGCTCCACGTCGAAGATCAACTCGAGGCCTTTGGCCGAGGCCTTCTCCGACATCAAGTTCCCGACATTCTCCAGCACCTTGTCGAGATCGAAGTCGATATGCTCGATCGTCAGCTTGCCGGCTTCTATCTTCGAGAAATCGAGAACGTCGTTGATGATACCGAGCAGGTGTTGTCCCGAGCTTTTGATCTTGAGAACGTAATCGCGCTGCCTGGGGCTGAGTTCCGTCTTCAAGGCAAGATGGGACAGGCCGATGACGGCATTCATCGGCGTCCGGATCTCGTGGCTCATATTGGCGAGGAAGACGCTTTTCGCTTCATTGGCTTCGAGCGCGGCCCGACTGGCCTTCTCCAGTTCAACTTGGGCCGCTTCGCAGGCAAGTTCGGCCGCCTTCCGATCATCGATGTCGGCGAGCGAGCCCACGACCTCGGCAGGCTGTCCCGCCTCGTCACGGATGAGATACTGTTCGTCGCTCACCCAGCAATAGCTGCCGTCCTTCCGGCGGAAGCGGTACTCCATCCAATTCGCGCCGTTTCTGAAAAGGTCGCCCTGCTTTTTCTCGATCTCGGCGAGATCGTCCGGATGCACGTGCTGCCGCCAAAAATCCGGTCCGGTGAGATAGTCGTTGGGCTGATAGCCCAGGATCCGCGTGATGCTGGGGCTCACATAGGACGGCCTGTAGTCGCCCGTGGCGGCAAAGCTGTAGACCACGACTGGGACGGCGCCGAGCAGCACGTCGAGTTGCGTGCGGGCTACCGCCTCGGCCTCTTCGGCTTCCTTACGCTCGGTAACATCCGTCCATGAGCCAACGATCTCAATCGGCTCGCCTTTGCTGTCGCGCACCACGTGCTGGCGATCATGCAGCCACATGTGACCGCCATCCTCGCGGTGCACCCGATACTCGATAGAACGCTCATCGCGCTCGAACATCCGGTCTACCCAGGCGTCGATGCGTGCTACGTCGTCGGGATGCACGCGGTTGCGCCAGAAATAGGGATCTCCGAGATATTCGCGCGGGCTGCAGCCGAAGAGCTTCGTCACGCTGTCGCTCACGAAGGTCGGCTTGTAATCCCCGCTCGCGGCCCGGCAATAGATCACGGCCGGCGAAGCATTGAGCAACTGTCCGAGATGGGCATGCGCGGAGGCCTGGACCTCGGCGATCCGTTCCAGGTCGCGCTTTTCTTGCGATTGGGCGGCTTGGCTGAGGGCTTGATCGATGAGGAGAGTCAAAGCCTCGACATCGGCTCCGCCGGGAGCGGCACCCAGCAGACGCATGACCTTAGCGGCGACCGTCTCCGCCTGTTTCCGAGCGGCCGACATGACTCACACCCTCCAGGAGGCGCTCCCCCGGGCGAGGCGTTCCTCCCGGTTGAGGAGCCTAGCGTTTTCGGACTGTTGTGCAAACCGATCAGAAAGCCCGGATGAAGCCCCGGCACCAGCGCCCTCACCCGAGAATCAAGCGTTTCGCGGCTTGCGAGGGACCAAAGCCTCCTCTACACCCAAGCGAACCGTCTGTTTCGACCCCGTAGCTCAGCAGGATAGAGCATCAGATTCCTAATCTGAGGGTCACAGGTTCGAATCCTGTCGGGGTCGCCAACGCTCTTGACTAAAGCACTGGAAAACAAGGATATATAAAGCCACTTACGGACAGCCC
>NZ_JBPPND010000203.1:0-3440 GCF_051306395.1 Methyloceanibacter sp.
GCGCGTTACGGGAGGAATCAACGCCATGAAAATCCTGGCCGCCAGTCTCTTTGCCGCCGCTCTTGCTGCCGCCGCGTCCTTTGCCGTGCCTCCGCCGGCGCAAGCCGCTTCCGGCGCCGAGCTTGAGCGCGATGCCAACGACACGCTGCATAGCTTCGTGCGCCAGATCGGCGGCGCCCGCGAGCTCGCCAACAAGGCGGTCGGGATCCTCGTGTTCCCCTCGGTGATAAAGGCGGGTTTCGGCGTGGGCGGCGAATACGGCGAAGGCTTGCTGATCGTCGATCAGCGCCCGGCCGGCTACTACAACATGATCTCCGCCTCGTTCGGCTTCCAACTCGGCGCTCAGGAGCGGTCGGTGATCATCATGTTCATGACCCAGAGCGCGCTCGATGCCTTCTATCGCCGGGCGGGCTGGAAGGTCGGCGTGGACGGCTCCGTCACGATCATCACCGTAGGCGTCGGCGGCTCCATCGACACCGACAAGGTGACCGAGCCCGTGATCGGCTTCATCCTCGACCAGAAGGGGCTGATGTATAATCTCACCCTTGAGGGGACCAAGATCAGCAAGATCGAGCGCTGAGGCGCATCGAACGGGCCAGAGGCGCCAAGCCGAAAGAGCTAGTCGATGGAGAGGTGCTTCACGTCCTGGCGCGGGCGCGTGTCGTCCTTGAGGGTCGCGTCGGGCGGCGCCATGCGGAAGGCCTTCATCGGCACCTCCACGGCGCAGCCAGCCACCGAAAGAGCGATGAGGCCTGCGAGAGCGGTCGAAACAGCAAATCGAATCATGAGATCAGTGGCTTCCTTGTTTGTGACAGAGAAGCAGACAAACCTGGCGAAAGTTTGAAGATTGCGATGAGCTGGTGACCTGGCTCCTAGCCGAGCGCCAGACGATCAGCACTTGTTGCCGAGGGTCACGACGCAGCCGATACCCTTGCCGGTTTCCTTGAGCACAGTGCCCCCGCCTTTCACCACGCCCTTGCCGACCGTACCGGCACCCTTGACCACGCCTTTGCCCGTTTCGACCGTGCCGCCGACAACGCCCTTACCGACCGCGACGGTTCCCTTGCCGACACCCTTGACGGCACCGACAGGGCCTTCGCTCACGCCCTCGCCGATATCCTTGGCGCCCTCGACGACGCCGCCACCGACTTCGCCGGCGCCCCTGGCCACACCTTTGCCGGCCTCCACGGTGCCGCCCACGGCGCCGCTTCCAACCTCACCGGCGCCTTTGACCACGCCCTTGCCGGTGGTCGCCGTGCCCTTCACCGCGCCCTCGACAGGCTTCACCTCTTGCGCGTTGGCCGCAAACGACAAAGCGATAATGGCAGCAGCGGTAGCAATCGAAACGGAATAGCGCATCTCATCATCCTCCTGAGCAGATCGGGTGGATCGATCCGAAATTGGCTTCGCGGACCGGCTAGCACGGCTTTTTGCCCCTAGTGCGGCAGCGCAAAGGACCAACGGTCCGAACGGCTTACCCCGTTCCAGGCGAGCTAAATGAGGTGAAACAGATAGATCAGCGCTGCAATGAAAGCGGCCATGCCAAGCCAAGTGTAAATATAGGGCAGCCTGCTTTTGGGGTCCTGTAAGGACATAACCGTAGCCCTCATAATAAAGCGCCGGCGAGGAACGCCGGAGGATGTACGTGGGAAGTCAATTCGAGAAAAGGTCCCGGCAACGCGAAGGAAATCGAGACCTTTCGGGGAGGTTACAGGATGACTAGTCCTGAGGCGGCAACAAGCGTTTTCATTGCAGTGTACTTCGATGATAGTGCCGGAAGCCGGCCAAGGAGCAATATTGGAAGCCGTCACGGCGGGCGCACGACCAAATGGGGGAGATCTCGGTATCTCTTGTGGTCGCAATTGCGGCATACGCGCAAAAGCGTTCCGCGACGTCGCCTAGACAAGGCCGTTTGCCGGGTACGGTCCCAAGCCTATAAATAGGCGTATGTCTCTCTGGTCCCGTTTGCTCGTCCTTGCTCTGCTCCTGCTGCCCGCCCAGGCCCTGTCCACGCAAACGCTGGCCGGCACCAAGGACCGGGTCGCTGCGCTGGCGCCGTCGGGGCTGGTGTTCGTCATGGACGACGACGGTAACGAGTTGATCGCCCAGAACGCCGATGAGCCCTTCGTCCCGGCTTCCGTCGCCAAGGTCGTGACGGCCTGGCTGGCGATGGAGGTGCTGGGCGCTGACTACCGCTTCAAGACCCGTTTCTACTTGGACGACGACCGGGTGCTTTACGTTCAGGGGGGCGGCGATCCCTTTTTGATCTCCGAGGAGCTGGCGCTGCTCGCGCCCCAGCTGGTCACCGCGATCGGCAAGGAGCCCATCACCGGCATCGTGCTCGACTCGAGCTACTACCCTTCCGACCTCCGCATCCCGGGTATCGAGGACACCAACGAGGCCTATGACGCGCTGAACTCTGCGCTTGCGGTGAACTTCAACACGATCCACGCGGTGCGCAGCGGCAACAGCGTCCGCACCGCCGAGAAGCAGACCCCGATCACGCCGCTGGCGATCAGCCAGTTCAGGGCGCGAGGCCCCAAGGGCCGCAGCCGCATCAGCCTCACCCAGGACCCGGACGTGAGCCTGAAATACGCCGGCGAGTTGATCGCCGCGTTCGTCGACCAGGCCGGCGGCAAGGTCGAGGGTGAGATCACTGTCGGACCCGTGCCGGAGGGCCTGGAGCCGGTCTACGTGCACAATCAGTCCCGCTACCTCGCCGAGATCATCCACCAACTGCTGATCGGCTCGAACAACTACATCGCCAATCAAGTGTTCTTGGAGATCGGCGCGGAGCGCCTGGGCGGGCCCGTCAGCCTCGAGAAGTCACTCCAGGTCGCGAACGAGATGCTCACCAAGCACGGTCTCGCCGAGGACATCTATCTCGAAGAAGGCTCGGGCATCAGCCGCGGTAACCACTTTACGGCCCGCGGGCTGACCAAGGTGCTCAACCTCTTTGTTCCTTATGCGGAGCTGCTCAAGCGCGGCCGCGGCTCCAATTACAAGACCGGCACGATGAGCGGCGTGCGTACGCTGGCTGGCTATGTCGATACCGCCAAGCATGGACGTGTGCGCTTCGTGATCGCGCTCAAGGGCAACACGGGGACCCTACGCTACCGTCTGATGCAAGAGATCGAGCGCGGGCTCTAAACCCAAGCCTTTCTCATCCAAGTGCAGACGCGAGCCGCGCTTACCGGCGCTTCGGCTTGCGCCGCGCGGGTCGCGATGCCGCCTGAATTGGCAGCTTGATCTTCGTACCGCCTGGCGCGAACGCCGGGGCCATGGCGGGGCTCGCCAACGGGCCGGCCGCCTTGCCGCCGGTCTTCAGAAACTCCGCATGGCTGATAAGGCCCGCGAGCTGGCCGGGCCGCGCCTTGCGCTCGCCGGCCCGGAACCGCTCATACGCCGTGCGGCTCAGAAAAGGCGCCTTCGCCAAGTGG
>NZ_JBPPND010000204.1:0-2253 GCF_051306395.1 Methyloceanibacter sp.
GAGCTCCTCGCAGAGTAGGCGGTAGAAGTCTTCCTTCTGTTCGCGCGTACGGGGGCGGGAGGTGATGCTGACCACCACCACCTTGTCGGTGCGCGGGATGCCGAGGCCTGTGTCCTCAACGATCATGTGCCCGGGCTTGTGCTCGTGCACGAGCTGATAGCGGTCGCGCTCTGGGACTTTAAAGGCCTCCAGCATGGCGCGATGCGTCGCATCGAGCAGGGCTTTGAGCTCTTCGTCGGTGCGGCCTTCGATCAGATCGAAGCGAAGCAGGGGCATCTAATGGACGTCCTTGGCGATGTCGCGCAGCTTGAACTTCTGGATCTTGCCGGTGGAGGTCTTGGGCAGGTCCACGAACACCACGTAGCGCGGGCATTTGAAGCGGGCGAGCTTCTCCCTGCACCAGGCGATGATCTCCTCTTCGGTGGTGTCGGCGCCGGCCTTCAGCTCCACGAAGGCGCAAGGTGTCTCCCCCCATTTCGGATCGGGCTTCGCCACCACGGCGGCGCCGGTCACGTCCGGGTGGCGATAGATGACATCCTCCACCTCGATGGAGGAGATGTTCTCGCCGCCGGAGATGATGATGTCCTTGGAGCGGTCTTTCAGCTGGATGTAACCGTCCGGATGCATGACGCCGAGATCGCCGGAATGGAACCAGCCTCCGGCGAAGGCTTCCTCGGTGGCGTTGCCGTTCTTGAGATAGCCCTTCATCACGATGTTGCCGCGGAACATGACCTCGCCGATGGTCTCGCCGTCGGCGGGCGTCTTGTCCATGGTGCTCGGGTCCATCACCGTCAGATCTTCGAGCGCGTGATAGCGCACGCCTTGGCGGATGCGCTTCTTGAGCCGTTCCTCTTGCGGAAGCTCGTCCCAGGCGGCGTGCCATTCGTTCAGCGTCGCCGGACCGTAGGTCTCGGTCAGCCCGTAGAGATGGGTGAGCTCGAAGCCGGCCTCGTCCATCTTGGTGAGCACGGCGGCGGGGGGCGGCGCGGCGGCATGATTGAAGGCGACGCGGTGGTCGAAGTCGCGCCGCTCGTCTGCGCCGGCATTCAGCAGCGCCGCCATGACGAAGGGTGCGCCGGACAGATGCGTCACCTTGTGCTCGGCGATGGCGTCGTACATGGGCTTGGCGCGGACCGCGCGCAGGCAGACATGGGTGCCGGCGACGAGGCTGATCGACCAAGGGAAGCACCAGCCGTTGCAGTGAAACATGGGCAGCGTCCACAGATAGACGGGGTGCTGGCCCATGCCGGTAGCGATGGTGTTGGCGTAGCACATGAGCGCCGCGCCACGGTGGTGATAGACCACGCCTTTGGGGTTGCCGGTGGTGCCGCTCGTATAGTTGAGCGACAGCGCTTTCCACTCATCGCTCGGCATCTCCCAGGCGAAGTCCGGATCGCCGTCGGCGATGAAGGCCTCGTAGTCGAGATTGCCTAAGCGCTCGCCGTTGATGCCGCATTCGAGATCGCGATAGTCGATCAGAAGCGGCTTGACCTTGGTGTCGGTCAAGGCCTCCTTCAACACGGACGCGTATTCGGTGTCGCCGATCAGCACCTTCGTCTCGGCGTGCTCGAGCATGAAGGCGATAGTGGGGGCATCGAGCCGGGTGTTGATGGAGTGGAGCACGGCGCCCACCATGGGCACGCCGTAATGGGCCTCGAGCATGGCCGGGGTGTTGGCCAGCATCACCGAGACCGTGTCGCCCGGCCCGACGCCGCGGCCCTTAAGCGCCGAGGCGAGGCGGCATGCGCGCGCATAGAACGTGCGGTAGTCGATCGCCGCGTCGCCGTGGACGATCGCGATGTGTTCGGGATGCACGGAAGCGGCCCGCGCAAGGAATGTGAGCGGCGTCAGCGGCTGATAATTCGCTGCATTCTTTTCGAGGCCAGTCTCGTAAGGGTTGGCCATGAACCCCGCCTTGGGCGCCTTTGGCGCGCGTTTCCTTCAACGCACCCTAGCCAAGGCGGCAGGCTCGAAGCAAATTATCTTACGCCTTGCGCCGCTAAAAGGCCGGCGCCGATCAACTGGCGTGATGGTTATAGTAGGCGAGCGTGATGGCAAAGCCGCCGAAGGCGACCAGGACAAGCACGAGATAACCGATTTCGATCGGGCTCATGGAAGCGTCCCCTCTCTTTGAGCGACTGAGGGGACAAGGCTCGCCCGCAAGCCGAGCGGGAGCTTTGATCGAGGTCAAAACTTTCTATCCCTCCCCCTTAAAGGGCTGTCTCTTATACACATCACAGAGCCCACGAGACA
>NZ_JBPPND010000205.1:0-3141 GCF_051306395.1 Methyloceanibacter sp.
TGCAGCGGACAATAGCCTAAGGCCCCAGTTCAGGCTATTGTTGCAGTGCAATGAGAGTTGTTTTGCGCTGCACTATGCTGGGACGTCATGCCCGAACTGCCTGAAGTGGAGACCGTGCGCCGGGAGCTGGAACCCGTTCTCGTGGGCAACGCCTTTGCCCGCGTGGAGCAGCGGCGCCCCGATCTGCGCTTTCCCCTGCCCAAACGCTTCGGCGAGCGGCTTCAGGGGCGCAAGGTCGAGGCGCTCGACCGGCGCGCCAAATATCTGCTCGCCCGGCTCGACGACGGCGAAGTGCTCGTCATGCATCTCGGCATGACCGGCCGCTTCGCCATCGACAAGGCGAACGGAACGGCCGCAGCGCCGGGCCGCTTGGCGCATCCGCAAGTTGCCGTCCCGAAGCACGAGCACATCGTCTTTCATCTCAGGGACGGCTCGGCGGTCCGTTACAGCGACGTGCGCCGCTTCGGGATCATGGATCTGGTGCCGGCCGCGACCCTCGACAGCCACGCGCTCTTCAAAGGGCTTGGCGTCGAGCCCCTCGGCGAAGACCTCACCTCCGAATGGCTCGCGGGCAAGCTCAAAGGCAAGGCCGCCTCGATCAAGGCCGGTCTGCTCGATCAACGGCTGATCGCGGGTCTGGGGAATATTTATGCGTGCGAGGCGCTCCATCGAGCGCGCCTCTCGCCACTCAAGCTCGCCGGAACGCTCACCACCAAATCCGGCAAGCCAACAAAAAAGACGGAAGCGCTCGTCGAAGGGATCAAGGCGGTGCTGCAAAGCGCCATCAAGGCCGGCGGATCGTCCTTGCGCGACTATCGCCATACGGACGGCCGGCTCGGACGGTTCCAGCATCGTTTCAAGGTCTATGGCCGCGCGGGGAAACCCTGCACGCGGACCGGCTGCGGCGGCATTATCCGCCGCGTGGTCCAAAGCGGCCGTTCGACCTTCTTCTGTCCAACCTGCCAGAGATAAGGGAACGCAATCACATGTTTGTTGAAGAAGTCGCACGGGGCGAAGAGGCGCCCGAAGCAAACCCCTATGAAACGCTGCTGGTCACGCGGGAAGGTAAGGTCGGGCTCATCACGCTCAACCGGCCGCACGCGCTGAACGCGCTCAACACGCTGCTCATCGGCGAGCTCAACCAAGCGCTGAAGGCCTTCGAGGCCGACCCGGCCATCGGTTGCATCGTCATTACCGGCAATGAGAAGGCCTTTGCCGCCGGCGTGGACATCAAGGAGATGCACACCAAGACCTTCGTGGAAGCCTATGGCAGCGACTTCCTCGCGCCGTTCGACAAGATCGGAAATATCAGGAAGCCCATCATCGCCGCGGTCGGCGGCTACGCGCTGGGCGGCGGCTGCGAGCTCGCCATGAGTTGCGACATCATCCTCGCCGCCGACACCGCCGTGTTCGGCCAGCCGGAGATCAATCTCGGCATCATGCCAGGCGCCGGCGGCACGCAACGTCTGACGCGCGCGGTGGGGAAGGCCAAGGCCATGGAGCTTTGCCTTACGGGCCGGATGATGAAGGCGGAGGAAGCCGAGCGGGCGAACCTGGTCAGCCGGGTCATCCCGGCGGATGAGCTGCTCGAAGAGGCCATGAAGGTCGCCGACAAGATCGCCAACCTGTCCCAGCACGCGGTGATGATGATCAAGGAAGCGATCAACCGGGGCTTCGCCACGACGCTCGCCGAGGGCACCCGCTTCGAACGCGGCCAGTTCTATTCCCTGTTCGCCACCGAGGATCAGAAAGAGGGCATGGCGGCCTTCATCGAGAAGCGGAAGCCCGAGTTCAAGAACCGCTAGCGGCTGCCTCGCCCATATGGGGCGGGCGAGCCTCCCGTCCTGCCCAGTTGACGCTTTGGGGAGCGCTCGCTATAGAGCAGCTCAAATTTCGCGTTCTTGCCGCGTTTTCCGCGTGCATCTCCGCGAACCGAAATCCGCCTCAAGGACCCTACACATGGCCAATACCAAGTCGGCGAAGAAAGCCGTTCGCCAAATAACCCGCCGTACCGCCGTCAACAAGGCGCGGCGCAGCCATATGCGCACCTCGATCCGCAGGGTCGAGGAAGCCATCGCTACCGGCAACAAGGAGGCCGCCCAGGCCGCCTTGAAAGAGGCCGAGCCGGTCATGGCGCGCACCGCCCAGAAGGGCATCCTTCACCGCCGTGCCGCGTCCCGCAAAGTCTCGCGGCTCTCCAAGCGCGTCGTCGCCATGGGTGCGTAACAGCGCGCATTTGGGTGCGTAGCGGCGCGGTAATGGGTGTTTAGTAGCGCTGCCTAGGCGCGCTGGAGCGCATCCCCGGCTTTCCCCTTCGTCCGAGTTTGTTGCCTTTGCGCCACAACGTTGCGCGGAAGCACTGACCCGCGCGCGGGCGCGTCATGTCAATTCTACGACTATATCAATTGCTTGACGTGCGGCGGACCCCGCGGCGGCGGAAGGTTTTCCACCGGCTACCCCCTGGAAAAAAAAAAAAGACGCGCGGCACGGGGCAAAAGTCCCCATTTCCTCGCGATTTCCTCCCAAACGCGGTCGATTCACGCTTTCGACACAGAGGCTTGGGCTTGGGCGCTCGTCGCGCCGCTTACTGATCAATGCTACGATTTGCACCCCCTTCGTTCGCTTGATTGGCGGGGTTTGCGGGTGTATAGTCTGGTTATCCGAACGGGGAAGTCCCCTCCTTACAATTGAGTATCTTGGCCTTGGCCGTTGCCAAGACAGGTTTTCTTTGTCTTCGCAGTAAGGAGGGATGAACTTCTTGTGGAATGCTTATGCGTAAGCTGTGGATGTTGCGGGTGTAAGTTGGGCCAAGTCACCACGTATTGTGCTCAGCACAGAAACTGTTCTTATCACGTGCTCACTTTTTTGGGGGAGGAGGCTCGATCTTGGGCGCGCACTCCGATGAAAACGCGGTCGATGAGGTCGATGTGGCAACGGCCTGGAAGGGCCTTCAGGCGAACCCTCGAACGCAACTTGTCGATGTGCGAACCCGCGCGGAGTGGACCTATGTAGGGATTCCCGATCTCGGGCCTTTGGGCAAACGGACTGTCCTCGTGGAGTGGCAGACCTTTCCCGATCAGTCCGTGGATCCGCGCTTTGCCGAACGCCTTGCCAACGAGTTGAAGGCGCTCGGTGTCCAGT
>NZ_JBPPND010000206.1:0-14861 GCF_051306395.1 Methyloceanibacter sp.
CGCTTAAGCTGCCGAGCGTGTCGCACGCCGAGCGCAAAGCCATCGCCGAGCTCTGCCGCCGCAAGGTAGCCAAGTCGATCGTGATCCTCCTCACGCTGACCTTCTCCAAGCACTTCTACTTGGTCTCGATCACGAGCTTCTACATCTTCTATTTGATCCACACCTTCGATCTGTCGGTGCAGACGGCACAGCTTTATCTGTTCTTGTTCTTGGGCTCGGTCGCGGCCGGCACCGTCATCGGCGGGCCGATCGGCGACCGCATCGGCACGCGTCGCGTGATCTGGTGGTCAATCCTGGGCGTGCTGCCCTTCACTTTGGCGCTGCCTTACGTCGGTCTGCTCGGGACGGCGATCCTAAGCGTGATCATCGGCTTGATCCTGGCCTCCGCCCACCCGGCCATCATCGTTTACGCGCAGAGCCTGTTGCCGGGCAGGGTTGGCATGGTCGCCGGGCTGTTTTTCGGCCTCGCTTTTGGGATCGCCGGCATCGGTGCGGCTTTGCTCGGCTGGCTGGCCGACGCGACCAGCATCACCTTCGTCTATCACGTCTGTGCTTTTCTCCCGGCCATCGGCCTGCTCGCGGCCTTCTTGCCAGAGATGACAAAGCCAAAGCCGCGCCGGCGCCAGAAGAAGCTCCGCGGGCACACGCCGAGTGCCTAAAATTTGACAAGTCGCTGACGCTTGTTTGGCGCAGCCAAACCGGTTTGTTCCAGCGGCGTCTTGGTTTTGTCTTAGAAGTTTGCTCCCTGAGCAGCCGAACTGGCGGGGAGGGCTCGCGGCAATGCTCTGTGACACTGTCTGAATCGGCAAATGCGAGACTCTGCATATGGTTAGGGGTAAAGTGACGGTCAGTAGCGCCGATGCTGAGGCTGTGTCCGGCGCAATTCCGTACAGTTTTGCGTACTTGCCGAGCGGCGGTCGGTGGGCCTTTTGTGCTTACGGGAACCCCCAGTTCGGTCTGTCGTTCTGTTGAGGTCAGTGAGCTTAGGGGGCATCGATGCGTGATATTCGCGGGGACCTACAAGACCGTGCCAGCTTCCTCGAGGAGCAGATTAGCGCGGCACAAGCGCAATTCGAGAAACGCTTAGAGCTGTTGAAGCGGGAGCATCAGGCGAGGATCGAGGATCTTCAGTCCGAGCTCGAAGCCGTGACGACGCTGATCGAGGGCGAATACCGGCGGCTGACGAGCGCCCCGGTGCAAGACGAGCGCCTCCGCCCGGCGCCTCAAGCCGAGGCCGAGCCGCAGCGCCGGCCCGCGCCGGAGCCGGAGCAGCACCGCCGGCAGGCGGTCGAGGCCGAGCCGCAACGTAGACAAGCGCCGGAGCCGGAGCACTATCATCGTCCGCCGGTCGCAGAGGCCGCGCCGCAACGCCGGCCCGTGGCACAGGAGCCGGAGCAGCATCGCAGGCCCGCGCCGGAGCCCGAGTATCAGCGGCGCCCAGTGCCTGAGCAGGAGCCGGAGCCCTATCGCCGCCCCGTTGCGGCGGAAGCAGAGCCCCCGCGCCGCCCGATGCCGGTGCACGAGGCCGAGCCCGAGCACAGGCCTGTCGCGCCGCAGGTCTATCGCCGGGCACCGGCGGCAGCCGCACCGGAGCCAGAGCAGCGCCGGCCGGTGGCCATGGCCCCCCAGCAGCCGCAACAGCCGCCGCTGGCCGACTTCCTTATCCGCAAGTTGAGCGAGATCGGCGTCATGACGATCGACGATCTCTGCCATCTCTCGGTGCAGGAGGGTTATTTCTCGGATGGCGAGAACGTCGATCGGGCGGTTCACGGCACGCTCATGAACGTCGCCAAGGCGGGCTTCATCCGGCAATTGCCGAATGGGGCCTTCGCGCCCGCGACGGTCATGGACACGATCAGGCTGCGCCGCGCGATCTAGGCGGTCCGTTGCGCGGGCGATCCACGCAACAACTCGACGACGTCGTTTCTGACTTTCTCTTCCGCATAGCGCGCAAGCGCTTTGCGGTCGGGAAAGTCGTCGAGCGGCACGGGCGGCCCGATGCGGATATTGGCGTCGAGCGGACCGAGGCCCAGCAGCTTCCAGGCATGGCTCGCCATGTCCATGTCGCCGTACCAGGCGACTTGCGGGCGCCCGCGCCGCCCCAAGGGAAGGCCGTAGAGCTTCGTGTAGCTGAGCGCCAGCGTCTGCACCGAGACCTTCGATCCCATGGGTTGGCCTTCGAGAGGCTTCGCCGCGGCGAACAGCGCCGTGCGGAACGGCACCACCGTATTGCCGTCGCTGGAGGTGCCTTCGGCGAACAGCACCACGTGGTCGCCCTCCTCCAACCGGCTCAGAATCTCATTTGCCTTGTTGCCGACTTCGCTGCGCCGCTCGCGGTCGACAAACACCGAGCGTTGCAGCTTGGCGAGCCACTTCACGAAGGGCCAGGTCGAGACCTCCTGCTTGGCGACGAACGACACCGGCGCGACCGCCGACAGCACGGTGATGTCGAGCCAGGAGACGTGGTTCGACACGATCAGCACGCCTTGGCTTTCGGCGATCTCGCCGTCGACGTTGAGGCGTATGCCGACGATCCTGCAGACTTGGCGGTGGTACCAATGCGGGAAGGTGCGGGCGTAGGGCGAGCCCATCCGCACGAATAGGAGCTGAAGCGGCATCAGCGGGACGGTGAAGGCCAAGAACGTCGCCAACACCAGGAATGCGCGCACGCTTCTCATCGGTCAGCAATCGGCCGCTGGAGCCGTAACGCTCAATAGCAAGTCCGCCGCCCATAGCGCGTAATGCAAAGCCCGCGCAGCACCGGGTTCTCGGCCCGTATCGGAATAGGCTTCATGCGGCAATCGGTTTGGATTTCGCCAAAGCCCAGTTCGAGCGTGGTGCAAACCTCGCGGGTCGCCGCGGGCACAATGTAGAGGTCCAGCTTGGAGGGGAAAGCGACCTCGACCTTGGGCGACGCCGGCTGGACAATCACCGGCGGGACCGATGCGGATGGCGCAGGCGCAGACGGCGCGGGTGGCACGTCAGGAGCCGGCGCGGTGGCTTCCGGCGCCGCCGCGGGAGCCGCCTCGGGTTCCAGTGAGATGGCGTGCTGTGCAAAGGCCATGCTGGCGAGCAACGTCAAGACGCCCGCGAGAAAAATCCGCTTTCCCATCACGTCACCCCCTTATGTGTTCTTTCCGATGGTTAACGTTGTCCCGGGGCAGGCACGAAGTCAAACGGGGGCGAAAACGGCGCTATTTGCCGTTCTTGAGAGGCTTGCCGAACAGTTCGAGCCGGTGCCCGATGAGTTGGAAGCCGAGCTCCTTGGCGACGCGCTCTTGCAGGTGCTCGATATCCTCGTTCTTGAACTCGATGACCTCGCCGGTTTTCACGTTGATCAGGTGATCGTGGTGTTCGTGGCCAGCCGGCTCGTAGCGCGCGCGTCCGTCGCCGAAATCGTGCCGCTCGATAATGCCTTCGCCTTCCAGCAGGCGCACGGTGCGGTACACGGTGGAGAGCGAGATGCGGGGGTCGCGCGCGCTCGCCCGGCGGTAGACCTCCTCCACATCCGGATGGTCATGAGCTTCGGACAGCACCCGCGCGATGATCCGCCGCTGGCCGGTCATGCGCATGCCCCGATCGGCGCACAGACGCTCCAGCCTGCTTTCCCGTGTCGCTGGGTTGGACATGGATCCCCGGCTATCGCTGGTCTTGACGTGGCGCTTCGGCGATCTGCCCATCATCGGAGCGTGAGTCCGAAAGGGCAAGACTGAAGATGGCGGCGTCCGCGCCGCTTTCGTAATAGCCGGGGCGTCGGCCCGCGGGCGCGGCCCCTAGCGCGCGATAAAGCGCGAGCGCGGCCTCATTGCCTTCGTCGACCTCCAGGAAAAGTTGCGTGGCGCCGCTTCGCCTCAAGTCCTCCACAGCGCGTTGCAGGAGCGCCCGGGCGAGGCCGAGCCGCCGATAGGCGGGGACCACACCCAGCGTGAGAATCTCCGCTTGGTCGGCGGCGCGCCGCGCGATCAGAAAGCCGGCAGGCATCGGCCCGGCATCGTCCAAAGAGCCGATGAGACAGAGAATGCCGGGCCCCGCGGCAAAGCGAGCCATGGCGTCTTGGTCCCAAGCACGGTCGAAGCAGCTTGCATGGAGCCGCGCCAGGAGAGCGGCGTCCGTCAGCGTGGCCTGAGAGACGAGGATCTCCGCCGCCATCAGCGGCGCTCCAAGGCGGGGGCCTGCGGCTTGGCGTCCGGCGGCCGCAAATAGAGCGGGCGCACGGTCTCTGACGTCTCGCCGCTCTCAAGCGCGATCTCGGCAAGCGCCGCGGCGCTTGGCTGAAGTGAAGGCAGCTCGGTCTCGAGTTTGCGGCCGCGCGTTGCGGCTGCGTCGCAGAGAATTTGCGCGCCGTTGCCCACGGCCACGCGAAGCGTCGCGGGTAGGAGACCGGCGGCGTCACCCGGCGCGATGAGCAACGGACCCTCCAACTTGCTTCCGGTCTCATCGTAGAGCCCGAGATAGAGCATGTCGCGCCGGGCATCGACGGCGACCGCGAAAGGACCCTTTGGTTCGAGGCCGGCAAGCCGGGCCGCGCGCGCCATCACCGTGAGACTGTCCGTGCCGTAAAGCTTGGCCTTCGTCACGAGTGCCAGGCCTCGCGCCGCGGCGATGGCGATACGTACGCCTGTGAAGCTGCCAGGACCGACGGTCGCCGCGATCAGATCGAGATCGCGTGCGTCGATCTCGGCTTCCGCCAGCACCTCCTCCACCATGGGCATCAGCGCTTCGGCGTGCCCGCGCGCCATCTCGGCCTGAAGCACGTAAAGCCGGCGTGCGGGAGCGCCCGTGCGCAGCACGGCGGCGGAGCAGGCGCCCATGCTCGTATCGAGCGCAAGGAGGTTCATAGCTTGGGTCTTAGACGACGAGCGCGATTTGGTCGAAGCGAAAGCGCGGAGCCCGCGGCTTCAAGTCTGCACCGTCGCCAAAGCCGAGATTGCAGAGGAAGTTCGATTTGACGTTGGTGTCGGCAAAGAATTCCTTGTCGACCGCCTCGTTGTCGAAACCCGACATGGGGCCGCAATCGAGCCCCAGCGCCCGCGCCGCGATGATGAGATAAGCACCTTGCAGCGTACCGTTGCGGAACGCGGTCTCCTCGATCTTTTTGGGCTTGCCCTCGAACCAGCTCTTGGCATCGGTATGCGGGAAGAGCATCGGCAGATGATCGTAGAAATCGAGGTCGTAGCCGATGATGGCGCAGACGGGCGCCTTCATCGTCTTCTCGCGATTGCCCTCCGACAGATGCGGTTTGAGTTTCTCTTTTGCCGCGCGGGACTTCACGAAAAGAAAACGCGCCGGGCTGCAATTCGCGCTCGTCGGTCCGAGCTTGAGGAGATCGACGATCTCGTGCAGCAGCGAATCGGGGACATCCCTATCTTGCCACGCGTTGTATGTGCGCGCGTCGCGGAACAGTTGATCGAGGGAAGCGTCTGGCAGCTTTTCCGTCAAATCGGGCGGACCTCCTGCACTTCGGGAATGAAGTGCCGGAGCAGGTTCTCGATGCCGTGGCGCAACGTCGCCGTCGAGCTCGGGCAGCCCGAGCAAGCGCCGCGCATATGCAGGAAGACCACGCCGTCGCGATAGCCCTGGAAGGTGATGTCGCCCCCGTCCTGCGCCACCGCCGGGCGCACGCGCGTGTCGAGCAGCTCCTTGATGGTCTTGACCGTCTCCTCGTCCTCGGGAGCGAAGAACTCGTTCACGCCGTCATACTGATCGGGCGCGCCATCCGTCATCTCCTCACCGGAGAGGTAATGCTCCATGATGGCGCCCAGAATGGCGGGCTTCAGGTGCTGCCACTCGCCGTCGGCCTTGGTGACGCTGATGAAGTCGGAGCCGAGGAACACGCCGGTGACGCCGTCGATCTCGAACAGGCGCGCGGCGAGCGGCGAGCCTTCGCTTTCGGCGCGGTCGCGGAACTCGATCGCGTCCACCTCACCGAGCACGGCCCGGCCCGGAAGGAACTTCAGGGTGGCTGGATTTGGCGTTGCCTCGGTCTGAATGAACATCGTGAGTGCCTCTTGGCTCCTAACGCGCGAGCCCGCGAAAGGCTGCGCTCAAGAATTAGAACAGTTCTATATTTGTGCCCGCACCCCTGCCGAGTCAAGGCGGCGAGTCGCCTTATACCATGACCGCACCGGTAGCCGTCAGGGCCCTCGTAGGCTCAAGCCAGCGCCAGGATTTCCTCGATGGAGAGGTGCCCCGGCACCACGGTGATCGGGGTCGGGAAGACGCCCGCGAGCCGCCCGCCCGCCAGGCTGGACACGAGCGGACCGGGTCCCGAAGGGTCCTTCGAGGCCCCGAGCACCAGCACGCCGATATCCTGATCCTCCTCGATCAGCTTGGGGATCTCGTCGGCCTTGTTGCCCTCGCGCACGATCTCCTCCGGCACCAGGTCCTCGAAGCCCATGGCCTTGAGCTTGCGGCCGAACAGGCGGAACACGGCCTTGGCCTTGCTCTGCCCCTCCTCGCGCGCGATGTCTTCCACGCCGAGCCAGTGCATGGCCTCGTCCTCGGGCTCGATCACGTAAAGCAGCGCCAATTGACCTGTGGTGCGCTGGGCGCGACTGGCGGCGAAGGCCAGCGCGCTTTCGCATTCCGGCGTCTCATCCACGACGACGAGAAATTTGCGCTTGTGCCCTTCGAGATAGATCTGCCGCTTCCGCCGCGGCTTGGTCGCCGGGGTCGAAGCGGTTTTCTTCTTGGCGGCAGACGTCTTCTTCGCCGCCTTCTTCGCCGCCGGCTGCTTTTTCGTGGCCATGGCCGTCATGCTGCCACCTCCGGGCGTCGCCAACAAGAAGGGTTGAAGGAAGGACCCGGCCCTCAGGCGAGGTCGATGGCGTAGCGTTTGAGGTCCTCGAGATCCACGATCTCCAGCGTCGCCTCGTGGGTCGCGCCGAGAATCACCCGCGGCGGGCTGCCTGCCTCGAAGGCCTCCTGCCAGCGGGCCGCGCACAGGCACCAACGGTCGCCGGGCTGCAACCCGGGAAAGCCGAAATCGGGCTGCGGCGTCGAAAGGTCGTTGCCCCGCGCCTTGGAGAAAGCGAGAAAGTCCGCCGTCACCTCGACGCACACTGTGTGCAGCCCGAGATCCTCGGGTCCGGTATGGCAGCAGCCGGTGCGGTAGAAACCCGTGACCGGCCGGTCCGAGCAGCTCTTGAGCGGCTCGCCGAAGACGTTCTTCTGACCCTCGAAAGGATTGGAGCGCCGCTGCAACATGGACCGATTGTGCCTGAACCGCGGTTCTACGGGAAGATGGTGGAAGCCGGTCAGCGAATCGGGTTGCGCACGGGCAATGGGATGCCGAGCTGGCCGCCGTTCCGCACGATCTGAAGCTGCGCCTGGGTGAGGATCGGCACGCCGGGCCCCGCCTCCTTGCTGGCGGCGGCCTGAAGCGCGCGGGGCGGCAACTCGTCGTCCACGGACAGCAGCTCGTTGTCGCCCGCGGTCAGCACCGCCTTGCAGTCGCCTGGCAGGTCTCTGAGCTGTTTGGGATTCTTCTTCTTCGCGGGCTTCGCATTGGGATCGATGTCCTGCTCCGCCATCCAAATCGCGGCCTTCTTGAGCATGTCGTGCCAGTTGTCGAGCTCCTTGCCGTCGCAGCCGGAGTCACCGCTCACAGGCGCCTGATTCTCGCAGCCCGCCATGCCGGGCGGGCAGACGAGGCGCACATGGAAATGGTAGTGGTGGTTCCACCAAGGCCTGACCTTGCCGAGCCAGGCGGTGTCCTTGCCTACATCGGCGGCGCGCACGCACAGTGATTTCTTGATGGCCGGGTGCACGAAGATGCGGGCGACTTGCGGGTAGGAGGCGGCGCGGCGGATGAGCTTCACATGTAGGTCGGTGAACACTTTTGGATCGACGGTGAAGGGGTCCTTGAGCATCGATACCGCAGTCATGTCCTCGCGCTCGTGAAGCGTGAGCGTGCGGTCGGGCATCGGCGTCAACCAGATATCCGCATCGAGCCCGACCTGATGGCTGGTGTGGCCGGTAAGCATTGGGCCGCCACGGGGCTGCGACATGTCACCGACCAGGAGGCCGGGCCAGCCGTCGAACGCGCGCGCATCGCTGGCGAGGCGCTCCATATACTGGATGAGTTCGGGACTTCCCCAATTGCGGTTCCGCGAGACCCGCATCACCTGCCAGTCCGGGCCGTTGATGGGAAGCGAGAGGCCCCCGGCGAGGCAGCCCTTCGAGTAGCTGCCGATGGCGCGCGCCTCGAGCGGCGCCGGTCCCGGGACCGAGCCGAACAATTCCTTGGCCGGCGGTAGCTTGGGCGTAGGCGCTTTCTTTTTGGCGGGTGCGGGCTTGGGTTTCGGTTTCGGCGGTTCGACCTTCTCCGCCACGGAGCGGGTCGCGCCTTGGAACCGCATCTGCGCGGCGGCCAATCCGCAGCCGAGCAGCACTATGATGAGGCTCAGAAGCAGCCTTTGCATCGTCCTCGACCCAACTCGCCTATAACCCCTCGCGCCAAGACTAACACACATGGGGGCGGCTATTGGAGCCCCTAGCCGGACGGCATTCAGGGGCCATCCCGAGCCGAGGCGGCGGGCGTTCAGGAGATATTCAGCCGCCGCCTCTAGACTGGTTCTTGTCATCATCCGGAGAGCGCCCGGCGCGAAGATGCGCCGGCGTGGGCACAAGCTGAATTCGAGGGAGACCCAACATGAGACGTTCCATTTTCCTGGCCGCACTGCTCGGCCTGGCGCTTGCCTTGCCCAGCGCGGCCTTTGCAGGGGTCGTCGCCCAGATCAACCTCTCCAGCCAGCGCATGCACGTCTTCGTGAACGGCAAGCCGGCCCACACTTGGAAGGTCTCAACGGCGCGCTCGGGCTACCGCACGCCGACCGGCACCTACAAGCCCTACCATTTGGCCCGGCGCCACTACTCCTCGATCTACAATAACTCGCCCATGCCGCATTCGATCTTCTTCTATAAGGGCTACGCCATTCACGGCTCCTACGAGACGAAATATCTCGGCCGGCCCGCGTCGCATGGCTGCGTGCGGCTGCACCCGTCCAACGCCGCCCGTCTGTATTCGCTGGTGCAGCGCTACGGCGCCGGCAACACGACCATCCGCATCACGCGCTAAGGAGGAGGCCAGATGGCCCTCCTGAAATGGGCGATCATCGCGCTTGTGATCTCGGTGCTCGCGGGGCCTTCGGCTTCACGCGCCTAGAGCACGGCGCGGCCAAGGTCGCCAGGCTCCTCTTCTTTATCTTTCTCGCGCTGTTCGCGGTGATTCTGATCTTGTCGTTCACCATCGGCGATTGGCGGTAGGGGCTAGCCCCCGCAGACGCTCGGCGCGGGCACGCCGCGAACCCTGTCGTCCATCCATTTGAGCGCGGTGGATACGCTGTTCTTGGCGGCGAAGGTGTGGGTTACCCCCGGCATTTCGACGAACATCACCTTGGCGCCCTGCTTGCACAGCGCTTTGCCGAACTGCTTGGTGATATAGGGCCGCACGATCGTGTCGGCGGTACCTTGCGCCAGGAACACCGGCGCGCCCGCGGGCTGCTGGCCAGGGGAGTTGCGCTGCATGATGCCTGCCCAGGGCTGGGTCTTGGCCGGGTTCGCTTTCAGGAACTTCTGCGTTTCAAGCGGCCTCTCTGCCTTGTCGAGCGCCAAGAAGTCCGCGACCGATTCGATGCAGTCCTGAGCCATCGTCTTGTAGACATTCATGGCGTTCGCCTCGACCAGGCTCGAAGCGGAGTCGTTGTAGAGCTTGGACCACGACCAGATCGCCATGGCGGTTAGCTCCTTACCCGCGGCGCTCGACTTGTCGGCATCGAACAGCTCGATCAGGTAGGTCGCGGGCGCCGCCGCGGCGACGCCGAGAAGCTTTAAGTCAGGCGCGTACGACTTGGCGAGCTCCCCGGCATAGAGCGCGGCATGGCCGCCTTGGCTGTGCCCCCACACCACGAAACGGTTGGATGCGCCCGAGCGCGGCAAGGCGATCGCCGCGCGCACCGAATCGAGCACGGCACGGCCTTCGCTGACGCCGATGAGATATGGGTGGATGCCCGGCGTACCGAGACCGGGATAGTCCGTGGCTACCACGATATAGCCTTTCGCCAGCATCGATTTGAGCCCCCAGATCAAGCCGGCATTGTCCGGCATCAGCGAGGGCGCGCATTTCTCGACCACGCCTGAAGTCGGGTGCGCATAGGCGATTACGGGACGTCCGCCCGCCGGCGCCTTGCCGGGCGGAATGTAGATCGCGCCGGACACCTCGATCGGCTCACCCTTCAGCCCGGTGGATTGGTAGAGAATCCGGAAGGCCTCGCCGCTGTCTGGACTCCCGCCGATCAGCGGCCAGACATTGAGGATGGCCCCGGGCTTCTTTGCCGCGGCCTCAGTCGCCGGGAGGAAGCAAAGAAGGGCGATGGCGGCCGCGAGGGACCGCCGCAAGCAGCGCTTCACGTTGAACATTTGGGGGAAAACCTCACTGACTGAACGCAAGGCGCCGATGATAGCCTAAGAACCGCACAGGTCCGCAACAGCTGGACTTGCGGGCTTGTGGACTTGCGGGCTTGTGGGCTTGGGGGCTTGAGCCCGAAGGCCGGGGCTTTTCATCCCGCCCGCTTCCAGGGCACAATTGGCCGAGCACGAACAAGACGCCTCGCGAGGGTGCCTCGCGGGAGCAGGGGACAAGCCGGGGGACCAAGCCACATGTCATCAGCCGCAAGCACGCTCGACGCCTTCATCAGCCGTGTCGGCGGGATAGCGACTCCCTTTTCCATCGAGTTGCCGGATGGCGCGAAGCGCAACATCGGCCAGGGCGAGCCCGAGTTTCACGTCGGTCTGCACAACGAACGCGCCCTCAAGGCGCTGCGCACCCTGGACGAGGGCGACATCGCCGAAGCGTACTTGCAAGGCGACATCGACATTGAAGGCGACATGCTGAAGCCGTTCGCGCTTCGGGCGTCGCTCGACGACAGCCATCCGCTGGTCGCGGCCTGGCGTTTTCTCCAGCCGATGCTGTTCGGGCAGGTCTATACCAACAAGCAGGCCATCGCCTCGCACTACAATCTCGATCCGCAGCTGTTTCTGAGCTTCATGGATCCCGTGTTCCCGGCCTATAGCCAAGGCATCTACGAGAACGACGACGAGCCGCTGTCGAAGGCCTTGGAGCGGAAGTTCGATTGGGCCATCGAAAAATGCGAACTGGATCCGGGCAAGCGCGTGCTCGAGATCGGCCCCGGTTGGGGCGCGTTCGCGGGCCATGCGCTGCAATCCGGCATTCACTTCACGGGTGTCACGAACTCGGAAGTGTCGCAATCCTTCCTGCGCGACAAGCTCGCCAATTTCGGCGACCAGTTCGACATCTTGCTGACGGACTTCTACGACTACGAGCCGAAGGAGCCCTTGGACGCCATCGTCATCATGGGCGTCATCGAGCATCTGCCGAACTACGAGAAGGTGCTGCGCAAATTCTACCGGCTGTTGAAGCCGGGCGGCCTCGTGTTCCTCGACGGCAGTGCCGCGCGCAAGAAATACGAGCTGTCGACCTTCATGGTGCGCTACATCTATCCCGGCAATCACTCCTTCCTCGTGCTCGACGACTTTCTCAACAAGATGAACAAGACCGAGTTCGAGTGCGAGGAAATCCACTCCGATCGCTGGAGCTACTACCTCACCTTCAAGCAATGGGCCGAGAACCTGGAGTCCAACAAGGACGCCGTGATCAAGAAATTCGGCGAGTTCGAGTATCGCCGCTTCCGGCTCTATCTGTGGGGCGCGGCTTACGAGTTCCTGGCGCGTAATCTCGATTGCTACCGCATGATCCTGTCCAAACCCAAAGCCGCGTAAGGGCTGAGCAAGCACGTCAAAGCTCTGGGCTTGACCCTTCCGCCATGAGCGGGGGAGTGTTGCGGCAAAGGAGAATCAGCCATGTGCGGTAATTGCGACTCTAAAGTCATCTCACGGCGCGGCCTCATGGCGGGGGCGGGCACGCTGCTCGCGGCGAGCGCTCTTGCGATTCGCTTAAGCCACGCCGCCGAAGAGAAGCCAGCGCCGAACGCCATCGCGCCATCGGAGGCGCTGGACCGGCTGAAGCAGGGCAATGCCCGCTATCGGGCGGGCGAATTCAATGAGAGGGATTATTTCGCCGGCCGCGACGCACGCGCCAGCGCGCAGTATCCCATCGTGGCGGTTCTGGCCTGCGCCGACAGCCGCGTCCCGCCGGAGATCGTCTTCGACCAGGGCCCCGGCGAGGTCTTCGTCGTGCGCGACGCCGGCAACGTCGTCAGCAATTATGGGCTGGCGAGCCTCGAGTTCGCCGTCGCGGTTCTCAACGTGCGGCTCATATTCGTGCTGGGGCATTCCAGTTGCGGTGCGGTCGCGGCAGCCCTTCAGTCGGTTCGCGAGCGCAAGAAACTGCCGGGGCATCTCCCCGAGCTGGTGGAGGAGATCCAGCCCGCGGTGATCGCCGCCCATGGCAAGCACGCGAGCGATCTTCTCGCCGCCACCATCAACGAAAACGTCCGGCTCGGCATGAGGGAGTTGAAGTCGCGGTCCGATATCATCGGCAAGGCGGTGAGCTCCGGCAAAGTCGGCATCCAGGGCGGCGTCTATGAACTGGCCACTGGAGACGTGAACCTCATCTGACTTCCGGAAAAGAGGGGGCAAGCATCGAGGACGCTCTCGCACGCTGGCGGTCGGAAAAGACCGCAGCCTACCTGTCGAGCGCCGTGGCGCGCTACGAGCCCGATCCCGCGCGCGCGAAGCTGTTCCGTGACATGGCGTTGTCCGCCGAGGCGCAAGCCGCCATCCTGGCGAAGGATCTGAAGTCAGCCCCCACGTTCAGCCCGTCGCCCCGGTCCCGGATCACCGTGCTTCTGCTCGGCATCTTCGGCCCGCGCGCCATGCGCCATGTGCTTTCCGCCTCGAAGGTGCGCGGCGTGTCGGTCTATCGCGGCAAGGTCGCGGACGAAGGTCATCCCATGCCGACCTCCGTCGAGGACGTCGGCCGCCGCCACAAAAACTATGGCAGCGGCACGCTCCGCGCCGGCGTGTTCGGGGTCAATGACGGCCTCGTCTCCAACACGTTGCTGGTCATGGGTGTCGCCGGCGCCGGCACCAGCCCGAGCGTGATCTTGTTGACTGGCGTCGCCGGGCTCTTGGCCGGGGCGTTTTCCATGGGCGCGGGCGAATTCATCTCCATGCTGTCGCAGAAGGAGATGTTCGAGCACCAGATCGCGCAGGAGAAGGACGAACTCGAGCGCTATCCGAAAGAGGAAGCCGAGGAGCTGGCGCTCATCTATGAGGCGCGGGGCGTCCCGCTCGCGGAGGCGCGCCACATCGCCAAGCACCTCATCGAGAACCCCGAGAAGGCGCTAGATACGCTCAGCCGCGAGGAGCTTGGCCTCAACCCGGACGAGCTCGGCTCGCCGCTCGGGGCCGCGCTCTCGTCCTTCGTCACGTTTTCCATCGGCGCCAGCCTGCCACTCATCCCATTCGTGTTCGGGTATGCGGACCACGGCATTCTGATCGCCTCGATCATTTCGGGCACGGCCCTGTTCTGTGTCGGCGCGGCGCTCAGCCTGTTCTCGGGGCGGAACGCGTTCATCGGTGGCGGGCGGATGTTCGCGATCGGCGCCGCGGCCGCCGTCGCCACCTATTACATCGGCTCGCTATTCGACGTCGCCGTGAGCTAAGGCGCAAATCGCTGCAAATGCCGAACGTCTCGGCGACCTGCTCTTAACGCTGAGTCGAGCCGGGTTTCCTTGCTTAATAAGAGTTTAGAAGCTCCGCGCGCATGGTCTCCGGCAGATTTTCTGTGGGAGGACCACCGCCATGTTTCGCCGCGCCGCGATCTACACACTCGCCGCTTCACTCGCCGTCGCCACAACCCCCGCCTTCGCCTGCACCGGCATCAGCCTTAAAGCCGAAGACGGCGCCGCGATCCGCGGCCGCACCCTCGAGTTCGGCTTTCCGCTTCAGTCCAACGTCATCGTCGTACCGGCCGGCAAGGAGTTCGCCGGCGCGCTGCCCGACGGCGGCAAGGGTCTCACCTACAAGACGCGCTATGACATCGTAGGGGCCAACGCCTTCGGTCAGGCCGCCATTATGGACGGCTTGAACGACCAGGGGCTTTCCATCGGCCTGTTCTATTTCCCGGGCTATGCCCAATACGCGCAAGCGACCAAGGAGAACGCCGCGCGCGCGCTGGCGCCGCAGGACTTCGGCATGTGGGTGCTCGGCAATTTCGCTACGGTCGATGAGGTGAAGGCCGCGCTGAAGGACACCGTCATGGTCGGAACGCCGTTTCCCGGCCTCGGCAGCGCCAAGGGCATGGTCGCCGACGTGCACTTCTTCGTGCAGGATAAGTCCGGCAAGTCGATCGCGGTCGAGCCCATCGGCGGCAAGCTGAAGGTCACCGACGCGCCGCTCGGCGTCATGACCAACGCGCCGACTTACGATTGGCACATGACCAATCTCGACAACTACATCAACCTCTCGCCAAAGGACATCGGCTCGGAGAAGCTCGGCTCCGTGACGTTGAGCGCCACGGGCTCGGGAACCGGCATGCTCGGGCTTCCCGGCGACTTCACACCGCCTTCGCGCTTCGTCCGCGCCACGCTCTTTAGCCAGGCGGCGACGCCGAACGCCAAGGCCGATGACGCGGTGTTCAGCGCCTTCCACATTCTCAATCAGTTCGACATCCCGAAGGGCTCGGTCATCAACGCGAGCGTCGGCGGCGCTCAGCCCGAGATCACCGAATGGACCGCCGTCAGCGACCTCAAGAATCTGCGCTGGTACTTCCGCACCCATCAGGATCAGTCGATCCGCATGGTCGATCTCAAGGAGGCCATCAAGGCCGCCAAGGGCGAGATCCGCATCATCGAGATGGAGAAATCGACCCAGCCGGT
>NZ_JBPPND010000207.1:0-2699 GCF_051306395.1 Methyloceanibacter sp.
TTCCTCCTCGCCGTATCCGTCGTGATCCATGATGCGGTGCAGCCATTCGCGGCGCAGCTCGCGGTCGTGGCAGCGGCTGATCAGCGCCGCGTCCTTGCGCGGCACCGCGGACTGATAGCAGTAGCGGTTGATCGCCCAGTCTTGGACCTGGCCTTTGTTCAACTTGCCGCCATGCAGCAGCTTATGAAAGGGGTGCTTGTCGTGATACTGCACAGCGCCAATGGCGCGCAGCTCCTGCTCTAGTTCCTCGGGGCTCATAATCTTGGTCACGGCTTCTACCTCGATCTCAACCATTGGTCTTGTAGAGGAATAACGTAGCTCAGCGCCGCCGCCGCCTTCTTGATGCGCGTCAATCCTCAAATACTCGTCGACTAACGGCGCTTCTCGTGGCGCCTTCGAACCGGCCTATACCATGGTAAAACATGGTGAGGCCGGATGAGATTTTCATGACTCGTTCATGAACACTGTCTGGATACCGGATTAAGAACATCTGAAGCCCAAGATCCGGCCATCGGGACGTTATCGTAGCCGAAAGTCCGAATGGGCGCTATCGATCGACCTTTAAGCCAAAAAACGAAACGGCGACCTGGCTCTCGCCGGATCGCCGCTTCGCGTTTTCCGAGATGAGAAAAAAGCCGGACTAAGCGCGATCCAGCTCGGCTGGCAGGTAACTCGTCACCTCCATACCGGACTCCGTCTCCTCGATCGTCGGCTTGTGCCACTCACGCATGTTATTTCTCCTTCCGCGAGTTTATAGACCAAGCAATGGTCGGTACGGCCCTTAAGCTTGCGAACCCGAACGGCCGCCCGAACTCTGCGATTGGAATATGCGATCGGGTCATGATAATTTCCAATCGTATTTGCTAATAGAGAACATAAGCGCTGCTTATCGCCATGGTGTCCCTCAGACAGCTCCGCTATCTGGAATCTCTCGCCGAGACCCGGCATTTCGGCCATGCGGCGCAAGCTTGCGCGGTGAGCCAGCCGGCGCTGTCCATGCAGATCAAGGAGCTCGAGGACGAGCTGAAGCTCAGCCTGGTGGAGCGGCGCAAGTCCGGCATCGAGCTCACCCAGAGGGGGATGGAGGTGGCGCGCCGCGCGCGGACCATTCTCGCCTCGGTCCGCGACCTCGTGGACTACGCCAAGGGGCAAGAGGGCGTACTGTCCGGCGTGCTCAAGCTTGGCGCCATCCCGTCCATCGCGCCGTATCTGTTGCCGGCGGCCTTGCCCGCGTTGCAACAGCGCTTTCCGGCACTGTCCCTGCAGCTCCGCGAGACCGTCACCGAGACTCTTGTGCGCGAGCTTGTGAGCGGCGATCTCGACGTTATTCTCATCGCTCTGCCGATCGAGGAGCCGGAGCTGGAGACCCATCATTTGTTCGACGACGCCTTCATCCTCGCAACCCGGGCGACGGTCGAGAATGCGCACACGCGTGCGGCAACGCCCGACATGCTCGCCGACGACCGGCTGCTGCTGTTGGAGGAGGGGCATTGCCTGCGCGATCAGGCGCTGTCCTACTGCCACATGATGACGCGCGAAGCCCGCGAGAGCTTCGGCGCCTCAAGTCTCGCCACAATTGTGCAGATGGTGGCGAATGGCTACGGCATCACGCTTCTGCCCGAGATGGCGATCTCGAGCGAAATCCATCGCGGTGGGGACATTCGCCTGTTGCGCTTCGCCGCGCCCGAGCCCAAACGGGAGATCGGACTGGCTTGGCGCAAGACCTCGCCGCGCAAAACCGAGTTCGTACAGTTCGGCGAGCTTCTGCGCGATGTCCTGCCGGCCGGGGCGGCGCCGACGCCAAGGGCGCCGACACCAAGTAAGACGTCTAGCAAGAAGGGAGGCCGAAAACGCTAAGCACCCAACTTTCGATCCTGATGGCGGCGTTGATCTTCGCCAGGGCAGGGCTCGTGCGGCTCGTGCGTCCGGTCTCCGACTTCTATGTCGCGGGACGGATGATGCCGGCATTTCTCAACGGTCTGGCGATCGCGGCGTCCGCCATGGCGGCGCTCGTCTTCGTCGGCGCGTTCGGTGCGGTCGGCTTCGATTGGGACGGCGTCACCGCGCCGCTCCTTGGTGGAGGGCTGGGCCTCGTTCTCACGGGGCTGTTGCTCGCACCGTATCTGCGGTCCTATGGCGGCTACACGGTGCCCGATTTTCTCGCCGAGCGCTTCGGGGGCGACAAGATCCGGCCGCTTGCGGTGTTGGCCGTCGTCCTGTGCTCGTTTCCGGCCCTTGCGGCGGTCCTGCTCGCGTTCGGTCTCCTCACCGCCGCGGTGTTCCCGCTCTCGGCAACGGCCGGCGTGGGCGCCGGCATCGCGCTGATCCTCGTGGCGATGCTGATCGGCGGGATGCGCTCGCTGAGCCTGTCGCAAATCGCTTACTACGTGGTGATGCTCGCGGCTGGGCTTGCCGCCATCGCGGTTCTGCTATGGCAGACAGGCTCACCGTTCGCACTGGATACGGTCCTTGTCGACGAGGTGGTGCCAAGTTTGGGACTGCGCGCGTTCGCGCAATCGAGCCCCGTCAACATTGTTGCGCTCGTCTTCTGTGTGGCGGCCGGCGTAGCATCTTTGCCCTATCTCCTGATGCGGAGCTTCACGACGCCGTCGGCCGTCGATGCGCGAGTGTCGTTTCTCATCGCCCCGATCTTCGTCTTGTTCCTGTGCGTAGCGGCGCCCGCATTCGCCGCCCTCTAC
>NZ_JBPPND010000208.1:0-33402 GCF_051306395.1 Methyloceanibacter sp.
GCAGCCGGAGCACAAGGCTCTGCGGGAGGCCTATCGGGATGGCGCCGTCGTCGTCACGCCGAACCCACACAACCACGCCCTGCTTGCCGACAAGCGCAACCTTCCACTTCTCTCCGACCCATCGGTGCTCGAAGCCTGGGGCGTGGAGCCGGAGCTTCGCAACCAACTGAAAGCCATTCCGCGAACCGTCTTGATAACGCCCGAAAACGCGGATGCCCTGTGGAAGTCTCGCAAGGACCTGTTCTTCAAGCCCACGGGCGGTCACGGCGGCAAGGCGGTCTACCGCGGCGCTAAGCTAACGCGTAGCGTGTGGGCAGAAATCACGCGTGGAGGTTATGTGGCGCAGACTTTGGTACGGCCGAGCCAACGCATGGTTGCGGTGGACGGCTCGCCCGAGGCGCTCAAGATGGATGTCCGGCTCTATACCTACGACGCGCAGGTTCTTCTTGTGGCGGCGCGCCTCTATCAAGGGCAGACCACCAATTTTAGGACGCTTGGTGGCGGCTTTGCCTCAGTGTTCATGATCTGACGCGGGCGTGTTCGAGCCAGCGAAGCTTTGCATCGCGCCTTTCAATCGGTGATGTCGCGCTTCTTCTGGAGGTATTCTTCGCGGTTGATCTCTCCGCGAGCGTAACGCTCTTCCAGGGCCTCCAGGGCCGGGGAACGCCGCTCTACCGATCTCTGGCTGCCAGCAAGTGGCTGGGAACGGACAAACCACACTGCGCCCGCAATGATCACAGCAAGGATTACAAGCCAGAATACGAAGCCGAAGCCCATGCCATCACCGTTCATCATCCAACCGTGTCCATAGCTCCCCATAGAGCAACTCCTCCAACGCAACCACCTTAAGCAGATACCTCGGCCGCATCTGCTTCACTTTGAGCGGGATCAACCAAGGTCGTTAACGACCCGTCGGCCCGTTTAGCGCCGCCTTCGGACATCGGGCCCGGTCGAATTTGAGACTTTGAAGCGCCGGACCACACCCAAAGACTGGCCAGGTCGAACCCCCCGGCTAGTTGGATGGCGCGAGCGTTTGTCGCCGGAGGGCCATAATACTTCGCAAGAGAGTGTCGCCCCGTTGGCGCGGCTTTTGTCATTCAATGTTCGTTCGGATCGTTTTTCGCGTCGCCTTGAGTTGCGTGCACTGTGCCGTGGCGGTGATCCGGTGGCCATAGATCGCGTAAAGCCTTATCGGCACGTCGCCGATATTGGTGATGTTGTGCCAAGTACCGGCAGGCACGAACACAGCCCAGTCCTCGCGGACTTCACGCTCGAAACTCAACTGATCCTTGGTCGGCATGCCGGTCTATCAGAACCTCAACGGGCCGCAGTTGGACAGCGCAGGACGGTCTCCGGCTGAACCACCTATCAAGGAGGCTCGGCCAAAGCCGCGTGATCCATACGAGCAGCGCGCGATCGCTGGCACGCAGTCGAAGACGAGACGGTGGTCGCCGAATAGCAATGGCTAGCTGATGGCGGAGAAGCAAATTCTCAGCCTCGAGCCGCCTTGCCCATCGTTGCTGGCCCATTTCCAGATGCTAAGCCCGGCAGGGCAGTGTTTGACTGCTGACTCCATGTCAAGCCATTGCGACGGCTGTTTGCCGGCAACGATGACATTGACGTAGTGGCGGCTGCGCAGGCAGTGATCTGTCACCGTCAGCAGGGTATTAGCATCAGGCGGCAGATACACGCGGATGATGGCCGCCTTCTTGTTCGCCACCAAATCGTCGAGCAGGCGATGATGCGCCCCTACAGCGTTGGTGGCGGGCGTGCCTTTTTCCACCGCAACTCTTTTGATTTCGACATCAAGGGCGTGCCCGTAATTACCTTCCGCGCAGAAGACCGTGGAGAAATCGCGGACCTGATCGCGTGGGACTCTGCAACCGGGCGAGTCGCGAGTTGGCGCGGACAGGCTTTTTGCCTCGGGGACCTCGATCAAGTCCTAAACCCCGGCACCTATTTCTCCGAAGGTGCCTTGTGGGTGCACAAAACACCATTGGAATGGCTCCTGGCCGGGCGCCGCGGCATCGTTGTGTTGCGGTCGGAACTCTGCAACGCCTACCTCGCCCATGTGCCGCGCATTGCAGTCTCCACTGTGCAGTTCGGCTTGAACGTGAAGCGCTGGTTGCGATCCCGGCACCGGGCGCCCTACTCGCTACCCGGGTTACACCTGAGCTTCTTACCGATAGGGCCCTACCCTCTCATTATGAGGCCGTTTGCAAAATCGCAGACCAACTCGAGCGTTGGTCCCCTGCTAACTTCTTGGGATACAACTCCATTGCGTTCGACGAGAGCCTACTACGTCAAGCCTTCTATCAGAATCTGAAACCGATCTACCTGACGAACACCCAAGGAAACAGGCGGGCCGATATCTTTAGACTAGTAGATGCGGCCATCGTCTGCGCCCCGAACTCAATTGCTATTCCCGTGTCCGAGAAGGGCCGCATCACGAGGCGCTTGGACAAACTCGCGCCTTTAAATGGATTTGATCACACACATGCGCATGACGCCAAAGCTGACGTCGAGGCCACTATTTTCATGGCGCGCCTTATCCGCACCCGGAACCCATCTCTTTGGGATGCGATTATGGCTACATCCGCTAAAGATGCAGCGCTTGGCATACTGAAAAGCCAGGATCCCCTTGCGCTAATTGAATCGCGCTATGCCAAACACAACGTTGCACCAGTGGCATGGTGCGGACAGAATCCTTCCTATGCGGCTGAAGTTGCTGTTTTTGATCTCCGCCATGACCCTTCCGACTTTTCTAGTCTTTCTACTGAGCAATTGATCAAAGTCATTCGGCGGCCAAAAAGTCCGATACGCATAGTTCGGGCTAATGCTCAGCCGATGTTGGTTCCGTTGGCGAATGCCGTGATTGCGGACTGTCCATCCGACCCACTTATCACGTCGCGCATGCGTCATATCCAAGGCAATAAGGACTTTCAGTCTCGAGCAGGAGAAGCACTCGAAAGCCGTTACGCCGAACAGGCGGCATCACCATTCGTCGAACGGCGCATCTACGATGCATTCCCCTCTTCTTCAGATATGCACTTGGCTACTACGTTCCACAAGGCTCCCTGGGACTCACGACGTGTCATCTTAGATCGGATTGCCGACGATAGACTTCGTGAGCTTGGGCTTCGGATTCTGGCGCTGGGGGCGCAAGACCATCTCTCACTTGATGAGCAGACCAATTTTCAATCTTGGCTGGCATTCCGCCGTCGTGGTCCCGCTCCGGAGCGGTCCTTCCGCACAATTGCACAAGCCACGTCCGAATGTCTGGACGCCCTTGAAGGTGCGTCCGGCGGGGAGGCTTCTCGGTTGAAAGAGATACTTTGTTGGTTGCAGTCGTTAGGTGCCGACACATCCATTCAGCGCAAAGCCAGCTAGCGATGGTGGTCACGAGCCCTAATGGATTTAAACGCTAATGCACATCGCCGTGCTTACTATGTGCTTACTGGCCGGAAACCCGCACCAGCCAAATCAACCCTAAGCTATTGAAAAGACTGGTGGGCGCACACGGACTCGAACCGTGGACCCGCTGATTAAGAGTCAGCTGCTCTACCAACTGAGCTATGCGCCCTCAGAGTGCGGCCTCCGCTAGAGAGGCCCATCTGGTCTGGAGCGTTCGACGCTCCAAGGGTGCTCCCCTTAGCACTGCCCCGGTTGGCCTGTCCAGTTTGCCTTTGCGCCAAATGGCTTGGCGCCGCCCTACCACAAGGCCCGCGCTTCCGACCGGCGGAAGGTGACGTTGCGATTGATATGGGCGTTGAGCACAAAGCCGAGCCCGATGATCATGGTCAGCATCGAGGTGCCGCCATAGGAGACGAGCGGCAGTGGCACGCCAACCACCGGCACCAGCCCCGTGACCATGGCGACGTTGATGAACACATAGGCGAAAAGCGCGAGCCCAATGCCTGCCGCGAGCAGCTTGGCGAAAATACTGCGGCAGCGCAGCGCCATATAGGTGATGAACAGCAGCGCCAGCAGGTACAGCGCGAGCAACACCACGGCGCCGACAAAGCCCATCTCCTCGGCGAACATGGTGAAGATGAAATCGGTGTGCTTCTCGGGCAGGAAGTTGAGCTGGGCTTGCGTGCCTTGCATGTAACCCTTGCCGGCGAGCCCGCCCGAGCCGATGGCGATCTTCGACTGAAGGATATGGTAGCCGGAGCCGAGCGGGTCGCGCTCGGGATCGAAGAAGGTCAGCACCCGCTCCCTCTGGTAGTCGTGCAACTTCTCCCAGGCATGGGGCAGTGCCACGACGACGCCAACGATGACCGCGCCGAAATAGAACCAGCTGACGCCGGCAAGAAACAGCAGCCCACCGCCAATGATGGCGAACAGGGCCGCGGTGCCGAGGTCGGGCTGCGCGAGGGCGAGCACGACCGGGAGACCGATCATCAGGACCGGCGGCAGCAGCGCATCGGGACGCCAGATCTTCTCGGGCGGCAGCCACTGATAGTACCGGGCAAGCGCCAGGATGAGCGTGATCTTCATCATCTCCGAGGGTTGAAAGCTGAGCTCCTCATAGCCGAGCCAGCGCCGGGCGCCGCCGCTCTCGACACCGATGACCGGCACCAAGAGCATCAAGAGCAGTGCCGCGAGATAGAGCGGATACGCCCCGCGTAGCCACCAGCGGATGTCGGAGAACGCCACGGCGAAGAGCAGCGCCAAGCCGAAACAGAACCGAACCACGTGTCGGCTGGCCCAAGGGTCTAGTGCGCCGCCCGCCACCGAGTAGAGCGACGCTGCCCCAACCAAGACGATGGCCGTGATCAGCAAAATGAATGGCCAGTTGAGCAACAGGAGCTTCTTGCTCAGATTGAGTTTCGGCGCCGGGGCCTCGGCGAAGAGCAGCTTCATCGCACTGGCTCCACCGCCGCGACGGCCGCGGGCGGCGCATCGCTGTTCGCGACGAAGGTGGGACGTCCGGCCGGATCGCGCAGCAAGGCCTCGGTGATGACATCGCGCACCACGGGCGCGGCCGCGGCCGAACCGCCGCCGCCATGCTCGACGACACAGGCCGCGGCGTAGCGCGGTGCGTCCGCCGGGGCATAAGCGATGAACAGCGCGTGGGTCTCGCGCTCATATGCGGAGAGTTTGTGCTCGTTGTGGAAGCTGACGACCTGCGATGTGCCGGTCTTGCCGGCCATCAGCATGTTTGGAATCTCCAAGGCCGAGCGGCGCGCCGTGCCTCCCGGCTCGTTCACCACGCCGATCATGCCGCTGCGGACCATGTCAAGATGCGCCGGGTCGAGGCTCAGCAAGGGCCAGGGCTCGGCTTTCTCTTCCGGCGACATGACGAGCTTGGGCAATACGGCGCGCCCCGTGGCCACGCGCGCTGTCGTGACGGCGAGTTGAAGCGGCGTGGACGAGACGAAGCCCTGACCGATGCCGGCGATCACCGTCTCGCCGGTGTACCAAGCCTCCATGAGATTGGCCCGCTTCCACGCCTGATCGGGAATGATGCCGGCTCTCTGGCCCGGGAGACCGCAATCATAGGTCCGGCCGAGACCGAGATGACGCGCGACCATGGCGAGATGGTCGATGCCCATGCGCTTCGCCGTCTCGTAGAAATAGGTGTCGCAGGACTGCTTGATGGCCTCGTGCACGTTGATGCCCCCGCCATGGGCCTTCCAGCAGCGGAAACGCTTGCGGCCGACCGAATAGCCTCCGGGGCAGCTCATGGTCTCGTGCTCGTCGATCACGCCGGCGTGCAAGCCCGCAAGCGCCGTTACCACCTTGAAGGTCGAGCCGGGCGGGTATTGGCCGCTTATGGCGCGATTGTTCAGAGGGTGGTCCGGATTCCGGCTGAGCTCCCGCCAACGCTCCAGATTCACATCAAACGCGACATCGTTGGGATCGAAGGTCGGCGTCGACGCCATGGCGAGTATGCCGCCGGTAACGACGTCTAGCACCACCACCGAAGCCACTCGGTGCTCCTTGATGCGGTCCAGGGCCACGGTCTGCAGATGCTGATCGATGCTCAGGACCAGGTCCCGGCCCCGGGTGCTCGGCTTCGACCCGAGTTCGCGGACCACGCGGCCGCGGGAATCGACTTCGTATTTGATGCTGCCCGGGCTTCCACGGAGTTCCCGGTCGAAAGTCTTCTCGACGCCGGTGCGCCCGGTGCGGAAGCCCGGCAGCCGCATGACCGGATCGAGATCGACCTCCTCCTTGCCGGCCATGCCCACATAGCCCACGAGATGAGCCATGGGCCGGGAATGGTAGTATTTGCGATAGGCGGAGCGGTCGGTGCGCATGCCGGGAAGCTGCGGAGCGAGCACGTTGAGCAGTGCAAACTGGCGCCAGGTCAGTCCTTCGGCGATGAGGACGGGATAGTAGCCGCTCTGGCGCCGCGCCGCGCGCATGACGCGGTCGCGCGTGGCGCCCGAGACGGGAACGATCTTCGAGAGCGCATCCAGCGTGCCCGGCAGGCTCTTGCAGAAGGCCGGCAGGACCAGAAGGCGGAGATTCTCCTTGTCCTCGGCGATGAGCGCACCGAAGCGATCGTAGATGGAGCCGCGTGACGGCGCCACGAGCTGCATCATCATCCGGTTCTCGTCGGACAAGAGGCGATAATCGGACGAGTCCAGGATCTGGAGCTGATGCAGACGCCAGCCGAGAAGACCGAACAGGCCGGCTTGCGCGCCCCCGACGAGAAGGGCGCGACGGGAGAAGCGATAGCTTTGCTTGCGCGTATAGTCCGGCTTCTTCCGCGCGCCGTAGTGTATCGCCTTCTTTTTTCTCATGAGGCGCCTCGGAAGATCGTATCGCGCGCGAGACCGACGCGGCCGTGACGGACCCACAGCAGCCCGTAAAGCACGATCGGGAACAAGGCGATCGAGACCACCACGCCGAACGCGATGGGCCACCAGTCGATCCAGCGGACATAATAGAGCGAGGCGAGCAGCCAACCGAAGACGCCGAGCAGGCTGACCAGGACGGCCCAAATGAGCCAGTGAATGCCGACTTCACGGCTTTCCTTGAGCGCGCCGGCGCGGCGTCCCACCGTCGCCGCGACCAAGCACATCAGGGCCCAATAGCCGAGCGGACCGCCGCTCATGAGGTCGGCGAGAAGCCCGAGACCCACGGCGCCGGCGGGATGGAGCGCGGTGCCGGGAATGGCCCGCCAGCAGAACACCATCATCACGACGACCAGCGGCAGAATAAATGTCGCATCGGCCGGCAACCCCCACGGGACCGCGGTGGCAACCACCGCAAACAAAACAGACAAGGCCGGGAGGAGGTTGGTCATCGCTCTGCTTGCGCTTGCTCCCCGGTTGGCGGCGGGACAACGGTCATGGGCAGCCCGGCACTTGCTGTTGCGGTCTTTTGCCCGGCGACGGGCGCGGCGGACAAGGCGCCTAGGCCATCCGACGCTCCGGGCGGATCGGCGCGGGTCAAGGCCGGTGCGTCGAAGAACAGAACGCTGACGGCATCGAGCGAATTCAGCTCGGCGTAGGGGCGGACCTTATAGGCGCCGAGCGAGCCCGCGACGACGCCGACCCGCAAGCCCCGCGGCAGAACGCCGTCGCTGCCGGAGGTGTAGACCTCATCGCCCGGGTAGAGCGCAGCGCCCTCGGGGAGAAAGTCGAGTTGGAGCTCGGTGCTGTTGTCACCCGAGGCCAGACCGCGCACGCCGGCCGGGCCGGCAAGGACAGGAATTCGGCTATTGAGATCGTTGAGAAGGAGCACGCGGGCCACGGAATGACCGGCATCGACGGTGCGCCCCACCAAGCCATCGCCGTTGATCACGGCATAGCCGATGCGCAAGCCGTCCCGGCGGCCGAGATTAATCAGGGCGCTACGGACAAAGGGGCCGCGCGCATCGGCGATCACCCGCCCAGTGGCATAGACGAGCGCCGGTTCTTCGACGGCATTCAACAGCGAGCGCAGATGGGCCACTTTCCGCTCCAGCAGCTTGGTACGCCATTCCCACTGCTTGAGCTCTTCGTTCTCCTTCTTCAGGCGGTCAACCTCGTCGAAGGCCGCCATGTAAAGCTCCACCCGCTCCATGGCGCGGCGCGCCTCGATGGCGGGAAGAGACGCGACCTCGAGCAAGGGCGCGCTGAGATCAACGACGCCATCGCGCGCATCGGAAATGGCACCGTGACCGATACGGCTTAGGACAAGGAGGACGGCACACAGGAAATAGAGCCCAAAACTAAGCAGCTCGACCGGAGCCCGCCAGGAGGGCCGGTGTCTACGGAATAAGGGCGAACCGCGCTCGCGCATTTTGCGTTCACTCAAAAGAGAACGCCAGATGGCGTTCTGCCCTCTCTTCGTTTCGGGCCCGCTCGAACGCGCGCCCCTCCCCGCCCCGATCAGGGCTTGATCAATAGATCGGCGATCTCATCCAGGTTCTCAAGGGCCATCCCCGTGCCCCGGACCACGCAGCGCAGCGGATCTTCGGCGATCTTGAATTTCACTCCGGTCTCCTGCTGGAGCCTGACGTCGAGTTTCTCGAGAAGCGCGCCGCCACCCGTGAGATAGATGCCGGCATCGCAAATATCGGCTGTGAGCTCGGGTGGCACGTCCGCGAGCGCCTGACGGATGCCGCCAACGATCTGTTGGATCGGCAAGGTCAGCGCGTCGGCGATCTCGTGCGGCCCCAGCGTGATCTCCGTAGGGAAGCCGCGCTGCATGTCGCGGCCCTTGAGCGTGATGGAGACGTGCGTGCCGTTGGCCTTGGCGACGGCGGAACCGGCCTCCTTTTTTATGGCTTCGGCATTGGTGGCGCCGATCAGAAGGTGATGCTTAAAGCGCGCGTAGTTGACGATCGCCTCGTCCATGGAATTGCCGGCGGTGCGGATCGAGCGCGAATAGATGACGCTGCCCATGGACATCACGGCGATGTCCGTGGTGCCGCCACCGATATCGACCACCATGGAGCCGCGCGGCTCCTTGATGGGCAGGCCCGCGCCGATCGCCGCGGCCACCGGCTCCTCGATCAAATAGACACGCCGCGCGCCCGCGGACAGTCCGGCCTCGTGCACCGCGCGCCGCTCCACCGAGGTCGCGCTCGCCGGCACGCAAATCATCACGCGCGGGCTGCCGAACAGGCGCCGCTTGTTCACGCGGCGGATGAAATACTTGATCATCTCTTCAGCCGCGTTGAAATCCGCGATCACGCCATCGCGCAGCGGCTGAACTGTTTCGATCTTGCTCGGGGTTCTCCCCAGCATCATTTTGGCCTCATGGCCAGCGGCAATCACCTTCTGGTCCTCGCCGCGCCGCTCAATGGCCACCACGGACGGTTCGTCGAGAACTATACCTCTCCCCGGCACATACACGACCGTATTTGCCGTACCGAGGTCGATGGCCATGTCTGCCGAGACAGAGCCCCAGACCCGCGAGAACATGCACCCGCCCCATTGGCTCGCCGCACCTCGGGAGCCCAAAACGTTACTGACACTTGCGCGCGGCAGAAAATAAGGCCGTTCAAAGGGTTCGGACCCTCGCCGAGCACGAAGCCATGTTGCGTCAAATCGATCTCACGAGCAATGCGTGATGCGCTCGATTTGAAAAAACTCTTCACTTGACGCGTTCATCGGCGCGCGCGGCGCTCCGGAGGAGACATGCGCCGAGCCGCTTGCCGCATGAGCGGCTTAGTGGGCCCCGCTAAGACCCCTATAGAGAGTCGTTCCGCCGCGCGACACACCGGGTCCCGGCGGGGCGCTGCCGCAGGCCGGAATTGGCAGCCTGCCCGCGTCGTCCTTGCGACATTTTAGCACATGCCCATGACATGAGCATTACTTAAGAGGCGAGCATGGTTTCCGGCTTCCGCCGCGCGCCGCGCGCCATGAGCTTGTTCAGAGCGCTGACATAGGCGCGCGCCGAGGCGACCATGGTGTCGGTATCGGAGCCGCGGCCCGTGGCGATCTTGCCGTCGGCCTCCAGACGCACCATCACCTCGGCTTGGGCGTCCGTCCCTTCGGTCACGGCGCTCACCTGATAGAGCGCGAGCCGCGCCTCGTGGGGCACCAGAGAGCGAATGGCCTGGAAAGTGGCATCCACCGGACCGTCGCCCACCGCCTCGAAGGTCTGCTGGTTGCCGTCGACGTCGAGGGTGATGGTCGCCTTCTGCGGGCCGCCGGTGCCGGCGATCACGGTCAGCGCCACCACCTTGATGCGGTCATGGGCGGAGGCGATCTCCTGATCGACCAGGGCCTCGATATCTTCGTCGTAGACGTGCTTCTTCGCGTCGGCCAAGGCCTTGAAGCGCACGAAGGCGTCCTCGATGGCGTTGCCGCCGAGCTCATAGCCCAGTTCCTTCAGCTTCTCGCGGAAAGCATGACGCCCGGAATGCTTGCCCATGACCAGGGAGGACTCCTTCAGCCCGACGCTTTCCGGCGTCATGATCTCGAAGGTGCCGGCATGCTTCAGCATACCGTCCTGATGGATGCCGCTCTCATGGGCGAAGGCGTTCCGGCCCACGATCGCCTTGTTGTACTGGACGGGGAACGCCGTCACCCGCGACACGAGCTTGGAAGCCCGGGTCAGCATCGTGGTGTCGATGCCCGTCCACACATTCATGGCGTCGGCGCGGGTGCGGATGGCCATGACGATCTCTTCCAGCGCGGCGTTGCCGGCGCGCTCGCCAAGACCGTTGATGGCGCACTCCACCTGGCGCGCGCCGGCCATCACGCCGGACAGGGAATTGGCCACGGCCAGGCCCAGGTCGTTGTGGCAGTGGGTGGAGAACACGATCTGGTCGGCGCCGGGCACCCGCTCCAGAAGCATGCGGATCAGCGCGCCGAACTCGTCGTGGGTGGCGTAGCCCACGGTGTCCGGAATATTGACGGTGGTGGCGCCGGCCTTGATGGCGGCCTCCACGCAGCGGCAGAGAAAGTCCTCCTCCGTGCGGGTCGCGTCCATGGCCGACCACTCCACGTCGTCGGTATAGCCGCGGGCGCGGGTCACCGAAGCGGTCACCCGCTCCAGCACCTCCGCCTCCTCGATGCCCATCTGATATTTGCGGTGGAGCGGCGAGGTGCCGATGAAGGTGTGGATGCGGCCGCGCTTGGCGGGCTTAATGGCCTCGGCACAGATATCGATGTCCTTCGGCTGCGCGCGGGCCAAACCGCAGATCACCGAATTCTGCGAGCGGCGAGCGATCTCCTGCACGCTCTCGAAATCGCCTTGGCTGGCGATGGGGAAGCCCGCCTCGATCACGTCCACCCCCATCTCGTCGAGGAGTTCGGCGACCTCCAGCTTCTCGTCGAAGGTCATGGTGGCGCCCGGGCATTGCTCCCCGTCGCGCAAGGTGGTGTCGAAAATAACCACGCGGTCCTTCTCGGCGCGCGGCTGCCCCTCTTGGGTCTTGGTCTCGGAATCCATAATGCTCGTCCTCAAACCTTTGGCCTCAGTCTAACACGACTGGCGAGGCGCTTGAATCTTGGTGGGTTTGTCTTGCCATCCCCTGAACGCCCGCCTCGGCCAAGGCCAAGACCGCCGGAGCTCAGGGGCAGATAAGGAGGAGCTTCAGGGTGCGCGCGCGCAGAACCGCACCGGACGGAGAGCCGCCCGTGGTCATGCCGGTCTGTGTCATCAAGCGCTGCATCGGTCACCCTGTCGCACGAGGTCTCGCCTCGCGATGTCCGGAAAATAGTGGGAACAGCCCCTAAGAGCAAGGGCAAGCGCCGGCGTTGCCGCGATGCGTTGAAGCACCCGGGGTTTGCTCCTTTCTTCCCCCTCGAAATCCAAGGGGGATGGCGCGCCGAAAAGCGCAAATCCTAATGGCTCGCGATCCGAAGACCGCGCAGGCGCCTCTCGGCGCGCCAATCGCGGCGGTTACGACGCCGGGCCCCGCTTCTCATTGATCTCTGCGCTACCGGCCTCCGGCCTGCTTGAGCGCTATGTGCGCTTCGGCCTTTGACCGCTGTGCGCGAGAGCAAATCCCAGCGAGCTTCTCGCGGGGGCTCGTAGTAGCCCCGGGGGGTGGCTCCGGCGCCGCCCGGAGGCCTCTTGCGAAAGAGACCCGCAGGCGCCGCACCTCGTCCCGCCTCAACGCACGCCTCGCGAAAGCGCCCTTCAACGGACGAGGTGATCGCATTGTACGGCAGCTTTTGCGGGCGGGGATAAGTTAGGTAATTTCGCCTCCCTCCGACGCGGAGGAGGAGAAAGCGGAGCGCGCTAAGCTCCCTTTCCCTGGAGGAATTTCCGCGCAAAGCGCCGTCGAAACGGAATATGGCGGTCGAACGTTCCGATGGACGGGAGAGGGTTACTTCGATCAAAGTCCGCTCCGGAACGGTCAACAGAGCGGCTCAACCACGTGACAGAATTCATAGCGCAGCACCAGGCCGGGATCGCAATCGTCCTCCTCGCCGGAACCTTCGCCGCGTTTCTCCTGGAGCGGTTTCCTCCGGCAGTCGTCGCCACGGCAGGCGCGGCAGCCTTTCTCGTGCTTGGCTTGATCGACACCAAGGACGTCATGAGCGTGTTCTCGAACAGCGCTCCGATCACGATCGCGGCCATGTTCATTCTGTCCGGCGCGTTGGTGAGAACGGGAACCCTGGAGGCCGCGGCCTCCTGGGTGACCTCTCAAGCAGCCGAACGCCCCAAGACAGTACTCGTGGCGTTCTTCGCCGGCGTGATCGGCGCCTCCGCCTTCATGAATAACACCCCGGTAGTCGTGGTGCTAATTCCGATTGCCGTGAGGCTCGCGCGAACGGTCGGCATGGCGCCGACACAGTTGCTGATCCCCCTCTCCTACGCCGCGATCCTCGGCGGCACGTGCACCTTGATCGGAACCTCGACCAACCTTCTGGTGGACGGCGTCGCGCGCGAGCACGGACTGCCGGCCTTTTCGATTTTCGAGATCACGCCTGTCGGGCTGGTGGCGGCGGTGGTCGGAACCTCGACCATGCTCTTGCTCGCGCGGTACCTGCTGCCGGCGCGGATGAGCGCGGCGGATTTGATGGACGAGGAAGGTAAGACGTTCTTCCTGACCGAGCTCACGGTCTCGAACGAATCGCGCTTCGCAGGCAAGAAGCTCGGTTCCGTGAAGGAATTGAACCACGCAGGCATCAAGCTGGTCAGCCTGCATCGGGACGGGTCGGCGATCCGCGGCGTGCTCGGCGATCAGATTCTGCAGCCCGACGACCGGATCGCGATCAAGGCGACCATGCCCGAGGTGCTGACGCTGCACGGCGAACGGGGCTTCGATATTTTGGGCGTGGGTGGAGGCGAAAGCGACAAGGATCACATCATCGTCGAGGCGGTGCTGGCCCCTGGCCGGGGCAATTTGCGATCCTTCAGCGAGATGCGCCTTGGGCGATTTGGCGTCCGCTTGTTGGGCATCAGCCGCCATCGCTATCTCCCCGGCGTCGACCTCGACTCGGTGCAGCTTCGGGCGGCGGATAGGCTCCTCCTCGAAGGCACACCAGAGGGCTTGGCCGCCGCGGCGGAGGAAGCGGACTTCATCAATATCACCCAACCGCGCTCCCGCAGCTTCCGGCGCAAGAAGGCCCCGGTGGCGATCGCCGCAATTGGCGGCGTTGTTGTATTGGCGGCGCTGAACGTCATGCCGATCGAAGGACTGGCCGTGCTCGGGGTCGCGCTCATCCTGCTCCTTCGCTGCATCGACGCCGAAGAAGCATGGGAATCGGTGAGCGGCGGGATCCTGGTGCTGATTTTCGCCATGCTTGCCATCGGCGTGGGGCTGGAGAAGACCGGTGCGGTGCGAGAAATCGTGGCCGAGATCGAGCCCCTGCTCGGCCAAAGCTCCGGGTTCGTGATGCTCGCCGTCGTCTATTTTCTCGCCGTAGTCCTGACCGAGCTCATCACCAACAACGCCGTGGCCGTCGTGCTCACGCCCATCGCCATCGGCCTTGCCGAGGGCCTCGGCCTCGACTCGCGGCCCTTCCTTGTCGCCATCATGATGGGCGCGAGCGCGAGCTTTGCCACGCCAATCGGCTATCAGACCAACACCATGGTCTATGCCTCGGGAAACTACCGGTTCACGGATTTCCTGCGTATCGGTGTGCCCATGAACATCATCGTGGGCATCGGAACCTGCCTCGCCATCGCGCTGCTCATGCCGCTGTCGAAATGAGCGGCATGAACGACTCTCCTCACTCCACTTACTCCGCGCAGATGACGGCTAGGCCGATGGCCCAGGGAACGGGCCGAGCCCATTTCCCCCATTGATTGCCGGCCTTGCGGAAAAGGTGGCGCCCCTGGCCGAACACTAGCTTGGCGCACTCGCGCAAAGCATAAGCGCAGCGCGCCGCTGTCATCGTGATTCCAAGACGCCAGTCGTCAGGGCCCGCGATGACGGTGCCCATGGCCTTCCAGTCGTTCCAAAATCCCTGGAGGACATGGCCGTCTTCGGTCGTGGCGGCGTCCATATCGACGGTTTCGCTGTCCTCGTAGAAGGCCTTGATGACGAGATATTCGAGCACCAGCCCCGGGCAGTAGCTCCGATATCGCTCGTCGTAGGCGCCCTTCGGGGTGAAGGCCGTGTCGCGCGCCTGGAGATTTATGCTGACAGCGAGGGGACGATCGTCGAGAAGCAGGGAGTCGATAGTCACCAGCCCGGTTCCATCCTCCCGCGGCGCAAAGGCCGCCCGGGCGAACGCCGCGTCCTTGCTGTTCGAGAGAAACGCGGTGCCTCTCTCGCCCTTCCAACCGGAGTTCTCAAGCTCGAGGAACTGCTCCAATCGCCGTTCGACGAGCGCGCCCGCGCGGGCCCGCTCGAAGCGCAGAGATCCAAGCTCGCGGAGCCGCCGAATGTTGCGCCGGATGTCTTTCAGCCGCCGTTTGGGCAGGACCTGCTGAATGTGACTCTCGATGCCGCTCTCGAGCCGGGTCAAGTGCGGGCGCCGATAGAAGCTCAAGGCAACGCTGCGCAGCGACCGAGCGGTTAGCGCACCGTCAAGCAACTCCACGAACCTCGAGTCGAGGTGCATGTGCCGGAAGCGCCAAAACCGGGGCAAGTCACCTGCGCCGCGAACCGCGTCAAGCCAAGCGCCCAAGACAGGCAGAGCGTGCTCCCGCCGGATGAGCGGCGTGCAGCTATGCTGATAGAGATTGCAGGCGGCATCGGCTGTCTCGAAGGGCAGGCGACGGCGCCTGAAGGGGAAAAGGCCGAGAAGGAGGTGCTCGCTCCCTCTGATGACGAGCGCCTCCAAAGGCGTGGCGCTGTCGATCGTCTCGAGGCCTGCGAGGATGACCTCGTGCGAATAGAACGGATTCTCGACCAGCGCATTGGCGGAGAGATCGTCCCATTCCGCCGCATCGAGTTGGGCGAGACCCTCTGCATCGAGGCATTCAACACGCGGCGCGGCTTCGAGCCTCTCATGTTTCATAAGGAATCTCCCGATCATGCGTCGGACGCAGGAGCGACAAGAACGCAGGCAGGACGAGGCCAAGCCGTACGCGCGCGAAATACGCGAGAAGAGCGCCGCGAAGCGCGAGCGCGCTGACTGTGGCGAGCGCCGCGCCGGTAAGGCCGAGGAGCGGAATAAGCGCGAAGTTGAGTGCGATGTTCACCGCAAGGGCCGACAAAAACGCCAGCGAGCAGACCCGCTCCTGCCCAAGCATGTTGAGCACGTCTTCGCCCGGCCCGAAGGCGCAAGAGACGACGATGCCGAGACAGAGCAGCGCAACAATCGGCGCGGCTTGCGCATATTCCGGGCCGAAGGCTGCAAGAAGCTGCGCGGCGAAAAGCGAAAGCAGGAGTGCCCCCATGCCGGTCAGGACCGTCGAGTAGGTTGCCACTTTCCCGATCAGAGCCTGCAACTCGCTGCTCTTGGACCGACCGGCGAGCACGGCATATTTCTGGGCCGTGGCGGCGGTCGCGCCATAGGGGACATAGGCTAGAATTTGCGCGAGACGCGTGGCGGCGAAATAGAAGGCGACGTATTCCGGCGCGACGAAGAGACCGAGGATCAGGATGTCGGCGTTGAGGAGGAGCATCTCGGTGATGTCCGCGCCCGCCATGGGGAGCGCCCTGGTGACCCATCGGTAGAGGTCATAGCGCGGCTGGACGCCGGACAGCGCATCACGCAGATGGCGCCGGAGGAGCGCATACTGGGTGAGGATGCTCGCGACCAACCCGGCGACGGTGAAGCCCATCACCATCAGCGCGTCGGCGCTCCCTCCGAGCGCCAGCAGAGCGAGCAGGCCGAAGATGATGGCGAGATGGCGTACCAAAAAGGCGGGTCCTATGCCGAGCGCGGGCCGGTCGAGGCCCCGGGCGATCGACTCCAAGAAGTCCTGAAGCGCGACCAGCGGAATGGCCGATAACGCAAGGCAGGCGAGAAGCACGTCCGACTTGCTCAGTCCTAGCGGGAAGAAAACGACGACGGCGACTGCGGCGCCCACAAGAACGACACCGACAGCCAGCACAGTGACAAGAGCGGCGCGCAAGAGCCCGGCGATGCTTGCCTGATCCCGCGACGCCGCATATTGCGCCAGGTAGCGGCAGACGAGTTGGCCGCTTCCCGCCGTCGCGGCGTAGCCAAGCACGAGCAGCCAGACGAGCAGGAGCGAGTAGCGTCCGAAATCTTCGGCACCCAGCAGTCGAGAGGCGAGGATTTGCGCGGCAAGGGCAAGCGCCGCGCCGCAGACGCGGATCCCCATGATGCCGACGCCCTGAAGGCGGACGCGCGAAAATGTGCCCGATTCGCTGTTGGTGTCCGTTCGCGCCACGCTTCGTCTCTTCGCTTTCGCGTTAACTCGTTCCCGGCCTGCCACCGCCCACTGCGGAAGCAATAGCCGTGCCAGGCGCCCGGGCGCGCCGGCTTGCTGCGCCTCTGGAGACTACTGAGCCACTTCCTAAGCGGTGATTGACACAGCATCGGAGGTTATGGTTAAGGACTGCCGCCCGTGCAGGCAGCCGCCGGCGGTCTCATTGCGATAGAGACTCGCAGGCGCCGCAACCTCATCCCGCCATCACGAAACGCCTGCCCGGTCGAACGTTGGACCTCGGCCTCATGCCGCTGTCGAAACGAGCGGCATGAGAACGGCTAGAAGTCGAACAGGGCGCGGGTGATGGCGTTGAAGTCGCCGTTCGCGTCTCTGCGCCGGGCAACCGGCCGCTGCGTGGTCTCGGCAACTTCCTCGCTGCCGGGCAGCCCGTAAGGCACGGCACCGCCGCTCAGCGCCGCGGTCATCCGGCGGTCGTGACCGTAGAGGTCACGGAACTGGGCGAGCTTGCCGTCCTCCTCCACCCTGGCCGTGAAATAGGTCAGGTAGACCGGGATGTGCTGCTTCAGCAGGATCTTGTTCGAGTCGATATTCCCGTGCATGGCGGCGTTGACCCGCGAAGCGTCCCAGCCCTGATCATGCCCGAGGAGCACAGTCGCGAACTGGTCGGGGTTCTGCACGCGCATGCAACCATGGCTGTTGGCGCGCACCGCGTTGGCGAACAGATGCTTCTGCGTGGTGTCGTGCAGATAGACATCGTGGGTGTTCGGGAAGCGGAACTTGACGAGACCGAGCACGTTGTTAGATCCCGGCGGCTGGTAGACCTCGTAACGGCGGATGTCGGACCGGCTCCAATCGATCGTGTCGGGATCGATGTCGCGCCCATTCGCGCCACGAATGCGCAAGCCTTGGCGCTTTAGGATGGCCGTGTCCCAACCGCCGCCGAAGAAGCCGCCGCCCCTATAGAGATAAGGCGCGATCTCCTCGGACTTGATGGAGGTCGGCACGTACCAGTTCGGGCGGAAGACGATCTCTTCCATCTCGTCGTTGAAGACAGGGGTCTGCTTATTGGTCTTGCCCACGACCACGCGGGTTTCCCAAACGACGGCGTCATCCCCAACGACGCGGAGCTTGAACTCGGGGATGTTGACGTCGACGTAGAAGGCGCCGAGATCCTGCGGCAGCCAGCGCCAGCGCTCCATATTGACCAGCAGGAGATTGATCTTGTCCTGGCCGCTGAGCTGCGGGGCCGACTGACCGTTCAGCATCTGCCGCGTACCGGAGCCGACGATGCCGTCCGGATGGCCGCCCTTGGACTTCTGGAACTCCCGGACCGCCTCGAGCAACTGCTGGTCATAGAGGTACTCGTTGCCGCCCGCCTTGACCGGAACCTCGAGACGCTTCCGCAGCAAAGCCACCTGGCCATGCTCGACGCCGAGCTTGAGCAGCGGACCGTTGGGGATGACCACCACGCCGGTCTCGGACGACTCGGCCTGGTTGCCGCCGCGCTCGGCGAGCAGCGCCTTGCGCAGCGCCTCGAATTGCGGATGGTTCGGCTGGAAGCTGCGCAGATAAGCCGCCGGGTCCGAGCGGATGGCGATAAAGCTGATCACTTCCGCGGGCTCTGGCAGGAAGAGCTTGGGATCGAGGTTCTTGCTCAGGCTCTGGGGCTTGATGCGTCCGCCCCGAGCGTCCTGGGCATACTCCACCACGGCGGAACTGATCTTGAGTTCGGCGTCGGCCAGCTGCTCGACGGCATCCGGCGCGGCCGGGTCGAAGCTCGCGATCTGAGGAAGTCTGTAGTCGGCGGCGCGCAGGCCGTAATCGTCGGCCTTGGCGATCTCGCCTATGACCGCCTTGCCGCGGTCGGTGATGCCGCTGTCGTCGACCCAGAGGAGCCGCCGGTCCGGCACGGAGTAATATTCGGCCAAGGCGATCTGCTCGGCCACGTCCCCCATGGACTTGACGCCAAGCTGGTCCTGGATGGCGATCCTGACCGCTTCGGTCTTGGTGATCAGCTCGGCCGGCCCGTCAGGCTCAGCCGCTAAACCCGGAGTGCCGACCGAGGCCGCCAGAATCAGCGCCAAGGCAATTCGTCTCATAGTTTGCTCCCTCTGGCCCCTATTTGAAGGCCTAGGCTCATTTCAGAGCCCTAGCCCTCCCCGTCGCTCGGCACGCCGATTATGCTCTGTCCGACTTCAGGAGACCACCGAAATCAGGCCCTGAAATGGCACGGTTCACGCGGAAATGAGCGGCACGGGGAGGCCTTACGCCTAATGGGGCCGGCTGAAATGGCCGAGCTGCGCCGTCGGCGTCAAAGAGCTGAAATCGGCGCGGCTCATATGCACCAAGGTGGCATGGTCGCCGGCCTCGAAATAGATTTCCGGCTGCGAATTGATGTCCTCGTCGACCACCACGTCCAGCCCATAGCACTCGCCGACAGCGGGAACCGCGCCGTCGACGCAATCGTCGAAGAGCTCCACGATTTCACGCTCGCTGGCGAATTCCACGTCGTCGCCGAATTGGCGTCTGAGCTCGGACAGACGGATGTGATGGGAGGCGGGCAGCAGCGCGAGCGCATAGCCATGGGCATCGCGCAGCAACACGGCCTTGGCCAGGCGATCACCCGGGATACGGCTAGCGCTGGCGGCCCGCACGGACGATGGCGTGCGTTCGTGTTGCAGGACGTCGTATTTGACGTTCTTGGCGGCGAGATATTTCGCAACCGTGGGGGCAATGGCCATGACGGAACCTCCTTCGCGACTGATCAGCATCGCAAAGCGCGAGATCCCCCCGCCAACGCCTCACGCCAGCGGCTTTCCCTCAACGGCAGCATACACCCGACAGTTCCCCGGTCACAATATGACCTTTGCCCCGCCAATTTTCGCAAGGGCTTAGCCGGCGAGCGCCGTATCCAGGAACTCGGTGCAGGAGACCAGCTTGCCGTCCTCGAGCTCGAGGAAATCGGCGAGCTCGGTGGTGTAGGACTGGCCGGAGGTAACGAGATGGACGGTCGCCCGCCAGCGTATGGCGGCCTTGTTGCCGTCGATCACCCGGTCGAGGATGGCGAAATCTTCAAGCGCAAGCGTATCGACGATGGTCTGCATGAGCCCCATGACCGCCTCGTGGCCTTCTGCTAGGGCGGCGAGCATGCTGAACTCGGGCGAACCCGCGATCTGGAACCTGGCATTGCCGGCAAAGCTTTCCGCGAGCGCCGCCATGTCGCCGTCGACCCGCGCGGCGTAGAACGTCTCGATGAAGGCTTCCATCTCGCTGCGGTCCATCCGGGCTCTCCTTTGCGCGGTGTCGCTGTTACCTGGCCCTTGTCGCTTTCGGCGGCGGACCGGGGCGCGCTTTTTGGCAGGCGCGGTCTTCGCTTTGGCCGTGGGCTTCTTGGCCGGCTTGAGTGCCTGACCCGACAGGTCGCCCTGGGTCGGGTCTACTCCGCGCGCGTCGCTCCGCCAGTCGAGACGTGAGGGTTGCGTAGCGGGTGATCAGCATGGAGGCTGTCCCTCCCCTTCGCAGGCGTCATTCCCGCGACAGCGGGAATCCAGTAACCACCATGCTTAGCTCATCTGGTGACGCCTGGGTTACTGGATTGCCCGGTCAAGCCGGGCAATGACGAGGACAGGAGGAGCCCCCTCTCCCGCCGCGACGTCAGTTCTTGGCTTTGTCGACCATCTTGCGCTCGGCGATCCACGGCATCATGTCGCGAAGCTTCTTACCCACAACTTCCATGTCGTGGCTGTCGCATTTAGCGCGCATGGCCTTGAAGCTCGGCTGATTGATCTTGTTCTCGAGCATCCACTCCTTGACGAACTTGCCGGACTGGATGTCGGTCAGCACCTCTTTCATGGCCGCCTTGCTGGCTTGGTTCACGACGCGCGGGCCGGAGACATACTCGCCATACTCGGCGGTGTTGGACACCGAGTAGTTCATGTTGGCGATGCCGCCTTCGTAGATAAGGTCGACGATCAGCTTCACCTCGTGGACGCATTCGAAATAGGCCATCTCCGGCGCGTAGCCCGCCTCGATGAGCGTCTCGTAGCCGTTGCGCATCAGTTCGACCAGGCCGCCGCACAGCACTGACTGCTCGCCGAACAGATCGGTCTCGCATTCCTCGCGGAAGGTGGTCTCGATGATGCCGGCGCGGCCGCCGCCGATGGCGGACGCGTAGGACAGCGACAGATCGTGGGCGTTGCCGGTGGCGTCCTGTGCAATGGCGACCAGGCAAGGAACGCCGGCGCCGCGCGAATATTCGGCGCGCACCGTATGGCCCGGGCCCTTCGGGGCCACCATGCAGACATCCATGTCGGCGCGCGGCTCGATCAGATTGAAATGAATGTTGAGGCCGTGGGCGAAGAACAGCGCCGAGCCTTCCTTCATGTTGGGCTTGAGGTCGTTCTGCCAGATCTCGCCCTGCAGCTCGTCCGGGGTGAGCATCATCACCACGTCGGCCCATTTGGCGGCATCGGCCACTGACATGACCTTCAGCCCGGCACCTTCTGCTTTCGCGGCGGACTTCGAGCCCGGGCGCAGGCCCACGGCAACCTCGGCGACGCCGGATTCCTTCAGGTTCAGCGCGTGCGCGTGTCCCTGGCTGCCATAGCCGATGATGGCGACCTTCTTGCCCTTGATCAGATTGAGATCGGCATCCCGATCGTAATAGACGCGCATACCTGTTCCCCTACGTATGAAGTCCTGAGTGGTGGTTCGGCCCGGGTTTTGCCGCCCTGGCCGCGAAAAAACAAGTGGCGGATTACATCCGCTCCGGGCCGCGGGCGATGGCGGCCAGCCCCGTGCGGCAGACCTCGACGAGGCCCAGCGGCTGCATCAGCGCGATGAATTCCTCGATGCGCGATTGCTCGCCCGTGATCTCGAACACGAAATGCCCGGTGGAAGAGTCGATGATCTGGGCGTGAAACGCCTCGGCCAGACTCAGCGCCTCGACCCGCTTCTCGCCGGTGCCGGCCACCTTGAGCAACGCCAGCTCGCGCTCGATCGGGTGGCCCAGCACGGTGAGGTCCGTGACCGAGTGGATCGGAACCAGCCGGTCGAGCTGATGCTTGATCTGCTCGATGACCATGGGCGTGCCGGTGGTGACGATGGTGATGCGGCTGAGATGGGCCTCGTGCTCGGTCTCCGACACGGTGAGCGACTCGATGTTGTAGCCGCGGCCCGCGAACAGGCCGATGACGCGCGCGAGCACGCCGGGCTCATTGTCCACGAGCACGCTCATCGTGTGTGTCTCGCTCTTCTCCTTGTGAGTCTCGAGCGAATAGGCCGATCCGGGCTGAGCCATCAGACCATCACCTTGCCTTCTTCGGTGATGGCGTTTTCGAGGTCCTGCTCGGTGACGTCGTCACCCAGCAGCATGTTGTTATGCGCCTCCCCGCTCGGGATCATGGGGAAGCAATTGGCATGCTTGTCGACCCGGCAATCGAAGATCACGGGCCGCGGCGTCTCGATCATCTCCAGAATCTTGTCGTCGAGCTCGGACGGCTTCTCGGCCCGGATGCCGACGCCCTGATAGGCTTCCGCCAGCTTGACGAAATCGGGCAAGGCTTCCGAGTAGGAGTGGGAGTAGCGCCCGCCATGGAGCAGCTCCTGCCACTGGCGGACCATGCCCATGTACTCGTTGTTCAGGATAAAGATCTTGATGGGCAGATCGTACTGAACCGCCGTGGACATCTCCTGCATGGTCATGAGCACCGAGGCCTCGCCGGCGATGTCTATGACGAGGCTGTCCGGATGCGCCATCTGCACGCCGACCGCGGCCGGGATGCCATAGCCCATGGTGCCGAGCCCGCCTGAAGTCATCCAGCGGTTGGGCTCGTCGAAATGGAAGTGCTGCGCCGCCCACATCTGGTGCTGGCCGACTTCCGTGGTGATGTAGACGTCCTTGCCGCGGGTGAGCGCGAACAGCCGCTCGATGGCGTATTGCGGCATGATCACGTCGTCGCGCTTCTTGTAGTGCAGGCAATTGCGCGCGCGCCATTTGTCGATCTGGCCCCACCAGGTCTTCAGCGCCGGCTTGTCGACCTTGGGGCTCTTCTTCTTCCAGGCCGCGAGCATCTGATTGAGCACGTGATCGCAGTCGCCGACGATCGGGATATCGACCGTGACGTTCTTGTTGATCGAGGACGGATCGACATCGACGTGGATCTTCTTGGAGCCCGGCGAGAAAGCATCGATCCGCCCGGTGATGCGGTCGTCGAAGCGCGCGCCGATGCAGATCATCACGTCGCAATCGTGCATGGCGTTGTTGGCCTCGTAGGTGCCATGCATGCCGAGCATGCCGAGCCACTGCTTATCCGAGGCCGGATAGGCGCCAAGCCCCATGAGAGTCGAGGTGATGGGGTAGCCCGTTATGTGGACGAGCTCGCGCAAGCGTTCGCTGGCCGAAGGACCGGCGTTGATGACGCCACCGCCCGTGTAGAAGATCGGACGTTTGGCGTTCGCCATCAGCTCGACGGCAGCCTCCACGGCGGCGGGGTCGCCCTCTTTCGGGGGGCGGTAGCTCTTGTGCTGCGAGTTCGACAGGCCCGTGTAAGTGCCTTTGGCGAACTGGATGTCCTTGGGGATGTCCACGACGACGGGACCGGGCCGGCCGGAGCGCGCGACGTAGAACGCCTCGTGCAGGACCCGCGCCAGGTGATCGACGTCCTTCACCAGATAATTGTGCTTGGTGCAGGGGCGCGTGATGCCGACCGTATCGCATTCCTGGAAGGCGTCGTTGCCGATGAGATGTGTCGGAACCTGCCCGGTGATGCAGACCACGGGAATCGAATCCATCAGCGCATCGGTGAGACCCGTGACCGCGTTGGTGGCGCCGGGACCCGACGTCACCAGGACGACGCCGACCTTGCCGGTGGAGCGCGCATAGCCTTCCGCCGCATGCACGGCGCCCTGCTCGTGGCGCACAAGCACGTGCTTCAGCCGGTCCTGCTGGAACAGCTCGTCATAGATCGGCAGCACCGCTCCGCCGGGATAGCCGAAGATGTGCTCGACGCCTTGGTCGGCGAGAGCCTGAAGCACGATCTGGGCGCCTGTCATCGAGGCAGACATGTCTCTACTCACTGGCAAAACCGAGCCCAAGCGGCTGGAACCAGCCGCTGCCCGGTGGAAAACATAAGGTAATGGCGGGAAACGCCGGATTAAGGCGCGCACCCTAAGGCGTCGATGTCACAGGGTCAACGAGAAACGCGAATGAATGGCAAGTTTCTCTGACCTTATCTTTCCATAAATTACCCTTTGTCGCACCGGACTATTTCATTGTTGCGCGGGCAGGCTTCTCCCGGGGCGGCGCCGCGCCTCAAGCGACAACCGTCCTAGACATTGGCCTGCGATCCGCCTATGTCCCTACCGCTTTGAGGGCACAATGCGGCGCCGCGGTTAGCGCGCACGCGGCAACCATCCAACACTCTTCCACGCACCTGGTCTGAATGCAGCAATCTGCAAGTTCAGAAACGAATGTTGCCAACGGCAATGGCAACGGCGACGGCAATGGCGCGCCGGCGCTGAGCAAGCGCGCGTTCTGGGCGCTGACCTTCGGCTCCATTGGCGTCGTCTATGGCGATATCGGCACGAGCCCGCTCTATGCGCTCCGCGTGGCGGTGCTGGCGGCCAGCGGCGAGCACGGCATCGTCACCCAAGCCGCCGTCTACGGCGTGCTGTCGCTGATCTTCTGGTCGCTGCTCATCGTCGTGACGTTGAAATACGTGCTGATCCTGCTGCGGGCGGACAATAACGGCGAAGGCGGCACGCTGGCGCTGACGGCCTTGGCCTTTACCGCGGTCGGCAAGCGCACACCGCTGGTGCTCGCGCTCGGCATTCTCGGCGCGGCGATGTTCTACGGCTCCACGCTCATCACGCCGGCCCTGTCGGTGTTATCGGCGGTGGAAGGCCTCAATGTCGCGACGGACGCGTTCGAACCTTACGTGCTGCCGATTACCGTGGTCATTCTCGTGGCGCTGTTCTCGGTGCAGAGCCACGGCACGGCGCGGGTGTCGGCCCTGTTCGCCCCGATCACCACGGTCTGGTTTCTCGTCATCGCGACCGCCGGCGCCGCCGAGATCGCCGCCAACCCGCGCATCCTCTACGCGCTCAATCCCTATTACGGGATCGAGTTTCTGCTGACCCACGGCATTATCGGGCTTGTCACGCTCGGCGCCGTGTTCCTCGTGGTGACGGGCTCCGAGGCGCTTTACAACGATCTCGGCCATTTCGGCCGGAAGCCGATCCAGACCGCCTGGCTCTATCTCGTGCTGCCGGCGCTGCTCTTGAACTATTTCGGCCAAGGCGCGCTCGTGCTCCTGAAACCCGAAACGATCTCAAACCCGTTCTATCTGCTGTTTCCCGAATGGGCCCTCTATCCCATGGTGGCGCTCGCCACGATGGCGACGGCCATCGCCAGCCAAGCGGTCATCACCGGCGCCTACTCCATCACCAGGCAAGGCATGCAACTCGGCCTGCTGCCGCGCATGGAGGTGCGTCACACCTCGGAGTCCCAGGCCGGCCAAATCTACATGCCGCGGGTGAACTGGCTGCTGCTCGTCGGCGTGCTGCTGCTCGTCTTCATGTTCAGGTCCTCAAGCGAGCTGGCATCCGCCTACGTGCTCGCCGTGGCGGCGACCGAATGGGTTGCGGGCATTCTCGGCTTCATCGTGATTTGGAAGCTGTGGCGCTGGAAGCTGATCTGGGTGATCGCGGTGATGGTGCCGCTCATCTTCGTCGACACGGAGTTTGTCATGGCCAGCATGCTCAACCTGTTCGAGGGCGCCTGGCTGCCGGTGCTCGTCGGCGTGATGCTGGTTATCGTCATGGTGACTTGGCGCCGGGGTACGCGGCTTCTCGCCCAGAAGACGCGGCGGGTGGAAGTGCCGTTCGAGCCCTTGATCAAAAACCTCGAAGAGAAGCCGCCATATATCGTGCCGGGAACGGCGGTGTTCCTGACCTCAGATCCGGACTTCGCACCCACGGCGCTGTTGCATAACCTCAAGCACAACAAGGTGCTCCACGAGCACAATGTGATCTTGACCATCAAAAACGAGGACATTCCCCGGGTGAAGACGGAGAACCGTGTTCAGATGGAAACGGTGAGCGACAAATTCATGCGCGTCACCTTGCATTTCGGTTTCATGGAACGGCCCAACGTGCCGAAAGCACTCGCCATCGCCCGGCGGCAAGGCTGGCAGTTCGACATCATGTCGACGTCGTTCTTCCTGTCGCGCCGTTCGGTGCGGCCCGACCTGCGCTCTGGGATGCCGCAATGGCAGGACCAGCTTTACGTCTACCTCGCCCATAACGCCGACGATGCGTCGAGCTATTTCCAACTGCCCACGGACCGGGTGGTGGAGATCGGCACGCAAGTCACGGTGTAGCCGTTAGAAGCCGATGCGCTCGGCGGTCCGTGCCGCACTGTCCCCATTGGGGACCCACTCCCAGTCCGCCATGAACCGCTTCAGCCAGGTCATCTGCCGCTTGGCATAGCGCCGGCTCTCGGTCTTGGCCTTGGTTGCCGCCTCCTCCAGGGAGAGTGCTCCGGCAAGGTGGCCCGCAAGCTCACGGACGCCAAGGGCGCGCATCAGGGGGAGGCCTTCGTCGAGCCGCAAAGACGCAAGCGCCTCGACTTCCTCCAACGCGCCCTGTTCGACCATGCGGTCGAACCGCGCATCGATCGCCGCATAAATCGCGTCGCGTTCCGGCGCGACGACGAGCTTCAACACCGCATCGTCCTTGAGAATGGGCGAGCCCGCGGTGCCCTGCCAGTCGGCGAGCGAGACGCCGGTGGCGTCGATCACTTCCAGGGCGCGGACGATACGCTGCGGATCGCTGGGCGGGAGCCGCGCGGCCATGACGGCATCGCGGGCGGCGAGTTCGCGGTGGAGTTCGCCGGCGGCAAGCGTCGCCGCCCTCTCACGCCAAAGGTCCCGCGTCTCCTGGGGGATCTCGGGGACGGGCGCCAAGCCTTCAAGGAGCGTCTTGAAGTAGAGCCCGGTACCGCCCACGAGGATCGGTACGCGGCCTTCGGTTCTGGCTTCGGCGATGGCGCCCGCGGCATCGCCGAGCCACCGGCCCACGGAATAGGCTTCCGCCGCCGGGACCGTGCCGTAGAGGCGATGGGGGATCGCCACGAGGTCGGCGGCGTCCGGCCGCGCGGTGAGGACGCGAAGCTCGCGATAAACTTGCATGGAGTCGGCGTTGATGATCATGCCGCCCAAGGCCCGCGCCAGCGCGAGCGCCGCGGCCGACTTGCCGCTTGCGGTGGGTCCGGCGATAAGGACGGCTTCGGTCACGGCGCTTCAGGGATCATTTGCTGCATAGCCACTACTTGCTGCAGAGCCATGGCCGACCCCGCGTCAGCTTGTCGGCACGGCGACGAAGCGCAGCTCGCCCTTGGCGTCGGACAGCAACAAAAGCACGCGGCCCCGGCCGGAGCGCTTCACGGCGCGCAACCGATCGATAACGTCATGGGGCTGGTGCACCTCTTCCTGGGTGACCTCCACGATCACGTCGCCGGCCTTGACGTTCTTCCTGGCCGCCGGGCTGTCGGGCACCACATCGGTGATGACCACGCCGTCGATCTTGTCGCTGATGTCGTATTTCTCGCGCAGGTCGTCGGTCAGCGGCGCGATGGTGAGGCCCAGAAGGTCCTCGCCGTCGGGCGGCACCGGGAGCGTCTCCTCGATCTCGTCCTCGTCCTCATCGTCTTCTTCAGGAAGCCGGCCGATCTTCACGGTGATGTCCAAGGTCTTCCCGCCGCGCAGCAGCCTCACCGGAACATCCTTGTCGATCGCGGTGCCGACGACGGCGCGCGGCAGATCGCGCATGCTTTCGATCGGCTGACCGTCGAAGTCGAGGATCACGTCTCCCGCTTCGATGCCGGCGGCGGCGGCGGGCCCGTCCGGCGCTACGGAGGCGACCAGCGCTCCCATGGGCTCGGCCAGCCCCAGGCCCTCGGCGATCTCCTCGGTGACGCTTTGGACGTGAACGCCGAGCCAGCCGCGGCGCGTCTCGCCATATTCTTTCAGTTGGTTCAGGACCTTGGTCGCCGTGTTGGAGGGCACGGCGAAGCCGATGCCGATCGAGCCGCCGGTCGGCGAAATGATGGCGGTGTTCACGCCGATCACCTCGCCCTCCATGTTGAAAAGCGGTCCGCCGGAATTGCCGCGGTTGATGGCGGCGTCGGTCTGAATGAAATCGTCGTAGGGGCCTGCGTTGATGTCGCGCTTGGTGGCCGAGATGATGCCGACGGTCACGCTGCCGCCGAGGCCGAAGGGATTGCCGATGGCCATCACCCAATCGCCGACGCGCATGACCGAGGAATTGCCGAAGGAGACCGCCTTAAGAGGCTCCTTGGGCTCGACCTTCAGAAGCGCCAGATCGGTCTTGGGATCGTGGCCCAGGATCTTGGTCACCTTCAGCTTGGAGCCGTCGATGAAGTTGACGATGATTTCGTCGGCGCCCTCGATGACGTGATTGTTGGTGACGATGAGCCCGGACGGGTCGATGACGAAGCCGGAGCCGAGCGAACTCACCTTGCGGGGCGTGCCGTCGGGGCCCTCGTCATCGAAAAAATCGTCGAAGAACTCCTCGAAGGGCGAGCCTTTTGGGCCCTTGCGCATGGGCCCGGGTTCGCCCGGCCCTTGCAGCGTCTGGGTGGTGGAGATGTTGACCACCGCATCTTGCAAGCCTTCGGCGACATCGGCGACGGAGGCAGGCCCACGGGCAAGGCCGGGAACGGCCGCCAGCAGCAGGCAAAACCCCACGGCCCAAGCCGCGCCCGTCAGTGCGCGCCGCGTTGTCCGGTCCTGGCGTTTCCCTCGACACATCGCTTCAAGCACTCCCGCATGCTCCGCCGGCCGGGACCGGCGCGGGCGCCATTCTAGCGAAAATCGCACGATGCGAGCAGGAAACCGTGGCTGTGCGGCTCGAACCGGACATGGCTAGCCGCGCGCCATCCAGACAATGAACACGCCGGCCGCGACGGCTAAGGTGCCGGCGAGGCGCAAGGAGGACTCCGGGGTCTCCGAGGCGGCTTCCAGCAGCTTGCGTCCCATGCGTGGCGCAAGCGCCCAGAGCAGGCCCTCAATCACCAGAACGAGGCCGATGGCGACGGCGAGGTCGTCCATGCCGTCCGCTTTAACCTATGGCGACGGGGTGACCGGGGTCACGCCGTCGACATCGCTCGCATCGGCTTCCCGGTCCTGAGCGCTGGAGTCGGGTTCCTGGTCTGCCGGGGCCGCATCCGAGGCGCTATTGCCCATCTCCTCCACTTCCGGCGCCGGCACGATGTCGGGCAAATCCGGCAGGCCCTCCGGGGCCTCGATCACAGCACCTGCAGCGGCGCCGCCAGCGGAGTCGTTGAAGTACTGGAAGAATTGCGAAGTGGGGCTCAACAGCAACCTGGTGTCGTCTGACTGCAGCGCGCTCTGATAGGCCTGCATGGAGCGGTAGAAGGCGAAGAAGTCGGGGTCCTTGCCGAAGGCTCCGGCGAAGACGGCGTTCTTCTCGGCGTCGCCGTCACCGCGGATACGCTCCGATTCGCCGGTCGCCTCGGCCTTGAGGACCGTGACCTGGCGATCGGCCGTGGCGCGGATGCGCCGCGAGGCTTCCTCACCTTGCGCCCTGATCTCGGCGGCCTCGCGCTGCCGCTCGGTCTGCATGCGGCGGAAGATGGCGAGACTATTGGCCTCCGGCAGATCGGCCCGCTTGATGCGGACGTCCAACACTTTGACGCCAATTCCTTTAGCCTCGGCGTTGACCTGCTCTGTAATCTTCTGCATGAGCGAGTTTCGCTCGTCGCGCACCACGGCCTCGAAGCTCGAAGAACCAAGCACACGACGCAACGATGCCTCGAGGAAGGCGCCAAGTTGCGAGCGGGCGATCCGCTCATCGCTCACCGTCTGATAAAAAAGCAACGGATCGGTGATGCGCCAACGTGCGAAGGCATCGACCACGAGCCGCTTTTGATCGGCGGCAATGACCTCCTGAGGCGCGGAATCGAGATCGAGCAGCCGCTTGTCGAAGTAGCTGACGTTCTGAATAAACGGGATCTTGAACTTCAGGCCCGGCTCGGTGACGAGACGCTTCGGCTTACCAAACTCGAGAACCAGAGCCTGCTGGGTTTGATACACGGTGAACAGCGTCAGATAGGCCGTCACGGCCAGCAGGCCAAAGACGACAAGAACCACGGTGAGAGCGGTGCGTCCCATTATTGACCTCCCCCTTGCGTCGTCGACGGGGCCGGGGTCGAGCGCTGTTTCTGCAATTCAGACAAAGGCAGATACGGCACAACGCCGGAGCCGCCCTTATCGTCGATGATGATCTTGTCGGTGTTGGTCAACACCTCCTGCATCGTGTCGATGAAGATGCGCCGGCGCGTCACATCGGGCGCCTTCTGATATTCCTCCAGCACGTTCTCGAAGCGGTCCGCTTCACCTTTTGCCTCGGCAATCACGCGATCGCGATAGCCCTGCGCGGATTGCAAGATGCGCTCGGCCTCACCGCGGGCTTCCGGAACCACCCGGTTGGCATAGGTCTGCGCCTCGTTCTGCAAACGCTCCTGGTCGGCGCGCGCGGCCTGCACGTCGCGGAACGCGTCGATGACCTGCGCCGGTGGATCGACTTTCTGAAGCTGAACTTGGACGATGCGGATACCGGCCCCGTACCCGTCGAGAATGCGCTGAATGAGCTCCTGCACACTTGCTTCCGTCTCGGCGCGGGCGGCAGTCAGAATCGGCTCAATGTCGCTCTCGCCAACGATCTCGCGCATGGCGCTCTCGGCCACGTCTTTCACAGTGCCTTCGGGATTCTGGATATTGAAGAGATAGTCCGGCGCGTTGCTGATCTGCCAGAGCACCACGAAATCGATATCGACGATGTTCTCATCGCCGGTGAGCATCAGGCTCTCCTCCGGTACGTCGCGGACGCCTGCGGCGAGCTCCCGGTCGGAGGCCCCGCGCATGCCGATCTCGATGCGGTTGATGCGCGTGACCTTGGGCAGCTCCACCTGCTCGATCGGGTACGGCAGGCGGAAGTTCAGACCAGGCGGAAGCTGGCGAATATACTCGCCAAAGCGGAGCACGATGCCGAGCTCGTCGGGGTTCACGCGAACGGTAAAGCCGAAAAAGCCGATGACCATAAGAACCACCACGGCGATCAGCGCCGCAAGCGGGCCACCCATGCGGCCGCCAGGCATTGCCTGGCGCAGCCGGTCTTGGCTCCGGCGCAAAATCTCTTCCAGATCAGGCTGCTGGCCAGGGCCGCCCGGCCGCGGACCCCAGGGCCCGCCATTGCCGCCGCCTTTAAAACCGCCGCCGCCTCCGCTCTGATTGCTCCAAGGCATGATGTCTGTTGTCCTGATTTCGTGTGGGGGTCGCGCGTGGACCCGCCTTTTTGCGATGCGCCGCTCGCAGGGAAGAGTAGGCGCACCAAAATGGCGGTACCGCGACAAGGGTCCCGGGGGTTATAGGCCAGTCATAAGAGCCACGCAATGCGGGCTCCCCCTAGGGTGAAGACCCTCCGCGTGATGGCGCGCCGACACGTTCCAGGATCACGAAGCTGAAATCATGGTCGTCGTGGGGCCCCGCTTCGTGCCGCTCGCGAAAGATTTCGCGCCATTCGTTCCGGTCGAGCTCGGGGAACCAGGTATCGGCGTCCGGGGCGGCATGCACCTCGGTTAGATAGATCCGGCCGGTCTGCGGCAAGACCTCGCGGAACACGTCCTCGCCGCCGATAACCATGATTTCGTTCGCGCCGGTTCGATGCGCGGACTCGCGGGCGGCTTGAAGCCCCTCCTCCAGGCTGTGGGCCATGACGGCGGATGGGGCGACGAAGCCCTCATCGCGGGTCAGCACGATGTTCAGCCGCCCGTCGAGCACGCGCGGCAGCGACTTGAAGGTGCGCCGGCCCATGATCACGGGATTGCCCATGGTCACTTTCCGGAAAAACTTCATGTCGGAGCGCAGGTGCCACGGCAGATCGCCGCCGCGGCCGATGGCGCGGTTCTTACCCATGGCCACGACCATCGCGATGACGGGCTCCGAGGTGTCTTGGCTCACACCGCCACCTCGGCGCGAATCGCCGGGTGCGGGTCATAGCCAACCAGCGCAAAGTCCTCATAGACGAAGTCGAACAAGGACTTGACGTCGGGATTGATCCCCAGGCGTGGCAGCGCGCGCGGGCTCCGCGACAGTTGCTCGTCGGCCTGGTCGACATGATTCAGATAGAGATGCACGTCGCCGAACGTGTGCACGAAGTCCCCGGGCTTAAGGCCCGTCACCTGCGCCACCATCTGGGTGAGCAGCGCGTAAGAGGCGATATTGAACGGCACACCGAGAAAGATGTCCGCCGAACGCTGATAAAGCTGACAGGAGAGCCGCCCGCCGCCCACGTAGAACTGGAACAGGCAATGACAGGGCGGCAAGGCCATGTTCGGGATCTCGCCCGCGTTCCAGGCGCTGACAATGTGGCGGCGGGAGTCGGGATCGCGCTTGATCCCTTCGACCAGCGCTGTGATCTGATCGACAGTCTCGCCGGAGGCCGTGGGCCAGGACCGCCACTGCTTGCCGTAGATAGGCCCGAGCTCGCCGGTCTCGTCCGCCCATTCGTCCCAGATGCGCACGCCATGCTCCTGCAGATAGCGCACATTAGTCGAGCCTTGCAGGAACCAAAGAAGCTCGTGAACGATCGACTTCACGTGCAGCTTCTTGGTGGTCATGAGCGGAAAACCGTCGCTCAGATCGAAGCGCATCTGGGCACCGAACAGGCTCAGCGTCCCGGTGCCGGTGCGGTCCTCCTTGCGAAGGCCCTCATGGCGGATTTGGGCCAGAAGATCGAGATATTGGCGCAATCGGTGTCTTTCCCTATGATCCGGGGAACCCCACATATAAGGGACGGCCCGGCCACGACTCGCCAGGGCCTGTCTGTCGATAGACCCTGCGAATGGAGCATTCAATGCGTCTCATGCCAGTTGTCCTCGCTCTTGGTGTCAGCCTCGGTTTCGCTGCGCCGGCCTCCGCCGCTTATGTGGACATCGAAACGGTGCGCGCCATGGCCTTCGACCGAGGCATCGTCAAGCTCGACGAAATCGAGCTCAAGCGGCGGAAAGGCATCTGGGAGGTCGAGGGAGAGGATGCCTACGGCGAGGAGATCGAGATGGAGATCGACGCGCGCACCGGCCGCATCATTAAGATGAAGCGGGACTGACGCTCCGCGCGCTCCGCCAAGCCCCTGGAACCGCGACTGATTCGCGCGGCATCGCCTGGGGGTTATCGAACCATCAATCTTTTTTTTGCCGCTCGAACAGCCTATATATGAAGGGCTGGTGCAAGCCAGCTATGGCGATAAACGGGCGACGTAATAAGCCACTCGGACCCGGGGGCAGTACCCGGCGCCTCCACCAGGTTTCAGTTTCGCGTACAGAATTTGCGAGAGACACGATGCGAACTGAAACGTGGCGGGGGCGAAACAGGCTCGACGAGGGTGTAAAGGTCGTACTTTTGCTCGGCATGGTATCCGCCGTTATCGGGCCAAACCAAATAGTTGCCAACGACAACTATGCGGAGGCACGTCTCGCTGCGTAGTCAGCGCGATAGCCTAAATTTCAAGCCCTAACCTCCTCGCAGGGGTTAGGCGCGGTTTCGGAGGGCACCGGGCAACAGAAGCCCTCCACTTTATTGACGGGGTGACTGCCTACGTCGCGGGATTTGGAGCGGCGCCGCTCATGGCAGACGACGA
>NZ_JBPPND010000209.1:0-12820 GCF_051306395.1 Methyloceanibacter sp.
GTGTAGATGCGGCTGCGGCGCGTCGACAAGCCGTTGTCGGCGACCAGGAACGGCGCCTGATCGACGCCGTCGATATAGGTCTTCTTTGGGAACAGTTCGGCGAGCTTGGCGCCGGGATATCCCGCAAGGTGCAGCGCCGTAGGCAGAATGTCCGCCAGGTCGAACAGCTGGTCGGACTTGCGCGGCGTTACCTACGGAGGGAAATGGCGAGGCTAATCAGGGCTATGTGCTTGGTACCGCTGACTGGATTCGAACCAGTGACCTCTTGATCCACAATCAAGCGCTCTAACCAACTGAGCTACAGCGGCACTATGGCCCGATGGCTTGGGCCTCATGCCGGGAAACTAAGGGCAGGCACGACCCGTTGCAAGCGGGCCGGCGGGCCGGGCCGAGGGCACCGCTGATTTCACGACGGGGTCCAAAAATCAAGTCTGCCCAACAAAACAAAAGGCCCGGGCATGGCCCGGGCCTCGCAATGACGCAAGTTACTCGTTACTCTGCAAACGCAACTGACTTGAGGGCGCGTGCGGCTTCGCGCACCACCTCATGCAACTCGTTCTTCAAACCGCTCGCCTCAGGACGTCTTGCGGCCGACCTCGAAGGAACGTGACATCTGACCCTTGATCGGCTCCGAGGTGTCGGCGGCGATCTTGGTGGTCAGCGCCCGGATCTCGCCCGCCTGGCTCGCAAACACGTCGAACTGGCTGCGGATGAAGGACGACTGAAGCTCGACGATCTCGGCGAAGTTCTTGGCGCCGGCCAAGCTCTTGGCGAGATCGAAGCCGGAGTTCAGATTGCGCTGCGCGATGTCGATGAGCTTGCGGTTGAAGGCGGTCGCGCCCTGCCCCGCAGCGTCGAAGGAACGCTCCATCGCATCGATGGACTCTTCCAGAGCTTCCTTGCCGCGCTCGTAGGCCTCACGGGTCTGGTTCACCGTCTTCTCGGCGAGCGCGCGAACGCTCTCGGGCACGGTAGTGTCGAGCTTGAGCGCCTCGAATTCCTTGGCAGCGTTCTTGAACGTTTCCTCGGCCTTCTCGACCACTTCCTCGGAGGTCTGGGGAATGTGGGATGTCTCGGTCATTGTGGCACCTCTTCGTTGAGCTCCTCAATTCGCCTGATAGGGCATAAACGCGGATTCACCCTTTGGGTCGCCGCTTTTTGTTGCACTGCAATATAAATGGTGCGATGCGGCACTTCAAGAGGCACAGTGCCTAAGAGCGCGGCTTTTTCGCTTGGTGGACGAAATTCTTGCTTTCGGCCTATGCATCGGATCGAATTCGCCTAAATTTAGTGGTTGAGTCGAGTAAGCGCCCCAAGAGGGCGTGTCACGTGGCCGAGCCGGACCGTGCGCTCAAAGGCGCAATGACGGGCTCTTTAAGTATGTCAGTGGGGCCAATCATGGCCGACCTCAGACTGCAACGGCGCATCGAAGAGGGAGACCGCGAGGCGCTTGAGCATATCGCGCGCGCGCTGGAAGGCCGCGTTCTCCCCGGCCCCGGCGCGACCTCTCCTCTGCCCGAGACCAACGGACAAGCCAAAGCGGACACCGCAAAGCCCGACGACGCCAAGGAGCCGCTCGTGCTTGCGCCGGAGGGCCTGGAGGTCCTGCTGGAGGCGATGCCAGCGGCGATCGGGATCCTGGAGGGCGAGGCCCTCATCTATACCAACAGCGCCTTCGCTTATGCCTTCGGCTACCGGTCTCCGGCCGAGCTTTTGGAGGCGGGCGGCATCGACGCCATCCTGCCCGGCGGGGCCGCGCTGCTTCAGGCCGGGGATATGGTCGGACGAACCGAACAGGTTGACGCGCTGACGCGGTCGCGGCGGCGGATTAAAGTCACCTTTGCACTTTCGACACTCGATAAGGACGCGGACACGCGCCTGCTACGGCTGATCGATCAGGCCGACCTGGAGTCCGAGCAGCCGGCGCCCGAGGCCGAAACGGAGCCACCACCCGCGCCTCAGCCCGCGGTTACCGTTGTTCCTTCCCCGGACCGCGCGGTCGACGCGGACGCCGCCACGCGGCGGCTCGATTTTCTCGCCAAGGTGAGCCACGAGGTGCGCACGCCGCTCAATTCGGTGATCGGCTTCGCCGAACTGATGCTTCAGGAGCGCTTCGGGCCGATCGGCAGCGCGCGCTACAAGGGTTACGCGGAGGACATTCATCAGAGCGGGCTCTATGCGCTTAGCCTGCTCAACGATCTACTCGACATCTCGAAGATCGAGGCCGGCAAATTCGAGCTCGATTTCACCGCGGTCGATGTGGCGGAGGTGGTCGAGGCCTGCGTCGCGAGCTTGCAGCCGCTCGCCAAGCGCACGCGCATCGTGCTCCGGACATCTCTCGCCGACGACCTCCCGGTGGTCGTGGCGGATCCACGGCGGCTTCGGCAGGTTCTGCTCAATCTTCTCACCAACGCCATCAAGTTCACCAAGGAGGGCGGGCAAGTGATCGTGTCCGGCACGATGGTGGACGGCGAACTGCGCTTGCGGGTGCGCGACAGCGGCGTGGGCATGAGCAAGAACGACATCGCCTACGCCATGCAGCCTTTCCACCAGCTCGACACCTCGCCGCGACGCCAGTCCGGCACGGGCCTCGGCCTGCCCCTGACCAAGGCGCTGACGGACGCGATCCGCGCGCGACTCGAGCTCTCCAGCGAGCCCGGAGTGGGCACATCCGCCGACGTGATCTTTCCCGCCGAGCGCCTGTTCCGCGCCTAAGCGTCACACGCACGGTTTGACCAATCACTTTCGCAGCTGCGAAATCACCGACAATCAACAGAACTTTTAGAGTGCCTTGCCACTGTTCTACTGCGGCAGCGGGATTGATTACTTTGTCTCTTGAACTTTTCTAATCTATCTTCACTAGTTAGAAGGCTTCTAAGTTAGGTTCCATTTCGATAATCTTGTTGACAGTGCCCGAGCGCAAGCCTTAAGCGGAATAATAGCCCTTTGGTGCGCACCGGAGCGGCGTAATTCTTTCAGTCCGATACCGGGGCCTTGAACCCCGGCCATTGGAGGCACTCGATGCGTTGGACCTTGGCGTGCGCGGCGGCGCTCGCAACTCTTATCCCTGCTTACGCGGTTTCGCTTGCCGGCGCCGAAGAGCCCGGCGAGGTCAACATCTATTCGTACCGTCAGCCGTATCTCATCGAACCGCTGCTCAAAGAGTTCAGCGACGAGACCGGCATCAAGGCCAATGTCATCTTCGCCGAGAAGGGTCTGATCGAGCGCATCCAGGCGGAGGGGCGCAACAGCCCCGCCGACGTGCTGCTCACCACCGATATTGGCAATCTCAGTCAAGCAACGGCTTCGGGCATCACTCAGCCGATCGAGTCAGAGACGGTCGCGGACGCGGTTCCGCCGGCTTATCGCGGCGAGAACAACGAGTGGATCGGCCTGACCCACCGCGCGCGCGTCGTCTATGCCTCCAAGGACCGGGTGGAAGAGGACGCCATTACCTACGAAGATCTCGCCGATCCGAAATGGCGCGGCAAGATCTGCATCCGCTCCGGCCAGCATCCCTACAACGTGGCGCTGATCGCTTCCATGATCGCCCATCACGGCGAGGAGAAGACGGAGGAGTGGTTGCGCGGGGTGAAGGCCAATCTGGCGCGCAAGCCCGCGGGCAACGACCGGCTTCAGGTCAAGGGCGTCTATGCGGGCGAGTGCGACATCGCCATCGGCAACACTTACTACATGGGCAAGATGCTCACGGACGAGGACCACCCCGAGCAAAAGGAATGGGCGAATTCCGTGAACATGCTGTTCCCCAACGCGGACGGCCGCGGCACGCATGTGAATGTGTCCGGTGCGATCGTGGCGAAGAACGCGCCCAACAAAGAGAACGCGGTAAAATTGGTTGAGTTTCTGGCTTCCGATAAAGGCCAGGAGATGTACGCGGACGTGAACAGTGAGTACCCCGTGAAAGAAGGGGTTCCGTGGTCAAAGCTCGTGCAGTCGTGGGGGGCTTTCAAGTCGGACCCGATCTCGCTCAATGAGATCGCGGCACGGCGCAAGGCGGCGAGCGAGCTGGTGGACAAAATCGGCTTCGACGAAGGGCCAAGCTCATGAGGGGACAACGATGAGCTTTCATAAGAGAATTGATGAGCACGCTGGGCAGCGCGCTTTTATTCCGGCGCGGAGCGGCGCCGAGTGGCTAGTAGGCGTGGGCTTCCGGTGCTGGCTTGCCGGCTATGACACAGGCTATATCGCCTGCTGGGAGAACGGCTGGAACGAGTACAACCGCATCCTCGGGCCGTCGCGCGCGAAGCGCGCCGTGACGGAACTTGCCTGCTGGGTCCGGGCCGTGCGCTCGTCTGCCTCGCGCAAGATCGAATATTATCCGTTCGGCTGCTCGGGCTTCTGCCCGGACGAATGCATGGCGATCTCGCTGATCGCCGCGTCTCAGAATCATCGCTGTCCGGCCATGCAGGCCTGCGCGCTGGCGCTCACCGGTTCCGATTTGGTCGACCCCGTGATCGACGCGGCCAACGCCTTCGCCGATGCGCTTCAGGAGGCGGATCAATGCCTGTCGCAAGAGGCGGTGGCTGCGCTCGTGGCGGGCAAGGCCTCCGGCCGCGAGGGCGGTATCGCTGGCCGGCGCTGACCACCAGGCGGCCAAAGGCCAGCCCCCGGAGCCCGCTTCCTTTCGTCGAAGGCTTGTCCGGCTTTCCGAGAGCGGCAATTTGGGCTGGTCCGTCGCGGCGCTGATCCTGTCCCTCATCGCGCTCGCGCCGCTCATCGCTATTGCGGTGATCGCCCTTCAGCCGAGCGGCGATACCTGGCCTCATCTCATCGCCAACGTGCTTCCTGGCGCCGTGCGGCGCACGCTTGGACTGATGCTGGGCGTGGGCGTTCTCACGCTCTTGATCGGCACCGGCACGGCCTGGCTCGTCACCATGTACCGCTTCCCCGGGCGCCGCGCATTCCAGTGGCTTCTGCTCCTGCCGCTCGCGATGCCCACTTACATCATCGCCTACTGCTATCTGGAGCTGTTTGACTATTCCGGCGAAGTGCAGACCGCCATGCGCGGCTTGTTCGGCTGGCAGAATGCGCGAGACTACTGGTTCCCGGACATTCGCAGCCTCGGCGGCGCCATCTTCGTCATGAGCGCGGTGCTCTATCCTTACGTCTACATCACCGCGCGGGCGAGCTTCATCGCCCAGTCTGTCTGCGTGATCGAGGCAAGCCGCACGCTGGGGCGGAGCGCCTCGGAAACCTTCTGGCAGATCGCGCTGCCGCTCGCGCGTCCGGCGCTGGCGGCCGGCGTGGCGCTCGCGCTGATGGAGACCTTGAACGATATCGGCGCGGTGGAGTTCTTCGGCGTGCGCACGCTCACGGTCGCCGTGTACGACACCTGGCTCGATCGCGGCAGCCTTGCCGGCGCCACGCAGATCGCTTGCGTGATGCTGGTCTTCGTCTTCGCCCTGCTCGCTCTGGAGCGCGCCTTACGGCACGGACGGCGGTTCCATCACACGACCGGCAAATACCGCGACCTGCCGGAAGACACGCTCCCCGGCGCGAAGGGCGCGCTTGCCGCTGTAGCTTGCGCCCTGCCGCTCCTCGTCGGCTTCGTGCTGCCGGCCTATGTGCTGGTGGGCGACGCCATCGTTCATATCTCGTCGGGCCTGTCGCCGGACTTCTGGCAGGCGGCGCTGCACAGCCTGGCGCTGGCCTTCGCAGCCGCGGTCCTCGGCGTGACCTTCGCCGTGGTGCTTGCCTATGGGCGGCGGCTGACCCGCTCCAAGTTCGTTCACGTGGCAAGCCTCGTGCCCGCCATCAGCTACGCGGTGCCCGGCACCGTGCTCGCCATCGGTCTGCTCATTCCGCTCGCCGGCCTCGATAACGCCATCGACGGTGCCATGCGTTCGCTGTTCGGCGTCTCCACTGGCCTCCTGTTCTCCGGCACGGCGTTCGCCATCGTGCTCGCCTACACGATCCGCTTCCTCGCCGCCTCGCTGGGGGCGGTGGAATCGGGACTGAGCAAGATCTCGCGGAATATCGACGCCGCGGGCCGTACGCTCGGCGCCACGGTGAGCGACATGCTATGGACGGTGCACCTGCCGCTGTTGCGCCCGGCGCTCGGCGCCGCGGCCATGCTGGTTTTCGTGGACTCCATGAAGGAGCTGCCGGCCACTCTGCTGCTGCGGCCCTTCAACTTCGATACGCTCGCTACCCAGGTGTTCACGCTCGCCTCCCTTTACCGCTACGAAGAGGCCGGGCTCTCGGCCCTGACTATCGTCTTGGTCAGCTTGGCCCCGGTCCTCCTGCTGCACGGGATTATCGCCAGGAGCCGCCCCGGATCCCCGGCGAGCCGGCCCGCAGCGGCTGAAACAAGGCCCGAATGGGCGTTGCGGATCTCTTGATAACCCAAGAGAATGTGACGGTTGGGCTCGCCTGGGCCAGTCGGTTTAGGCTAGATGAAGCGGGCCATGCGGCGCTCTTCAGGAGCGCCCGGCCCCTTCGCAGCGAGCTTCGCGCAGTCAGCAAAGCGGAAAGGTCGGTATGAAGCCGCGCCAACGTCCTTGGAAATGGCTTCTTGTCGGGCTTGTCGCGGTTGTCGTCGCGGGGCTTGCGCTCCTGCTCCCACATCAGCTTGGAACGTCCTCCGAACTGCGGGACCGGGTGGCGGCTTCCCTGTCGGACTGGACCGGCGGCACCGTCACGCTGACGGAGCCGCTCCAGGTGCACTATTTCCCGCCCTCGCTACGCGGCGGCTTCGTGCTTTCGAACGCCGCCAACCTCCCTGCGGTCCGCACCGTCACGGCGCCGGACTTCAAGGTTACGCTCGACTTTGCCGAGCTGCTGATGGGACGGGTGCAGCTCGACGCGCTGCGGCTCGGCAAGCCGACCATCACGCTGAAGGAAAGTGCCGGCGAAGGCGGGGCGGAGCAGCCGTTCGCGGCGATGCTTGCCGATGCGCTGACCGACCCGCCGTTGGAGGCCGTCCGCATCCGCCGCGGAACGGTCAAGTCCGCATCCGGCAAGCGGCTGATTGACAAGCTCGATATTCGGCTCAGCGCGCGCGGCCGCAGCGGCGTGCTCGCGGCGCTCGGGTCGTTCGACTTCAATGGCGAGGATGTGGCCTTCTCGCTGGACAGCGGCAAGATCACGGAGACCGTCGAGGGCAAGGCCGCGCCGGTCACGATAAAACTTACCTCCAAACCGGTGACGGCACGCTTTTCCGGCACGGTGCGCGCGGCGGACGGCCTCGAAGGCAGCGGCGACATGGAGACGGTCCTGCCGGACGCCCGCCGCTTTTTGAATTGGGTGGGCGTCGCAATCCCCGAGGGGGACAGTCTCAAGAACGTCGCCGCCTCGGGCACGGTCCATTGGAGCGGGTCGACGATGACGTTCGACGACGGCACGTTCGAACTCGACGGGAACGAAGCGGTCGGACTTTTCTCGGTCACGGCAAGCACACGGCCCCGGGTCGAAGGCACGCTCGCCTTCGAGACCCTCATGCTCGATCCTTATCTCGGCCGCGGCGACGCGAGCGCGCAAGAGGTGGCTGGGTTCGACGGATTCCTGCTGAAACATCTCGATGCGGATTTGCGCGTCTCCGCCGGCGAAATGTCGGCCGCGGGCCTGAAGCTTGGGCGTGGCGGCTTCACGATCAACGCCAAGGGTGGGACAGTCTCCGGCGAGATTGGCGAGCTCGACCTTTGCGGCGGCCAAGCATCGGGACGCGCTGGGCTCGACCTTTCAGGCGCGCGAACCGTCGCCTCCTTGGTCGGCACCCTTGCCGGCATCTCGATCGACACCTGTCTTCACCCCTTTGCGCTCGGCGTGCCCCTGAGGGGTCTGAGCACTGTAAAGCTCGATGTCTCGAGCGGTGGCACCACGCGCGGCGAGCTCATCCGGGGGCTGGTCGGTGAGGTCAAAATCACCGCTCAGAACGGCGCAGTGCCGATCGACTTTCCAGAACTCGCGGCAACGTCCGCGTCCGGGAGCGACGGCTGGAGTCGCGGCGCGGGCACGGCGTTCACCTCGCTCGATGCGGATTGCAGCCTCTCCGCCGGCCATCTTTGGTGCCGATCCTTCCGCATGCAGACCCCGAGTGGCCTGGTTTCAGGGTCTGGCGGGATGGATGTGGCGCAGCAAACCCTTGATTGGGACTTCCTGATCGCCGACCCTGTCGCGCCGTTGGATGCCTCGCAGCTCGTCATGGAGACGCCGCCGCGAGTCTCCTTGCACGGCTCGCTCTCAGACCCCCTGATCCAAAGAGCGAATCGCCCCACCCTCGGAGCTGGATCGCCGGAAATTGACCCTAAGAGCACCTCGGCCGCGCCGCGCTGAGGCCGCAACCGCAGAAGATTTCGACTGAGACCGCCGCTCGTGTTCAGCCACCGCCAAAGACAGTTTCTGGGAGACACCGCGACCGCCCGCCGAGCCGTGCCTATCGCCCTGGCTTTCGCCGTCGTGCTCGGAGGTCACCCGGATACCGCCCGTGCCCAGGACACGCTCAGCGTGGCGACCTGGGGCGGGGCTTACGGCCGGGCGCAAGAGGTCGCCTTGTTCGAGCCCTTCGCCAAGAAAACCGGCACGGTGATCGCGACGGAAATCTACGACGGCAAACTTCCGAAGCTCAAATCCTTGATCGAGGGCGGCACACCGGTGGACGTGGTTGACGTGTCTGCAGGCGCGCTCAGCACGTTGTGCAAGGCCGGGATGCTCGAGACGATCGATATCGCTTCGCTTGACACCAACGCCCAAGGCGGCAGCAGCGCCGCGGACGACTTCTTCACCGGCGCGGTGTCGGATTGCGGCGTGGCAAGCGTGGCCTGGTCCACGGCGGTGGCCTTCGACCGGAACGCGTTCCGCAAGGGCGAGCCGGAGAATATCAGCGCGCTTTTGGACACAGCGCGCTTTCCCGGAAAGCGCGGCCTGCCCAAGAATCCACACCGCACAATCGAATTGGCATTGCTGGCCGACGGAGTTCCACCCGAAAGCGTCTATAGCGAGCTTGCGACTGCGGAAGGCGCGGACCGCGCGTTCGCCGCGTTGGACAAGATCAAGAACGACGTTTTTCTGTGGGACAAGGCCGAACAGCCGATCACTTGGTTGCTCGAGGACAAGGTGGCGATGACCGCCGGCTATAGCGGGCGCATTTTCCGCGCCGCTGTGGGTGACCACAATGTCGGCGTCTTGTGGGACGGGCAGATCTACGACGTTGATGCTTGGGCGATCCCCAAGACCTCGGAAAACAAGGAAGAGGCGATGCGCTTTATCCGCTTCGCCACGGCACCCGAGCAGCTCGCGGCGCAAGCAAGGCTCACCTCCTATGGCCCGATGCGCAAATCCGCTCTGGAGCTGGTCGGCACACATCCCATCATCGGCGTGGACATGCAGAAATTCCTGCCGACCGCACCGGCCAACTTCCAGAAAGCGCTGAAATTCGACGACGCGTGGTGGGACCAAAATGGCGCGGCGCTCAGCCAGCGTTTTGCCATTTGGGCGGCGGAAGTCGAGGCGGCGGAGGCGGCGCGGCAAGCCGAGCGAAAAGCCAAAGAAGCCGCCGAGACGGAGAGCACTCCGAAGGCTGCGCCCTAGACACCGTCTTGCGCGCCGCACGACAGCTTCTCTTCGCGAAGAATGACTGTCCCAAGAAAGTGCGGGTAAGCGGCAACTCTCAATTGCCTTATCTGTCGTCTTCGTGTCATCCTGAGGACTGGAGAGAGTCTCCGGGTGACATCATCCAGCGACATCCTCTACGCAGAACGCACGACCAGAGCGGCATGCCGCAAGGTATGCTGAGACTGCAAAGCACTGCCGGGGCGGGGCCGGCAGTGCACTTTGGTTTGTCTCTTCGGTTTCGCTTCCTCTTAGAACGTCCGATAGAGTCCGACCGCCACATAGCCGCTGATCTTCCATAAGATAGTCGCCGGTGAAACCGCCGGACAACGTGGCCTCGAGTTCGCGGAAGTTGACGCGCACGAAGCCTCCGCCCCGGCCTGCGTCGTATTCCTCGTTACCGAGCGCACCGCCCTCGACACCTAAAGAAAGTTTCGGGCGGACGCGAAAGCCCACGCGCGCAAGGCTGTAGTATTCCTGGAAGGCGGTGCCGTAGGACGCGTCGGCCGAGAGGAACCAGCGGGAGGAGATGTCGTACCAAGTCTCGGCGACAAGCCGTAGGCCGACCTCGGTACTTGAACGGAATTGTTCGGATCGCGCGGCTCGATATGCTGATCCTCCGCTTCAATACCGGCGACGAGCTTGACGATCACGGCACCCGGCCGGAATTGATAGCCGACCTGCGCGGAGGCGAACCCCACCTGGCCGTCGAAGGTGGTCCCCACATAGTCGCTGCCGTCGAACAAGGCGCCGTCATAGTGATAGCGGCCATAGGCGCCGACGGCGCGAACCCGCCAGCCCGGCGCGTAGAGATTGCCAAACGCATAGCCGCCACCCACATAGCCACTTGCGTAATTATTGCTGGCCTCGAAGCCGCTGAACATTTCCCAATGGGGTGTATCGGGTCCCAATGGGGTGTATCGGGCTCGGCGAAGACCGGATCGATAGGCATTCCAAAAAGGAGGGCAGCGGACAGCAACGCCCCGCTTGCGCGGGAGCCCGGTCGGCTCCCTGCTATACTGCCCCCCTGCACCGCGCCTCACTCGCCCGCTGCATTTCCCAAGGTGCATCTTACGCGCGAGACTGCCCGGGGCACCCGCAACCAGGTTGCGTGCAACCCGGTACAACTCAATCTGTGGTTGGTTAATCCGTGATATTCTCGGCACAGTTCTGAAGAAATGAAGCCGGATCGATTCGACACGTGGCTCAAGGTCGACGCCAAGGGCCTCTATTGCCGGCCCGGGGGGTTCTATGTCGACCCGAATGGGGCCGTCTCCCACGCCGTCATCACCCATGGCCACTCGGACCATGCCCGGCCGGGGCACGCCGCCGCGCTGGCGACACCGGAGACGCTCGCCATCATGGATGCCCGGCTCGGCGAAGGCGCGCCACAGCGAAGCCAATCCCTCCCCTATGGAGAACCACTGACCGTCGGCGACGTCACGGTCACGCTCTATCCGGCCGGCCATGTGCTGGGCAGCGCGCAGGTGCTGATCGAATACAAAGGGGCGCGGGCCGTCGTCTCCGGCGATTATAAGCGCGGCGCCGATCCGACCTGCGTCCCTTTCGAGCTTGTGCCGTGCGACCTCTTTGTCACCGAAGCGACCTTCGCTCTGCCCGTGTTCCAGCATGGCGATGCCGCAGCAGAGGTCGCTAAGCTCGTCACCTCGGTGGCGCAGTTCCCCGAGCGGGCGCATGTGGTCGGCGCTTACGGGCTCGGCAAGACGCAGCGGATGATCGCGCTGTTGCGCGAGGCGGGTTACGACCGGCCAATCTTCATCCACGGCGCCCTGCAATCGTGCTGCGATCTCTACGAGTCCGTCGGCGTGGCACTCGGGCCGCTTGTGCCGGCGACAGGCGCGCCCCGCGATGAGCTCAAGGGCGCAATCGTCCTGGCGCCGCCATCCGCCATTGCCGACCGCTGGTCGCGCCGGCTGCCCGATCCTCTCATTGCCTTCGCCTCGGGATGGATGCGCGTGCGGGCGCGCGCCCGGCAACAGGGCATAGAACTGCCCCTCGTCATCTCCGACCATGCCGACTGGCGCGAGCTGACGGAGACCATCGCCGAGACCGGCGCCGAGGAGATCTGGGTGACCCATGGGCGGGAGGATGCGCTGCTCCACCACATTGGGACGACGGGACGCCGCGGCCGGGCGCTGGCGCTGATCGGCCGCGAGGACGAAGACCAGTGAAGGCCTTCTCGGCGCTTCTCGACCGGCTCGCCTATACGCCCTCGCGCAACGACAAGCTGCGCCTGATGGCGGACTATTTCGCAAGCGTGCCGGACCCGGACCGGGGTTACGCGCTTGCCGTCCTCACCGACGGGCTGTTCTTCCGCGTTCCTTTCCGCCGCATCTTCGCCGAGATGCTGGAGGCCCGTGTCGACCCCGTCCTCTTCAAGCTCTCCCGCGACTATGTGGGCGACACGGCGGAGACCATCTCGCTGCTCTGGCCGGCGCACGAGGAGAGCCAAGACCCCCCTCGGCTCGCCGACGTGGTCGAGAGGGTCCAGACTGTAAATCCGACCGAGGTTCCGCAACTGCTTGCGGGCTGGCTCGACCGGCTCGACGCGACGGGGCGGTGGGCGCTGCTGAAGCTCCTGACCGGGGCGTTGCGCGTCGGCGTCTCGGCGCGTCTCGCCAAGACGGCGCTCGCCCAATGGTCAGGGAAGCCGCTCTCGGAGATCGAAGAGGTCTGGCATGGGCTTGCGCCTCCTTACCTGCCGCTATTCGCCTGGCTCACGGATCTGGCGCCACGGCCCGACACCAGCGGCAGCGCCGTGTTCCGCCCGCTGATGCTGTCCCACGCCATCGAGGACCGGGAGCTTGCGGCCATCACACCTGGCGACTTCGTTGCCGAGTGGAAATGGGACGGCATCCGCGTGCAGGCCACGCATCAAAGGGGCGAGAAGCGGCTCTTCTCGCGCACCGGCGATGATATCTCCGGCGCCTTCCCCGATGTCGTCGAGGCTCTGCCGGACGGCGTGGTGCTCGACGGGGAGCTTCTGGTGCTGCGCGGCGGCGATGTGGCGCCGTTTAACGATCTTCAGCAACGGCTCAACCGCAAGACGGTGACGGCGGCGATGCTGAAATCGCATCCCGCCCATATCCGCCTCTACGATCTCTTGTTCGAGGGCGGCGAGGACTTGCGCCCCCTGCCCTTCATGGAGCGCCGGGCGCGGCTCGAAGCTTGGCACGCCAAGAACGCGCCGGCGCGGACCGACGTTTCGGAGATCGTCGGCTTCGACACC
>NZ_JBPPND010000210.1:0-5640 GCF_051306395.1 Methyloceanibacter sp.
GTGTACGGACTTCCTCTGCTTGCGCCGTCAATACGCCGAACTGCTTGCGCCAAAAGGCCGCTTGCAGTTCCACTACGTCGGCGAGGTCCTTGGCGCCCGCAAGGCTCGTGGCCAAGTCGAAGCTCGAATCGACGTTGCGCCGGGCGAGGTCGACGATCTTGCGGTTGAACGCAGCAGCACCTTGGCCGGCAGCGTCGAAGGTCCGTTCGAACGTCGTCAAGGACGCATCGAAAGCATGCCAGGAGCGGTCATAGGCTTCGCGGGTCTGCGCTATGGCCTTCTTGGCAAGAGCGCGCACGCCCTCCGGTACGGTGGTATCGAGACCGAGGTTGCCGAGCTGGTCTGTAGTCTTGCGGTAGGCCGCGAGGACCTGGTCGGCGGCAGCTTGGGGACTATGGGTGACGGTCATGAAATACCTCGTGGGTTTAAGCATTTTCGCAGGCTGACAACCGCCGGACCCTGGCCCTTCAAGGGCAGTGGTGCTGAGTGCTAATATTCGGGAAAGGAGCGTGCACGTAATCGGCACGATAATCTTGACCGTCAGCGCCTAGGGATCCGGCGTGCCAGTACTAACCATATGGAGCTTGATGAGGCGGATTACAAGCCTAGCGCGATAAATATATCCATACCCGCAATGGTTGAGACGTTGGCGAGATGTCGGTGTTGTGGCATCCCATGCAGTTAGCGTCGTGCAAGCGCTTTCCCGCGGCGCTTTCGGCCAGCAAGGCGGCAGCGTAAGTGCTCGGCATCAGCATTATCAAGAGTGCTAAGCACAAGGTGCGTTTATTGTTTGCCTCCCACGCGTGGTTGCGACATCCGCGTTTCCGCACGGTTCAATGCGCTTAGTAAGTCGGAGACTCATCTTCCCATATGATCACTATGTTTTCTGGCACGAGTGTCCCACCAGGACACCTGCGTCAACGCTTCGACGTTGGCTTCTCCAGCATGAGTTGCCCCTGACGCTTCACTAAGGCCTTGGCCTTGTTGGCGATCATTGCCAACACCCACGGAAGCTGCACTTCGAGCCGCACATGATCATCGGCCACGTCCGCCGATCCGGTGGTCGATTTGCCGAGCAGGTTCGCCTGGAAATCCAGATGATCACCGGCCCAGGTATCCTTCAACGTGACGAAGCTGTTGCCCACATGCGAGTGTACATTGCTGAAGCCGGCCTGCAGTCGGCGTTTGGCCTCGTCCTTGCCGAGCCGGTGGGGGATGGTGACGACAACTGGTTGGGGCATTTTAAGTCTGTACCTCTTGCGGTTAGCTCTCCCACATGTGGGAAAGCTCGCCCCACTCTACCAGAGCCGTGCGGGCACCAACGAAAACGCACCGCGCAGTCTGGTAAGCTCCGAAGACCCTCGTTCGGGAGAGGGGGTCGCAGGTTCAAATCCTGCCACTCCGACCAATACTTATCCGGTTTTCAGCAGCCTGTGGGCACACGTGTAGGCGCAGGTGTTTTCAGCCTCGAAGAGGCTCATTGGTTCTGAAGATGCTCTCCTCACCGATTGACGGTCAGCAGCATCGGCCCATAGACGGCGACGAAGAGCGAAAATGCTGCAATCCAGACGATGCCGAAAGCCAAGCCTCTACCACTATTTCGACTCCAAGGAGGCCCTCGCTTTGGCCGTGCTTGAGCGCGCGGCGGACTTGGTACGGACATACTTGGCGAAAGTCGATGGCGAGGATCCGGCCGCGCGGCTGGAGCGCTATTTCGAAATGTTTCGAGACATTCACGGCAAGGGCGAGCGCATGTGCCCCGGTGGATCGTTCGCGGCGGTGTTTGATGGGGTCTCTTCGTCCGTGCAAAGCGCATTGCACCGTTTCACCAAGCTGCATCTCGATTTGCTGGAGAGCATCGTCCGCGAAGGCGCAGAGCGCGGCCAGTTCCAAATCAAAGACCAGCGCCCGCGCGACGTTGCGATGCAAATCTTCGCCGGCGCTCAGGGCGCGCTGATGATCGGCCGCCTAACCGGTGATGCCCACGCCATCGATGCAGTCACCGCCGAATTCAGGAACTACTTCGGTTACGTCCCCACCAAGTAGGCGCCTGGCCCATGTGTCACAGGGCTGACCCGCAGTACCTGGTAGAAAACGCCATCACGTGGCGACGGCGCGTCAGCTGGCAGGGCCGCTCATGGCACGGAGCCGACGTGCCGCAGCATTGCCGCGAGGGTCTGTTCTGACCCAACAAAGCAGACAATCTTGGTTGCGTCCGGAGAGTCTAAGGCTAGTTGGCGTTAAAAGCCCTGTTAACGGGAACCTATCGAGGGGTCGTGCCATCCAATGTTCAGGTACTTCGCGACTTAGCGGCGGGGCATGCTCGGCCCTTAGCCGTCGCCATCACTAAGGAGATGAGCAATGGCACAGGACATTTCGACTATCACAAGACGAACCATGGTCGCAGGCCTGGCGCTGAGCGCCTTCCCAGTGACTACGGGAGGGCCCAACAACGCGTACGCACAGGCCCAAACCACGCCTGAGAAAAGTCTGTACGAGCGGCTGGGCGGCGTCTTTGCCATCGCGGCGGCGGTGGATCACTTCAGCGACGCCGTCGTGAAAAACCCTATCGTCGGTCAGAACTCCAAGAACCCGCAGCTGCGGGAATGGCACACCAAGAATCTGGGAAGACTGCCCGGCCTCAAGTTTATGCGAACGCTGTGGGTCTGCGACGTTTCGGGTGGGCCGTTCCAATTCACGGCCACTAAACCCGGCACGACGCCGCTCGGCCTTGAAGAGGCCCACCGGCACCTTCGGATCTCCCCGGCAGAATTTGATGAGGTCGCAGCGGAGCTTGGACGGACCCTGGATTTCCTCAAGATCCCAAAGCGTGAGAAGGCCGAAGTCCTGGCAGCCTTCGCCGCCCACAAAGGCGAGGTCACCGCCGGCTACGTCGAGAACCCTAGACGAGGCTAAGCGCCGGGAACCTCTTTGCCCCATTTCGCATCAAATGGCTCAAGCCGAGTGAAGCGTTTCGCGCAAGCGGCACGCTTCGCCGACAGCGAAAGGAAAGTGGTACGCACAAGACCGTCCGGTGCTCTGTCGGGCACCCTTCTGTTCGCCAGGCCGCTGTTGCGGCTGATCAGGCGACAAAGCCCACCGATCCCCAAATTGCCCATATCGCCTATACCGCGGGACAGATCGACATCGAGGCCGCTAGCCAGGCCTTGGACAAGTCGAAAAATAACGATGTCCGCGCCTTTGGACAGCAGATGGTTGGCGACCATACGACGGTGAACAATCAGGCTTTGGCGTTGGTAAAGAAATTGAATGTCAAGCCGGCGGACAATCCCACCAGCCAAAGCCTCACCAAGCAGGCGAAGCTACCCGTAACAAGCTTGCGAGCTTGGATAAAGCGGCTTTCGACAGGGCTTACATGGACAATGAGGTTGCCTATCATAAGATGGTCAACACCGCGCTGAGCGACACACTCATTCCGGACGCGCAGAGTGCCGAGTTAAAGGCGTTGCTGCAAAGCGGTCTGGGAGTATTCCGGGCGCACCAAAAGCACGCCGAGCAACTCGCGAGCCAACTCCAGTCGGGTTCGGCATCGCAGTAGGAAACATGACAAGCGTTGCGCTGGACTATGAGACTCTGACCGATATTGAGCTCGCGAGACGAATAGCTCAGCGCGATACGCTCGCCGTACGCGTCGTGACCAGACGCAACAATCAACGTCTCTATCGAACTGCGTGGAGTGTTCTGAAAGACCCGGCGGACGCTGAGGACGCTGTCCAAGATGGATACCTCAAGGCATTCGCCGCGATCGACAAATTTGCAGGTGCGTCGTCTCTTAGCACCTGGCTGACGCGGATCGTATTGAACGAAGCTCTCGGCCGGCGCAGGTCCGAGCAACGCAAGCTCAGCCAGCTTCGTACACAATCCGTTGCCCTTATCGATGATTATCGGGAGAATTTGATGGGAGGGTCCGCCGCTTCATCGTCACCGGAAGCCGACGCCGCGCGAGGCCAGGTCGCCAGACTTCTCGAGCAAGCCATAGCGGATTTACCGGACGCGTTCCGGATTGTCTTCATCTTACGCGAGGTCGAAGGGCTGAGCGTCGAGGAAACCGCTGACGCATTGCAGATTGCTCCTCCAACGGTCAAGACTAGGCTCCTACGTGCGCGGCGGCGGCTGCAAACGGTTTTGGCTCCCGCCCTGCATGACGCCCTGCGCGACACCTTTCCTTTTGCAGGTGAAGCGTGTGAAACACTTACTGCGCGTGTGCTAGCGAGATTTACCTAACACTGGAGGCGCGATGTCTGCTTTTGATGCTGTGGACGGCTCCTCCACCGGCATCCAGGTGCCACACTGTGGTTGCTGTTGAAGCGATCACAATTGAGAGGAGCCATCCATGCAAGAGATTACAACGATTGGTTTGGATATCGCCAAGTCGGTGTTTCAAGTTCACGGGATTGATGCGTCTGGCGCGGTGATCGTCCGTCGGCAACTGAGGCGGTCTCAGGTCTTGCCCTTCTTTCGCAAGCCGCCGGGGTGCGTCATCGGCATTGAGGCCTGTGCGACTGCGCATCACTGGGCTCGAGAACTTGAGAAGGTGGGCCATGAGGTGCGGCTAATGCCGCCGCGATATGTGAAGCCTTACGTCAAGCGCAATAAGAACGATGCTGCCGATGCTGAGGCGATCTGTGAAGCGGTTCAGCGCCCCACGATGCGCTTTGTGCCGATCAAGAGCCCTGAGCAGCAATCGGTACTGATGCTACATCGGACCCGGCAGTTGTTTATTCGCCAGCGTACGGCGTTGATCAACGCGATCCGGGCGCATCTTGCAGAGTTCGGTATTGTTGCCGGTATTGGCCGCAACGGCGCCGAGAAGTTGTTGGATCTCATCACCAGGGGCGAGGATGAGCGCATACCACCGGCAGCCCACGCGTGCCTGATGGCCCTGGCGGCACAGCTTGCAATGGTGAAGCGCCAGATCCTGGAAGCCGATCGGCGGTTGCTTGCATGGCACCGGACCAGCAAGACCAGCAAACGGCTTGAAGCGATCCCCGGTGTTGGTCCGTTGATCGCCACAGCCCTTGTTGCCAGCATCCCTGATCCAAATGTCTTCCGTTCAGGCCGTGACTTGAGTGCCTGGATCGGGCTGGTCCCAAAACAGAGTTCCACCGGCGGCAAGGAACGCCTCGGCTCTATCTCCAAGGCGGGCAACCGATACTTACGTTCGTTACTGGTCGTTGGCGCCCTGTCGGTCATCAGACGAGCCAAACAGTTGGGCTACACACGCCATCCCTGGCTCATAAGGCTCATGGAGCGCCGATCGGTCAAGATCGCCGCTATCGCACTGGCCAACAAGATCGCGCGCATAGCCTGGGCGATGATGGCCCGCAATGAGAGCTATCGAACACCGCTGCCGGCATCAGCATAAGGCAGCAACACGAACGCGCGGGGAACGGCTTCCCGTGCAACGAGGTTGGAAAGGGCAATGATCGCATAACGCACCCAAGCCAGTCGGCCCACGGACCGGGACAACCCACAAGTGCCAGAGCGCCACCTGAAGCGCGTGCTTTTGACCGGGACCCGATCTGCGGAGAGCATTATGGCCAGCGGCCATGAACAGTGCCGCATCAACAGGCCGAACACATGGCAGCTCCGACCAGCCGTGCGATAGCGTTCAAAAAA
>NZ_JBPPND010000211.1:0-4325 GCF_051306395.1 Methyloceanibacter sp.
CTTTGTCCTCTGACGCCGCGTAGCTGATGGCAACGTCTGCGCCGTCATCGGCCAGCGCCCGAGCGATTGCGGCGCCAATGCCGCGCGAGCCGCCCGTCACGAGCGCGACTTTTCCTGTGAGCTTCTTCGACATGGGTCCAGTCTCCTGACTAAGCTGTTCTGTAGCAGACGCTACAAATGTGTGCCTGGACCCGGGTTGTCAAGAGCATTATATAACGACCACTACAAAGATGGGAGGTGATAGGCATCGGAAAACGGCTTGGAGAGGACTCCGTGGCAATAGGCCGCCCCAGGACTTTCGATATGGATCAGGCGCTTGACCGGGCGCTCGAGGTGTTCTGGCGCAAGGGCTTCGAGGGCGCGAGCATTTGCGACCTGACGGCGGCGATGGGCATCAATCCACCCAGCCTCTACGCCGCCTTCGGCAACAAGGAGGCGCTGTTCCGCAGTGCGCTCGACCGTTACGCGGAGACAAAGTCAGGATTTATTCGCGAGGCGCTGGACAAGCCCAAGGCCCGCGACGCTGTTGCCGCGTTGCTGCGCGGCACGGCGCGCTCCCTGACGGACAAGTCCAACCCCGCCGGATGTCTTTTGGTCCAAGGCGTCGCCGGCGCCGGCGAGCATGCGCAATGTATCCGCGACGAGCTCTGCGCCCGTCGCGCGGCCGCGGAGACGTCGATCCGCGAGCGGCTGAAACGGGCCAAGGCGGAAGGCGATCTCCCCGCCGACGCCGACCCGGCGATGCTGGCGCGCTATGTCTCCACGATCACCCAGGGGATGTCCGTGCAGGCGGCAGCGGGCGCCAGCCGGAAAGAGCTTGAGCGCGTCGTGGAGATGGCGCTCCGGGCGTGGCCCGAGTGAGATATGCTGGGCGAGTGCGATACTGTGTCATGAGGTCTCGATCATGAGGAGACTGACCGCCGCCGCTATTTGTGCCGCACTCGCCGACGCGCTCTGCAACAAGCTGCAAGCGGCGGGCGGTGCCTGTATCGTCTCGAAGAATTAGGGCCGTGCGCCGGGATGCGCGCATAGGGATGAGCGTGGCGGTGCTTCTCGCCGCGGGGATTGCAGTCGCGCACGGAGCGGAAACCGCGGAGGTTGCCCGCGTCGCCGGCGGCCTCAAGGCGGCGGGGCTCGCGGCGGCCGGCCCCATGCCCTTCGTGGAGATCGTTTGTCCGCTGATGCAGCAACAGGCCGAGGAACGCGGGCTGCCGCCCATGCCCTTCGTGAGGCTAATCTGGCGGGAGAGCCGGTTCAATCCCAACGCGGTCAGTTCCAAAGGCGCGCAAGGTATCGCCCAATTCATGCCCGGCACGGCGGCCGATCGTGGCCTCGACAATCCGTTTGAGCCGAAATCGGCGATCCAGCATTCGGCGAGCCTCTTGGCGGACCTCAAGAAGGTGTTCGGCAATTTCGGGCTCGCGGCCGCCGCCTATAACGCCGGCGAGGAGCGGGTGCGCGGCTGGCTTGCGGGCAGCCGCGTGCTGCCGGGCGAAACGCGGCGTTACGTGATGTTCGTCACAGGACGCGCGGCCGAAGAATGGAAGCTGCCCGAGACCGAACTGCCGGAGTCTCTGAAGACCGAAGGCGATACGGTGCAGGACTCCTGCAAGAAGCTCGCGCCGCTCGTGGTGCGTGCGGTCTACGAGACGGAGCCGCTGACGGCGAGCGGCGCCTGGCGGCCCTGGGGCGCGCATGTGTCCAGCGCATTTTCCAAAGGACAGGCGCTGGAGAAGTTCTCAAGGCTCAGGCGCGCGCACACATCGGTGCTGGCCGGCCGTGAGCCCTTTGTGCTGCCGAAGCGGAACTTGAGCCGGGGACGCCGCGCGCTCTACATGGTGCAGATCGGCGCCGACAGCCGCGCCGATGCGCGCGAGGTCTGCGCAGCGCTTCGTAAGGACGGCGGCGCCTGCATCGTGCAGAAGAACTAGCGGCCGCCCCCGAAAGGAGAGCGGCCGCCATGCCGTTCTAGAACGCGATGCCGGCGCTGGCCCACAACGTGCCGTCACGCTCGAGCTGGTAGCCGTTCACGTCCTCACCGATGGGCTGAAGCCATTCGGCGGAGAGCCGCAGGCCTTTGAATGTTCCGCTCGGCACCACGGTGTTGATGCCGAAGCCGATGTCCCAGAACCGGCCGCCATAGTTGAACTGGAGGTCGGGCGGGCTCGAGTGGTTGTGCGGGCCGTTATAGTGGCCCTCGATCTTGCCTTGCTCGGTGTAGAGGCCGCGGATCGAGGCGGAGATCCAATTGGCGAAGCGGTAGCTGCCCCAACCGGTGGCCTGGAACACATCGCCGAACTGGTAGCCCGAGTCGTTCTCCTCCTCCAGCCGCACCACGCCGAGGACTTGCGCGCCCCAAGTGAGGCGATCGGCGCGGCCCGTATAGGTGATGCTGGGCACGAAGTCCCACGTACCTGAGCCAAGCTGCATCATGTAGTGCGTGAAGGCACCGTTCATCTTGTAGTCCACGTTGCCGGTGGGCGCGCTGAACATCGGTGCGAATTGCAGGTGATAGCCGGGGCCGTCGGCGATCTTGAGTTCGGGTCCGAAGATCGTGTCGCCCCAGCCGTCGGTGCCGTGGGAATGGCTCCCCATGTGACCGCCATGGGCGCCATGCCCCATGGTGTCGTCCATGGGCATTTCCATGTGCTCCATGTGCTCCATATGGCCCATGGCACTCATGGAGGATTTCAGCGGCCGCATGGTCATGTCGTGGGACATGTACATCGGCATGACCATGAGCGTCACCCAGTCGGTCGGCGCGTACATGATGTCGAGCATGTACATGTTCATCGCCATGTCGCTCGGCGTCATGGAGCAGGTGTGCGGTTTGCAGCCCTTGTCGATGATCTCTTGATCGCTCGCCTTGTCCGAGCCGTGCAGCATGTCGCCGCCGGCGCTCGTATAGGCGTAGCGGAAACCGATCATGAACTCTCCGGCCTTGTGCATGTGGTCGAACATGACGCCTGCGGGCGCGTGCGTGTCGGCAAGCGGCCCGGTGCCATGATCGGAATCGGCCTTTGATACGCCGGGAACGGCCGTGAGCGCAGCCCCCAGGCAAAGGGTGAGCGCCGGTATCGCGGCGCGCGAGAAAATTGAATGCATTGATAGCCCCCCATGGGCGCCGGACTTCTGAGCCGGTTCGCCCTCATTGATTGTAATGTGGATGGTTTGCGCAGCCAGCGTCCTACGCGCACGCCAAGTCGGCCTCACGTCGGGACGATGGGGTTACGCCTTGAAGCTTACGCGCGGGGAGGGGCGCGGGGCTGGGCTGCAGCGTGTCTTGCCGGTGTCGGCGTGGGCGCGTCGACGCGCAGCGGAACCACGGCAATGACCGTCGAGGACGGCAAAGGCACGCGGGCGAAGGTCGGCAGAATGCCGCCGCAGGCGCTGCCGCACCCTGAGCGGCAGGACATGTGGCAGCACTGGCAATCCGGACCCTTGTTGTTCTGTCCGGGGCTCTCCGGGGTGACGGCCGTGCCTCTGGAGGTACACAGAATGCTCGCTTGCCCCGGCTCGGACGTCAGAGTCGCGGCATGCAGTCCGGTCGTGAAGGGGAGCGCGATCGACTGGAGCAGAATCGCCCAGACGACGAGGAGCCCGAGGAGGTCTCTTTCTTTGCGCAGCCAGCCCATGAAAGAATTTGTAAACTCCCCGGGACCGGGGGTCAAAGGTATCGCGCTGTCCACAGTGTCTCACCCTGGACATAGAGGCCTTGGCATATAAGGTTTTTTTTGAACGGCTTTGCCGGGGCTGACGGAGATCAGGGAGTCGATGCTCACCATTTATGAATTTCGCGAGGGCGCTCTCAAGGCCCAGACTGGTCTTCCCAGGATCACCGAGGAGGCGGTGTGGATCGACCTGCTCAATCCCACGGCGGACGAGGAGGAAATTATCGAGCGCGCGCTGAAGGTCGACGTGCCGACGCGCGAGGAGCAGGCGGAGATCGAGGCTTCGAGCCGCCTCTATCAGGAGGACGGCACTTACTTCATGACGGCGACGCTGGTCTATTTGGGTGACGACGCCGAGACCAAGACGACACCGGTCAGTTTTATCCTCGTCGGCGCCAGGCTCGTTACGCTCCGCTATGCCGAACCGCGCGCCTTTCCCATCTTCGCCGCGCGGTGCAATCGGCAGGAGTCGAATCTCGGCAGCGGCACCACGGTGTTGATGGGGCTGCTCGACACCATCGTCGATCGCCTCGCGGATTTCATCGAGCGCATTCAGGGCCAGGTGGAGACGCTGTCTCACTCCGTGTTCGAGAACAAAGGAGCTGTCGCCGCGCGCCAACGCCGCTTCGACGTGGTGCTGCAATCGATCGGGCG
>NZ_JBPPND010000212.1:0-7470 GCF_051306395.1 Methyloceanibacter sp.
CGCCAGTGCCGAGACGAGCACGACAAGGCTGACAACGGCTGTGGCGAGATGCCTGAGCACTGTGCCTCTCCGAATGCTGTCGCTTAGCGGCCACGTTCGGCCTTCTGCACTATCCGAGGCCGGTGAATAGCCCCTAAATGGCTGTCCTCGGTTTTTAACGACCGCCGACGAACCATTCTGGACGCAGATTGCGCCAGACGGCTTCGGTCTCGAAGTCGAGCTTGGGGTCGAACTTGCGCTTGTATTTGCGCGGCTGAGAGGTGGTCACGGCCCCCTTCGGGGGCTGTGCATCGTAGGCGTATTGCGGCAAAGGCTCGATAAAGCGGGTGCGGCCTCTGTCTGCCGCGGCGGGAACGGCGGTGGCGGCCAGAACGGCTAGGCCGAGTATCGGAACGGTGAGCTGGTTCAGCATTTGGTACCTCCATGGTCTCAAATTCGCCGACCGCCGATCGCGGTATCGCTCATGTAGGGAGCGGGGGGTACGCGATCAACGGCTGGCGCTTATGAGTCTTTGTCTAGGGAGGTCCGCATGAACCGGGGCTGAATGCTTGCTCCTCGTGGGGGACAGTTGAAAGGCCTGGGTTTCCCCCGCCGCACGTTACCGCCCGGCATTGATTTGGCGGCGGCCAGATACGCCCGTGCCCTTACGCGTTGCGATCGCAGTCTCTAACCGCCGAATAACACAGTGTTTATCCCCGCGCGGGGGCTTTGGGCCTAGAATGGTGGCTATGGAAAGGAGCGACAAATCACTTTGGTGGCGCCCAAGGGTGGCGCTACGGTTTGGCCAGAAGGAGGCTTTGCCCGGAGGTCCCATTTTGCGTCTTTCGATTGTCGCCGTTGCGATTGCTGCCGCCGGTCTCGGGCTGTCTCCCGGAAAGGTGCAGGCCGGACGTTGGCTGCCTGAGATCGAAAATCCCTATTGTCCGATCAGGACCTACACGCTTCGTGATGTCCCAGAGCAGGCGTCGTCAATGACCGATCGCCTGGGGCGTCCCGTCATCGTGGTGAACACGCTGACGCTGCGCCAGCACCCGGACTATGGGAAGTTCCTGATGGCACACGAATGTTGCCACCACACGCTCGGTCATGTGGCAAATTTCAAAAAGGAACTTGGACATGTGGGGCCGCAGGCCTTTTTCTATATCGCGCCGGAGTTGAAGCGCATGGAGCTCGAGGCCGATTGCTGCGCCGTGAAGCTCCTGCGGGAACGGCACGAGTTGGATGGGATCGAAGCCGGGCGCACCGCCATGGCGTTGTTCGGCCCAAGGCCCACGGGCGCCCACTATCCGACGGGTATGGAGCGGGCGGAAAACATCCTGGGCTGCGCTGCCGCGGACGAGTAGGCCCTGGCGGAATAGGTCCCAGATCGCCATATCTTGGGAGGACTTAAGCCGCACGCCCCGCATGGTCCCGACCGTGCTATGGTGCGGGCTCCGAGATGATGAAGAGGCGGCGTTGACACGTCACGCATCGACAATGCGCCGGGCGGCTGCAGGCGTCTGGTTTTTGAGCTTGTGCGCTGCCGCGCTGTGCGCGGTCGGCTTCTTTGTGAGCGGCGGGCCGGCGAACGCGGCGCCAGTGCTGCGGGTCTGCGCCGATCCCGACAACATGCCGTTCTCCAACGATAAGGGTGAGGGCTTCGAGAACAAGCTCGCCGAACTTATCGCCGAGCGGCTCGGCGACGATCTAGAATACACGTGGTTCACCGAGAATACGGGTTACGTGCCCAACACGATGGGCAATGGCGCATGCGATCTCGTCATGGGCTACGCGCAAGGCACCGGCCTGATCGAGGACACCAATCCCTACTACCACACGTCTTATGTGCTCATCACGCGAGAGGACAACGCAACCCTCAAAGATGTGGAGTCGTTGTCGGATCCGCGTCTCAAGCAGAAGCGCATCGGACTTTTCGCGCGCACGCCGCCAGCGAGCATTCTCGCCATGCATGGGCTGACGTCCCATGCCAAGCCCTTCGAGAACACCACCGGTGAAAGCCAGGCTCAGGCGGCCGAAGCGATGATCGAGGAAATCGCCTCGGGCGAGCTCGACGCCGGGCTGCTGTGGGGGCCGGTCGGCGGCTATTATGCGCAGCGCGCCGAGGTTCCCTTGAGGGTCACGCCGCTTGTCAAAGAAAGCGCGGGGCCCAACACGTTCTACGGCATCACCATGGGCGTGCGTCCGAACGAGCCGCAGTTCAAGCACGAGATCAACAAAGTGCTGGCCGATAACCAGCACGACATCAACGTGATCCTGCAAGGCTACAGCGTGCCGCTCCTCGACCGTGAAGGCGACATCATCGCCTCAGGCAGCGCCGGCCAATAAGCCTACATTTTGCAGATGCTCTCCGGCTCGTCGATGCCGAGCGTGTCCACTTCGATCTCCGGGTGACTTGCATGGGGGAAACCCCGTTGCGGCGACACGGAGACCGGCACTTTCTCGGTAGCGATCAAAAGTGGCTGGCGGAACTGGCCGTCCCAGGGGCGGAACTGCTGCTTGATGCCCTTGAACGGCGCGAGCTGGAGATCGGGGCCGTGGATGAAGGCCGACACGGTCGCGAAGTCGTTCTCCGGATTGCGGGTCACCGCTTCGCCAATGGTCCTGGCCGCGACATAGGCCTGATGATCGATCGGCAGCATGATCCGATCGAAATCCTTCTCGAAATTGTTGTTGGCTTGGGTCGCGCCCCATTTCTCATGACCGGGACTCCAGGTCGTGGCAAAGAGGCCCGTGGTGCCGGCCACGATGCGTGGCGCGCCGCCGCCACGATAAGGAATGAGCGGACCGAACACCTGGTCCTCGTCGGCCACCATGATGACGTCATAGCCGGTGCTGGGCACCACGGTCGTGTTGACGCTTGCCTCTTTGCGCGGCTTCGCCGGCGGAACCGGGCCGACACCGTCGCGGCGTCCGCCCGAAACATCCACATACTCCCGCACGTCCACGATATTCGCGCCAAAGCGTTTCGCGGCGCGCTCCGCCGCTTCCACGTTCGCCACGTCGGCCGGGGTCGAGCCGTGCACCAAGAGCCAGTTCTTCCAGTCCATCTTGACGAGATACTGGGCGAGTGCATCCGCCAGCATGTAGCGGTCCGGCACGATGTGCATGACGTTGGGGCGGCAATCCTCTTGCCGGAGCGACACGTCGGCGGCGCGAATGTTGAACAGGAGAACGTCCTTGTCTTTCGCCCAATCGGCGAGCTTCAGAAGCGTCGGCGCGGAGGCATCGACGATGATGTAGTTATGGCCGGACTCCTGGAGCTTCTTGAGCGCTGCAAGCGCTTCCTCTGGCGATGACGCGATCTCCACATCGAGGCCGTAGAAATGGCCCATGAAGCGGCCGCCCGCATTGTTCTCCTCGATGCCCATTTTCGCACCGTCTATGCCGGCATCGTCGGGCTCGACGTCCAGGCGCGATGCCGGGCGCGGGTGGGGGACAATCTCGCGCAGATAGCCGATGTCGACCGGCTGCATCTCCGGCGATTGCGGCATCTGAACGCTGACGCCGCCCTCACGCTCCTTCGAAGGATGACTTGTGCCAGCGGACCATGCGGGGCTGGATGCCGCCCCAAGAAGGATAGCGGCGGCAAACACAAGGCGGGGGAGGGGCCGGAAAGCCCGGAACATGCTCATAGCGGGACCGTTGGCGCCGGTTACGCGTTGCGTCAGAACCCGAATTTGGCCCTCGCCGGCGGGTTCAAAGGGCCAGCCGAGTGTTGGGCCTCATGGTACCGATAAGAAAATAGGCATTGCAAGGCGGAAACCTAGGCAGGAATTATTGCCAGAGAAAAATGCCAATCTCCTGACTTCGAGGTCCGCCGCCGGTTCTGTGGGAAAATTGATGACCGTCCCCCGAATCGGCGCGTCGATGGTAGGTTCGCGCCATGAGCTTCACTGCGGGATCGGCCATTCGTTTCGGGTGGGAGACGTTCAAGAAGCGCCCCTGGTTCTTCGTGGGCGCCACCGTCGTGATCGTCTTTGCATATGGCGTGGTCGGCGCGATCTCGAACGGTATCGGCTCCGCGCTTGGCTCCTCCGCCGAGGCGCCGTCCGTGATTGGCGGTCTCGTCAATCTCGCGCTCAGCACCTTCGTCGGCATGGGCGTCACGGCCTTCTTTCTCGCCGCCCACGACAATCCGGAGACCGTGGACTTGTCGACGCTGTGGCACCCGCGGCCATTCTGGAAGTTCCTGGCGGCGTCGATCCTGGTCGGGCTCGCCGTCGGCATCGGCTTGGTCCTGCTGGTCGTTCCGGGAATCCTCGCGATGATCTTCTTCATGTTCTCGACCGTCATCGTCATTGACAGGGATATTGGTCCCATCGAGGCGATGAAGGAGAGCATGCGAATTGGGCGCGGCCATCGCTGGTCGCTGCTTGGTCTCGTCGTGCTGCTGGTGCTGATTGTCTTTGTCGGTTTGATCGCCCTGTTCGTTGGGCTGCTCGTCGCCATGCCCGTGGCGACGTTGGCCTTCATCCATGCCTACCGGGTGCTGTCCGGCAGTGATGGGCGTAGGGCCATCCCGGTGGATGCAACGCTCGTGGCCTAGGGCACCGTCCAAACACGTCGCGCATAAAAAAGGCGCCCCGCGATTGGAGGCGCCTCATGGGAACGTTCCGCGTTTCACTTATTCTGCCGGCACCAGAGGCTCTTCTTTCGGCTTCAGGACTGACGCGGCGTTGCGCGGATTGCGATAGATGAACTCGGTCGCGGGCTTTGCCGCTTCGTCCTTGGCAAGCTTCACCATCTCATTGTGATAGGGCGACAAGGCGCAGGCCGGATCGGTGTTACGGGGATCGCCGGTCATGGCCATGGCCTGGCAACGGCAGCCGCCATAGTCGATGTCCTTGAAGGCGCATGACCGGCAGGGTTCCTTCATCCAGTCGGTGCCGCGGAAGGCGTTGAACGCATCCGAGTTCATCCAGATGTCGAGCAGCTTCCGGTCGCGCACATTGTCGAACTCGAGCTCGGGAATGCTCTCGGCCGCGTGACAGGGCAGTACCTTGCCGGCCGGCGTGATGTTCATGAAGCCCTTGCCCCAGCCGCCCATGCACGGCTTCGGGCGTTTGGCGTAGTAGTCGGGCACGACCATGTCGATGGTGAGCACGCCTTTCAGGCGTTCGCGCGCGGCCTCGACACAATCGATCGAGGCGAGTGTCTCCTCGTAAGTCGGGATCAGCGCTGCGCGGTTAAGGAAGGCCCAGCCGTAATACTGCGCGTGCGCGATCTCCAGGCGCTGCGCGCCAAGCTCGACGGACATGTCGATATAGCGCGGCACGTTATGGATGTTATGGCGGTGGATCGGCGCGTTGATGGTCAGCGGCAGGCCCATCTCGGTGACCCAGCGGGCGACTTCGAGCTTCTTCTGGGTCGCTCCGGGATAGGCGCCGATCTTCTCGGCACCTTCGGGATCGACGTCCTGGAACGAGATCTGAACGTGGTCGAGACCGAGCTTCTGGAGAGTCTCCAACCTGTCGCGCTTCAGGGTCACGGCGGCGGTGATGAGGTTCGAGTAGAGCCCGGCCTCGGACGCGGCCTTGACGATGTCCTCGAGGTCCTTGCGTGCCGTGGGCTCGCCGCCGGATAGATGCACTTGGAGAATGCCCATCTCGCCAGCTTGGCGCATCACCGAGCACCACTCCTCGGTGGAAAGCTCGTTCTTGACGCCCTCGAGCTCGACCGGGTTGGAGCAGTACGGACATTGCAACGGACAACGATGCGTCAGCTCGGCCAAGAGGCCGACCGGCGCACGGGCGCATAGCTCTGCCGCCTCGTCCTCGCCGCCGACCACGCCTGCGGTCGGTTCGTCGTCCACGGTGACGCTCCGAAAATGTTCGTCTGTCCTGAGCTCCTCGGTCATCCCTTTATGTATCCCTTGTCGGCTAGGCCTTGGAGCAAATCCATCACGTCGGCGGTAATCACGTCGGCGGGGGCTGAATACTCCACGGCAAGCTTCGCGGCGATCTCCTCCACTGTTCTTGTCCCGTCGCAGAGTTGAAGCACCGCGACGGCAGTTTGGTCCGGCGTCAGGATCCGCTCCGGCGCCAGAAGCACCCATCGCCCGCGCCCCGCGTCATGGCGGAGCTTCAGATAGGGCGGCATATGCGGTTTCGTCTCGCGGTCGACGATGAGCCGGCCGGGAGACCGTGTCTCTCCCGTCATGCCTGGTCCGGCACGAAGGCACCCGGGGGGATCATCCCCGGATCGACATAGGCCAGATACAGTGCATCGAGCTGCGCCCACAACACGTGCGTCTTGAAGCGGAGCGCATCGAGCGCACCCTGTTGTGCCTCGGGCGTGCGCGCGTTCTGCTTCACATATTCCAGCGCGAAGTCGGCGTCTCGCGGCGCCTGAGTGAGGCGGCGCTTGAAATAGGCCATCACGTCGTCGCTGATGAAGTCGTAGTTCTCGAGCATGCCGGAGATGCGCGCCTTGTGGATGTTCGGTGCGAACAGCTCGGTGAGCGAGGACGCCACGGCCTCCACGAGAGACTTGTCCCGCACGAAGTTGACATAAGCCTCGACGGCGAAGACGGTCTCGGGCAGGGCGCCTTTGCGGGAAATCACATAATCCCGGTCGAGGCCAAGGCCGTCGGTCAACACGAGCCAGCGCTCGATGCCGCCTTCCTCCTCGCCGTATCCGTCGTGATCCATGATGCGGTGCAGCCATTCGCGGCGCAGCTCGCGGTCGTGGCAGCGGCTTATGAGGGCCGCGTCCTTGCGGGGCACGGCGGACTGGTAGCAGTAGCGGTTGAGCGCCCAGGCCTGAACCTGGCCTTTGTTCAACTTGCCGCCATGCAACAGCTTATGAAACGGGTGTTTGTCGTGATACTGCGCGGCGCCGATGGCGCGCAGATCCTGCTCGAGTTCCTCGGGGCTCATAATCTTGGTCACGGTTTCCTACCTCGATCTCAACCATTGGCCTTGAGAGGATAACGTAGCGGGCCGCCGCCGCCGCCTTCTTGATACGCGTCAATCCTCAAATATTTGTAGACTATTGGCGCTTCTTGCGGCGCCTTCGAGCCGGTCTATACCATGATGAAACATGGTGAGCCCGAATGAGATTTTCATGACTCGTTCATGAACACTGTCTTGATACCGGATTAAGAACACCTGAAGCGCAGAACGTTGCAGCGCAGAGCCTCCGGTCATCAAGGGTCCATCGTAGCGGAAAGCCGGGTCGGGGACCATTGGCCCCCGAGGGTCGCTTACTGCGCGATCACCCCAGAAAACGAAACGGCGACCTGGCCCTTGCCGGATCGCCGCCTCGCGTTTTCCGAGATGAGAAAAAGCCGGACTAAGCGCGATCCAGCTCGGCCGGCAGGTAACTCGTCACCTCCATACCGGACTCCGTCTCCTCGATCGTCGGCTTGTGCCACTCACGCATGTTGTGTCTCCTTTCGCGAGTTTAAGACCAAGCATTGGTCGGTGCGGCCCTAAAGTTTGCGAACCCGAACGGCCGCCCGAACTCTGC
>NZ_JBPPND010000213.1:0-6851 GCF_051306395.1 Methyloceanibacter sp.
TCGGCGAGCTCCGCCCCGTGCTCGGGCTCGCCGCGGCTGAACGCATTCCGCGACAGGTCATGGGTGTGGCGAATATGGTCGACGCCGGTCAGCAGGGTGCCGAACATCTTGCGATTGCTGGCGATGCCGCCCACCGACGTTCCGCCGAAATTCACTCCATGATAGCCGCGCTCGCGGCCGATCAGCCGGACCTTGGTGGCATTGCCCTTCGCCCGATGATAGGCGAGCGCCATCTTGAGCGCGGTCTCGACCGATTCCGATCCCGAGTTGGTGAAGAACACATGGTCGAATCCGGGCGGGGCGATATTGACGAGCTTCGAGGCGCACTCGAACGCCTTGGGATGACCGATCTGGAACGAGCCCGCGAAATCGAGTTCGCCGACCTGATTGCGGATCGCCTCGACGATCCTCGGCCGGCAGTGACCGGCATTGACGCACCACAATCCCGACGTGCCGTCGAGAACGCGCCGCCCGTCATCCGTCGTATAATGCGTCCGTTCGGCGCTCACGAGAAGACGGGGCGCCTTCTTGTATTGGCGGTTCGCCGTGAACGGCATCCAGTATGCTTCGAGATCGTTGGTCGAGAGCCTGGCGCTCATAGTGGCCTCGTGAGCTAAGATGTATTGAAAGTCGGTTGGGCTACGGCTCAGCCTTGCAGCACGACCGGGCTCGTGCCGCCCCAACTGACCCACACCTTCTCGCCCCAGCCAAAGTCATCCTGGTCGAACCGGGAGCGGTTGGGACGCGATATCCGGATCAGCGCCCCGTTGGCAAGCAGCACGTGAAAGATCGAGATGTCGCCGAGATAGGAGATTTCCTTGATCTCCCCTTTGGCGACATTGTGAGCCGGCGGGCACTCCGGCAAAGTAGGCGGCGCGTCCGCGTCCTTATGCAAGTTCATCTTCTCGGGACGGATCGCGACCCACACCTTGGAAGACTCCTGGCCCAGAACAGCATGGGGGACATGGATGCGGTGCGGCTCCAGTTCCGGGCATTTGACCGTCGCCTCGTCGGGTTGATCATCGATCAGCGTGCCTTCGAACATGTTCACCGAACCGATGAAGTCGGCGACGAAGCGCGACGCCGGAAATTCGTAAAGATCCGAAGGGGTACCGAGCTGCGCGATCGAGCCCTTGTTCATGACCGCGATGCGGGAGGCGATCGCCAGAGCCTCGTTCTGGTCATGGGTGACCATGATGAACGTGATGCCCACCTTCTGTTGCAGCTGGGAAAGCTCGAAGCGCATGGCTTCGAGCAGCTTGGCGTCGAGCGCCGAGAGCGGCTCGTCCAGCAGCAGGACTTTCGGCTTCTTCACCAGCGCACGGGCCAGCGCCACACGTTGCCGCTGACCGCCCGAAAGCTGGTCTGGTTTGCGGTCGGCAAGCTGCCCGAGCTGCACCAGCTCCAAGGCTTCCTGCACGCGCTCCGCCCGCTCCGGCTGAGGCACGCGGTCGATCTTGAGGCCGTAGGCGACGTTATCCGCCACCGTCATATGCGGGAACACGGCGTAGGACTGGAACACCATGTTCACGGCGCGCTTGTTCGGCGGGATGTCGCCCATGTCCTGACCGTCGATCAGGACCTGGCCCTCGGTCGGCACCTCGAGGCCCGCAAGCATGCGCAACAGTGTCGTCTTGCCGCAACCCGATGGACCGAGCAGCGCGAAGAACTCGCCCGGCTCGATGTCGAGGCTGACATGGTCCACGCCGACCGTGGATCCCCACCGCTTGCAGATGTTGCGGAAACTGATGATAGGCTTGACCGCCGCCGCAGTTCCGCCGGGTGATACTTGGTCCACGTTCATCATCCCTCTAAGGCTACTTTCGCCCCCGGCCCTGGATCAGCATCATCAGAGCCATGAGCACGATCGTCACAAGGATCAGCATCGTCGACGCCGCGTTGACTTCGGGCGTCACCGAGAAGCGCAGCATCGAATAGACCTTTACCGGGAAGGTGACCGTGTCAGGTCCCGAGGTAAAGAACGTGATCACGAAGTCGTCGAGCGAAAGCGTAAACGCCAACAGTGCGCCCGCGATCAGCGCAGGTTTCAGATGGGGCAGCAGGACATCGCGAAACGCCTGCCAGTCGTTGGCACCGAGGTCGCGCGCGGCTTCCTCCTGCTCCTTGTTGAAACTGGCGAGCCGGGCACGGACCACCAGCGCGACGAAGGGGAAACAGAACGAGACATGGGCGATGATGATCGAGCCGAGACTGAACGGCCATATGAGATTGTTGGGCCAGGGCAGGACGCGGGTGAAGAACAAGAGCATCGAAACGCCCATGCAGATTTCCGGCACCACGATGGGAAGGGTAAAGGCGCCCTCCACCGCGGTCTTGCCGAAGAAGCGGTAGCGCCACAGCAAGATGCCGGCCAGCGACCCTATGACGAGGGAGATCAGCGTGGCGAACAGCGCGATAGTCAGCGAGTTGGCGAAGGCGATCAGCAGGTCCTCGTTGTTGAAGAGCTTTTTGTAGTAATCGAGCGTGAAGCCTCGCCAGACAATGTTCCGCTTGCTGTCGTTGAAGCTGAAGAAGACGAGCGCGACGAGCGGCGCATAGAGGAAGAAGAACACGACGAAGAGCCAAAGCTTCATCTGCCATGCGCGGTTGTATTCGAGGGGTGCGCGTCGTGTGGCCATGGTCTAGATCCCGTGACCGGCGTCGGTGGATTTGCCGCGGGTGACATAGACGCGCAAGGCGATCGCGGCGAATGTCGCGTACATCAGCAGGAACGACAGCGCGGCGCCGAACGGCCAGTCATTGGCCTTTTTGAACTGACGCTCGATCACGTTGGCGATCATCTGACTGTCGGGGCCGCCGAGCAGATCCGGCGTCAGATAGGCGCCGAGCGCCGGGACGAAGGTGATAATGATGCCCGAGATGATGCCCGGCAGCGCCAGCGGCACCACGATCAAGAACAGGGTCCGGATGTGGCCGGCACCGAGGTCGAGGCTCGCCTCGATGAGCGATTTGTCGAGCCGGTCGAGCGCTGCGTAAAGCGGCAGCACCATGAAGGGCAAATGCACGTAGACCAGTCCGAATACGACGGCAAAGTTGTTGTAAAGCAACTGCAGGGGCGTGAAGTCGCCCAGCGGCTCCAGCCCCACGAGCGTCATGAGCCAGCTACCCTGATCCCAGAACCATTCGAGCGTGAAGTTCACGTAGCCTTGAGTCCGCAGCACCGCGATCAGCGCGTAGGTCCGGATCAGAAGGTTGGTCCAGAACGGTAGCATGATCAGCAGCAAAATCCACGCCCGCCAACGCTCGCTGGCGAAGACGATCGACAGCGCAACCGGAAAGCCGATGACGAGACACAGGAATGTCGTGATCCCGGCGACGAAGATCGACTTGGCGAAGATGCCGAGATAGAGCGGCTGAAGCGCCCGCGCGTAGTTGGCGAAGGTGCCGCTGATGTCGACTTCGGTCAGACCCACATTCTGACCGAAACTGTAGGCCCACACGATCGCGAGTGGCGCGAGGAAGAACACGACCACCCAACCAATGGGCGGCAGTGCCGTCGCCAAAAAGGCCAGCCGACGCTCTTGTGTCCGGGTTGCCATGGCGGCTTGTCGTGTTCCTCCCCTATGCCACGCGCGTTCCCTTACCTTATGCCGCTCGCAGCCGGGTCATCGCCTCGTCGAGCAGCCGCGTGAACTCGGGGCCGAGGTAGCGCGGGTACTCGCATTTGGCCATGACGTCGGCCGGCGGGAAGATCACCTTGTTATCCTTGTAGGAGTCCGGCATCAGCGCGACGGCTGCCGCGTTGGGAGACGGATAGAGAATGGTCTTGGTGATCTCGGCGCCGACCTCGGGCTCGAAGATGAAATTCAAGAACTTGAGGGCATTCTCCGGATGCGGCGCGCCTTTCGGGATGGCCAAGGTGTCCTGCTGCTTCATGGCGCCTTCTTTCGGCACGATGAAGTCGATGTCGTCATCTTCGGTCATGATCTGCGCAATGTCGCCGTTGTACTCCATCACGACGTCGACTTCGCCGGACAGGAGAAGGTCCTGGCCGTTGTCCTCGTGGAAGGCCTTAATGTTGGGCTTCTGCTTGATGAGCATGGCCTCGGCCTCCTTGATCAACTCGGGCGAGTCGTCGTTGATGGATTTGCCGAGATACTTGAAGCAGTTGCGGAACAGCTCGCTCGCGTCGGACATGACGGCGATGCGGCCCTTGTACTCGTCGGAATCGAACAGGTACTTCCAGCTATCGGGGACCTGCTTCACCTTGGACTTGCGGTAGCCGATGCCGATCACGAGCCAGGTATAGGGCAGGCTGTATTTGCGGCCGGGATCAAAGGGCGCGTCCTCGATGAACTCCGGGGCGATATTCTTCATGTTGGGAATTTTGGAATGATCGAGGGGCTCGAGCAGATCGGCCTTGATCATCCGTTCGACGAACTCGCTGCCCGGTACGATCACGTCATATCCAGGGTTGCCCGCGCGCAACTTGGCGAACAACTCGTCGTTCGTCGCGAACAAACTCATATTGACGTCGATGCCGCTCGCGTCCGCGAAGTCTTCGAGCGTGGTCTCGCCGATATAAGTGTCCCAGTTGTAGAAGTTTAGCTTTTTTTCCTCGTCAGCGGCCCAGGCAGAGTGCTTCCTGCCGGTGAGGGTGATGCCGACTGCGGCAACGCCGAGTCCCTTGAGAATTGATCGGCGTGAATGGGGGCCGAATAAAAATTTGGTGCGCTCGTCCGACATGCTCACTCTCCCTCCGATTACTGATCGTGCTATCCGTACCTACTTCCAAGTCCTTGGCCGCCGATGGTTTCTTGCTGTGAAGTATGGCTGCTTGCAGTCATGCCCACCAGCCCAATCGCTAGCCAACTTTCTCTGAGCCTGACCAATCATTGATCAAGCCCGCCCAGGCAGATGTATTTGACCTCCAAGTACTCCTCCAAGCCTTCGGCGCCGCCTTCGCGGCCGAGACCCGATTCCTTGACGCCGCCGAACGGAACCACCTCGTTCGAAAAGATGCCCTCGTTGATGCCGACCATGCCGGCATCGAGCTTCTCGGCAACACGCCAGGCGCGGCTGACGTCCCGGCTGAACAGATAGGCCGCGAGCCCGAAGGGTGTATCGTTCGCCAACCGGATCGCTTCGTCCTCGGTCTCGAACCGCACCAGAGCGGCGACGGGGCCGAAAATCTCCTCGCGCACGATGCTCATGTCGGGCGTCACGCCGCCCACGACCGACGGGCGGTAAAACAGCGGCCCCGCGGGAGCAATCTCGCCGCCGGTCAGGACTTTGGCGCCCTTCCTGACGGCTTCCGCCACCAGCGTCTCGACCTTGTCGATGGCCTCTCCGCTGATCAGCGGGCCCACGGCATTGCCGTCCTCCAGGCCGGGGCCGACAGCTAGTTTGTTCACGCATTTCACCATGGCCGCCGCGAAGCGGTCGTAGATGCCGGATTGCACGAGAATGCGGTTCGCGCAGACGCAGGTCTGGCCGGCGTTGCGATATTTGGAAGCCATGGCGCCGGCGACGGCCTGATCAAGGTCGGCGTCGTCGAAGACCAGGAGCGGCGCGTTGCCGCCGAGCTCGAGGGTCAACTTCTTCACCGTGTCGGCGCACTGGCGATAGAGGATCTTGCCGACTTCGGTCGAGCCAGTGAAGGAGAGCTTGCGCACGCGGGCATCGTCGCAGAACACCTTACCCACGGCGGGTGCGTCGTCGGTCGTGACGATATTGAGGACGCCGGGCGGCAGGCCCGCGTCTTCGGCGAGCTTGGCGAGCGCAAGAGCGCAAAGCGGCGTTTCCGCCGCGGGCTTGACCACGATCGTGCAGCCGGAGGCGAGCGCCGGCGCAACCTTGCGGGTGATCATCGCGATCGGGAAATTCCACGGCGCGATCGCGGCGACGACTCCAATCGGCTGCTTGATGGTGATGTACCGCTTGGAGGCGGCGGTCGTCGGAATCGTCCGTCCGTAGGCGCGCTTGGCTTCCTCGGCAAACCACTCGATGAAAGAGGCCCCATAGGCCACCTCGGCGCGCGCCTCGGCGATGGGCTTGCCTTGCTCCGTGGTCATCAGCTGGGCGAGGCTCTCGGCCTCCGCGGTGACCAGGTCGAACCAGCGCCTCAGGATAGCCGCCCGCTCCTTTGCCGTCTTTGCCGACCAGTCCGGCAACGCGCGGCTCGCGGCGTCTATGGCGTGTCTGGCCTCCTCGGGGCCGAGATCGGGCACAACCGCCACCTCCGCGCCCGTCGCGGGATCGGTGACCGCGAACGTCTTCGCCGAACCGACCCATTCGCCGTCGATGAAAGCGCTGGTCGGAAACTTCTTGGCGATCATGTTCATCGGCACCATCCGTCAGCGTATCGTGATCGAGACCGATTTCAGATCGGCATATTTGTGCAGAGCATGAAGCGAGCGGTCACGGCCGAAACCCGACTGTTTGAAGCCGCCGAACGGCATGGTGATGTCGCAGGCGTCCCATCCATTGACCCACACGAGGCCGGCCTTGATCTCGCGGGCGGCGCGGTGGGCGAGATTGATGTCGCGCGTCCACAGGCCGGCGGCGAGGCCATAGACCGTATCGTTGGCAAGGCGGAGGGCCTCGTCCGGCTCCTTGAATCGGCTTACGGCGAGGACGGGTCCGAAGACCTCCTCCCGGGCGAGTTGCGCGTCCGGCGCCACGGCGTCGAACACCGTCGGCTCGACGAAAAAGCCGCCGCTGTCGACACGGGTGCGCTTGCCACCGAGCCGCAACGCGGCGCCGTCTCGGGCTGCATCCTCGATGTAGCGCAACGCCGTCTGCATCTGCTCGGCCGAGACCATGGCGCCGAATTTGGTCGCCGGCTCCAGCGGATCGCCCGGCACAATGCGCCTGGCAATCATCAGGAG
>NZ_JBPPND010000214.1:0-3230 GCF_051306395.1 Methyloceanibacter sp.
ACAACCGCCACCGCCCCTGCTCGTTCATCGAGATCATGCCGCGCCTCACCGAGAGCAAGAAGAAGAAGGCGAAGGCCTAGCTGCATAACTGTGGCCGGGCGGCCACCCCTGAGGCAATTCGCTGCCGATCCAAACTCGGCCACGTGGTAGCGTGCGCCACATGAGCGACCGCAAAACAAACGTCACGCCTTACGCGCAGCTCGAGACCCGATTCGAGGAGCTTCACCAGCTCGGACACGCCCAGGCCATGCTGAGCTGGGACGACGCGGTGATGATGCCCCGCGGCGGTGGCCCGGCGCGCGGCGAGGCGCTTGCCGCGCTCGCGGCGCTCGCGCACCGGACGCTGACGGCGCCTGAAGTCGGGGACCTGCTGGACAGGGCCGGCGCCAGCTTGGCGCAGCTGAACGCATGGCAGCAGGCGAACTTGCGTGCGATGCGGCGGACGCACACCCGCGCCGTGGCGCTGCCCGAGGCTCTCGTGCGCACCAATCAGCTCGCCACGACGCGCTGTCAGCAGATATGGCGCGCTGCCCGGGCGGACAACGATTGGAACGCAGTGAAAGGCTCGCTGGGCGAGGTGATCGCCCTCGCCCGCGAGGAAGCGGCGGCACTCGGGGACGCGCTTGCGCTCGATCCGTACGATGCGCTGCTCGACGGTTACGAGGAAGGAACGCGCGAAGCCCACGTCACGCAGCTGTTCGATGACCTCAAGGGCTTCCTGCCGGGCTTCATCGATCGTGTTATAGCGCGCCAAACCGCGCCGTTCCCGCTGCCCGGCCCCTTCCCCCGCGACGGCCAGCACGCCCTCGGCGAAGACATGATGCGCCTGCTCGGCTTCGACTTCAGCCGAGGCCGTCTCGACGTCAGCCACCATCCGTTCTGTGGCGGCGTTCCCGACGATACGCGCATCACCACTCGCTACAGCGAAGAAGAGTTTCTCGAGTCGCTCATGGCGGTGCTGCATGAAACCGGCCACGCGCTCTACCAGCAGGGCCTCCCGGCCGACTGGCGGCGGCAGCCCGTGGGCAATTGTCTCGGCGCGGCGGTGCACGAGAGCCAGTCGCTATTCGTGGAGATGCAGATGTCGCGCGGCCGCGCCTTCATCGAGTTCGCCGCACCGCATCTGCGCCGCCACCTCGGGGGCAAGCCGGGCGACGCCGCCTGGACCGCAGACAACCTGCAGGCGCATTCGCGGCAGGTGCGCAGAGGCTATATCCGGGTCGACGCCGACGAACTTACCTATCCGCTCCACGTCATTCTCCGCTTCGAAATCGAGCGGGCCTTGATCGCCGGCAAGCTCGACGCCGCAGACATTCCCGACGCCTGGAACGAGGCCATGACGCGCTATCTCGGCCTCTCGACGGAAGGCGATTACCGGAACGGCTGCATGCAGGACGTTCACTGGTTCGCCGGGCTGTTCGGATATTTTCCCACCTATACGCTCGGCGCGCTGATGGCCGCCCAATGGTTCGCGGCCGCCAGGGCGACGCTGCCCGACCTGGACTCGCAGATCGAAGCGGGCGACTTCGCGCCCCTGATCGGCTGGCTGCGCCGGAATATTCACGGCCGCGGACAGCTCAAGACGGCGAGCGAGCTGCTGATCGATGTCACGGGCGAGCCCTTGAGCTTGCGGCACTTCAAAACGCATCTCGAGAACCGCTATCCAGGCTGAGCCCGGCCTTACGTCGCGGCATCATCGTCCGCTGGCGAATTCGTCTCGCCTTCGCCGGGGGCAGCCGGCTTATCCTCGCCAGTGGTCTGGTTCAACCGCTCGATCTCCGACTTCGCCTGATCGAGCGCCGTCTCCAGACGGTCGACCTCGGATTGAAGTTCGGCCCGTTCGCCTTCCTTGTCTTGAAGCTCCGTCCGCAGACGCGCGACCTGCTGTTCAAGATTTCTCTTCTGCTGATCGGCGGTGTCAGCGGCCTCCTGAGCGGCAGCCAAATCATCGCGCGCCGCATCGCGGTCGCTTTGCGCCGCTTTAAGCTTGTCGCGCTCCTGCTTGAGCTGGGCTTGCGCCGTTTCGAGCGCGGCATTGAGCCGCTCGGACTCCGCCTCCGCCTCAGTCAAAGCGTTTTGCACTTCGGCGATCTGCGCATCCTTGGCTTCGATGTCCTTCGCGCCGCGATCGAGCGCCTCTTGGGCGGAACTCAAATCCGCCTGGGCGCTTTCCAGGCTGGCGCGCGTCTTTTTCAGTTCGCCCGACGTCACGCCGATCTCGTCCTGAAGCGTCTGACGCTCCGCCTCGACGGCTTCGTATTCCTGCTGAACGGCCGCGCGTTCCTCCCTGGCCTTGTCGAGATCGGTTTGCAGCGTGCTCGTGAGGCGTTCCAGCTCGGAGGCCCCCGCCTTGCTCTGCAGGGTCTCTTCGCGGGAGAGCGCGAGCTGGCGGTGCAGCGTCTCGACACGCTCCTCCATCATCGTGAGCCGGTAGCCCAGGGCGACGCTCACCACCATCAGGGCCACGACGACGAGCCAGATCCAAATGGCGACAGGGCGTGTATCGGGCATGCGTTTCCTCCAAGGTCGATGGCTAGGCGGTCTTGCGCCGCCTTCGCACGTGAACTTCGAGGCTCAACCTATGCCTGCACCGGTTGGTTCCTTAATCGCTTAACGCCGTTTGATCCGCGATCGGGCGTAAGCCGGAAGAGCAACAGGAGTGGAGTCCGCCTGGCTGGAACCCGGCTTTCGCCGGGATGACGACCGTTGGCAGTCCCGCTCACCAGCTCGACACGCGCGGCCCGCGTCTACACCTCGTCGGCGACCGGCGTCCAGGTGTTCACGCCGCAAGGTGATCTTCTGGGGGAGATCGTAGCCCCGGGCGTGCCCAATTTCACCTTCGGCGGACCGAAGAACGACGTGCTGTTCATTCTCGGCGACACCAAGATCTGGCAGGCGAAGCTTCGCGCTAAGGGCGTCTAATCTAGAGGCGTCTAATCTCTCGAGGTCGTCTTTTCGGGTGCGGGTATCTCGCCCGTGACGGCATGCGCTGCCGCTGCTCCCTCGTGTTTAGAGCGCACAAGCAGCTCGCGCACGCCGACCGCAAATCTCCTGAAGAGACGTGTTCAGCATGCCATGGGCCTCCTGCAAGAGGTCGAACTCGCGGCGGATGGCCTTGTCCGCTATAGGGTGATGGTTAAGCGTGGTCGATGGCTCGCCTCCTCTGCTATGCTCTGCCGCAAGGAGCACAGGCGGGACCTGCGAGGGGTACTCAGTGTTATGGACAGGGC
>NZ_JBPPND010000215.1:0-20397 GCF_051306395.1 Methyloceanibacter sp.
CCCAGCGGCACCCGGGGGGGCGGGTCTTGACCGCGCGGGCCTGAAACGACTAGGGAACAGGCCATGGCAGGCCATTCCAAATTCAAGAACATCCAATTCCGCAAAGGCGCCCAGGACAAGAAGCGCGCCAAGCTCTTTTCAAAGCTCGCCCGCGAGATCACCACCGCGGCGAAGCTGGGGCTGCCCGACCCGGCCATGAACCCGCGACTCAGGACGGCGATCCAGGCGGCGCGGGCCCAGAACATGCCCAATGACAATATCGACCGGGCCATCAAGAAGAGCCAGGAGGCGGGCGGCGACAATTTCGAGGAGGTGCGCTACGAGGGATTCGGCGTGGCCGGTGTCGGCGTCATCGTCGAGGCGTTGACCGACAACCGCAACCGCACGGCAAGCGAGGTGCGTTCCATCTTCGCAAAGCATGGCGGCAATTTGGGTGAGACCGGCGCGGTCTCCTTCAATTTCGACCGGCTCGGGGCCATCGCCTTCGAGCTGGACAAGGCCACCGCCGACGAGATGCTCGAAGCGGCCATCGAGGCCGGCGGCGACGATGTCGAGACCGCCGACGACGGCCATGTCGTCTATTGCAATCCGGACGAGCTGCATCAGGTCGGCAAAGCGCTGGAGGACCGCTTCGGCGAGGCGCGCACCATGCAGATCCTGTGGCGGTCGAAGACCGATGTGCCGATCGACGAGGAAGCCGGCGAGAAGCTGCTGCGCATGATCGACGCGCTGGACGAGTTAGATGACGTACAGCAGGTTTACGCCAATTTCGACGTGTCCGACGACGTGCTGCAAAAGCTGACGGCGGCTTGAGCCTGAAAGGCCCTCACATGGATGCCCCGACGGACGGTGCTAAGTACAAGCACTTGCAAGAGCAGTCTGCGTTGCCTGGCAAAGGCGGTCTGGCGCGTATCGGCAGGGCGTTTCTGAACACGCTTGGCGGATTTCGCGAGGGGCTCAAGACCGAGGCGGCCATCAAGCAGGAAGCGTTCCTTGCGCTCATCGCCCTGCCGGTCTCGTTCTTCGTCGCCACCGATCTGTGGATTTGGGCGGCGCTGATGGGGAGCCTGATCCTGCTGCTCGCCGCCGAGTTCCTCAACACCGCGATCGAACGGTTGTGCAATCATTTGCACCCGGAGAAGCACGAGGCCATCAAGGTCACCAAGGATCTCGCCTCGGCTGGCGTGTTCTGCGTCATCGCGCTGACAGCGCTGATCTGGATCGTGGCGGTGATCGACCGCTTTTGGATGTGAGCCGCGACGTCAAGCGCTGGCCGCTCCGCGACACCGAGCAGGTCATCACCGGCAACGAAGCGCTATTGGGCGAAGACCATCTGCTCGTCGCCATGACGCGCATGCGCAACGAGGCGCTGATCTTGCCCGACACGCTCGACTATCTCGGCGCCCATGTGGACGCGATCGTCGCCTATGACGACGCCAGCACTGACGAGACCGTCGAGATCTTGCGCGCCCATCCCAAGGTCGCGCTGATCGTCGCCAATCAGACCTGGGAGCAGGATGTGGAGGCGCGGAAGCGCGCCGAAGGGCGGCATCGCGGACTTCTGCTCGATATAGCGCGAGAGGCGCTGCCCCATGAATGGATGTTCTGCTTCGACCCGGACGAGCGGGTCGCTGGAAACTTGCGCGGTTTCGTGGGCGGCGCCCGCGAGGACTGCGATGCGGTGCGGGTCCGTCTGTTCGACGCCTATATGACCCCGGAGGATCACGCACCCTACACCTCGGACCAGCGGCTGCTCGACTTCCGCCGCTTCTACGGCCCCGAGCAGAGGGACATCCTCATGCTGTGGCGCAACCGGCCGGAAATCGGCTTCGCCGAGGGCGACGGCCGCACCCCGCGCGGCATGACGTCGGTCGAGACGGATCTCTACTGCCAGCATTACGGCAAGTCGCTGTCGATTGCCCATTGGGAGGAGACTTGCGACTACTACGTGCAGCACTTTCCGTACGAGACCTACGGGGCGAAATGGGAGGGCCGAAAGGGCAAGGGGGTCCATACGAAATCGGATTTCGGCAACCCGCTTCACGCATGGGGCGAGGAGCTGTTCGCCAACGCCGTGCCGATGCCGTCCGCGAAATAGCGCACGAAAAAAGGCGGGAGCCGGTGGCTCCCGCCTTTCGCGTTTCTAGCCGCGGAGAGGTGCGGCTAGACTGGGGAAGGCGTTACGCGTCCTTATCGTTGTCCTCGTCATCGTCCGGCGTGTCGCCAGGACCATTGCTAGGACCGCCATCAGGGCCGGCTTGCGGCGGTCCGCCATGCGGACCCTTGCCGTCCGGGCCGTGATGGGGGCCGCCTTTCCAGCCGTGAGTACCGTGACCGTGCTTCGCGAAACGCGCCCGAACGCGCGCCTCGATCTCCTTGACCTTGTTGAGCTGCTCCGCGGTGAGCGTGGTGCGGAGTGCGCCGATCGCCGCCTTCAGCTTCTCGGCGCTCTTGGCGCGCTCGATCGACCTGTCGGCGAAGCCCTCGGCGAGCGAGAAAGGCTCGGTGGTGTCGCCAGGCGCCGTCATGCCGGGGCCGCCGGGACGCATGGGCCGCTTCATGGTGGCCTGCAGCGCGTCGGTGAAATCGCGCCAGGTGTCGAGCTGGTCGGCGCGGATGCCGATCTCGGTCTCCATGACGCTCAGCTTCTTGGCCAGGTAGTCAGGACCTTTTGGGCCGTGGTGCCCGCGCCGGCCATGCATGCCGTGTTTGCGGCCCTCGCCGCGGTCGCACATCTTCTTGCCTTCACCGGCCCAGGCACTTTGGCTCCAGCGCCCATCGTGACCGGCCGCCAGGGTCACCGCCGTGAGACCCGCGATACTGAGCGCGGCGACGACGGCGATCGAGGCCATCCTTTTCGAGAACTTCATTTCCAGCATCCTCAAGTTATTGGTGTCAGGCTCTTACCTAAGGTCTCTTCGTTGCCCTTCTTGGTCCGCGCGTATCCGAACGTTGCTGCGTGAACGAGTTTTATGTCGAAACATTGCTGGGCCGGAGACGGACGGATTTCGTTACAAGATTCCTCTCGTGGCCGGCGCTGGACGAGGCTAGAAGGAGGCGAATTCAATGACCGCCCCGCCACGCATACTCGTCGTCGATGACGACCCGGAAATCCGCAAGCTCCTCGCGCGCTATGTGGAGAGCCAGGGCTTTCGCGTGCTGCTGGCAGCAAGCTGCCAGGAGCTGCACGATCAGCTGGCGACGCATCAGGTCGATCTGATCGTGCTCGACGTGATGTTGCCTGACGGCTCGGGCCTCGATGCCTGCCGGGACTTGCGGGCGCAGCGTTCCACCGTCCCCATTATCCTCCTGACCGCGCTGAAGGAGGATGTCGATCGCATTATCGGCCTGGAGATCGGCGCCGACGATTATCTCGGCAAGCCCTTCAATCCCCGGGAGCTGATCGCGCGGGTGCGTGCCGTTCTGCGACGCCATGCCGAGACGGTTCCCGAATCGAGCGACCTCAAAGTCTACCGCTTCGAAGGATTCACGGCCGATCCGCAGCTGCGCCGGCTGACCAACGAGAAAGGCCAGGACGTCGATCTGACGGGTGCGGAGTTCGATCTGCTCAAAACGTTTCTCGACCGCCCCGGCCGCGTGCTGTCGCGCGATCAGTTGCTCGATCTCACGCGCGGCCGCGAGGGCGACGGCTTCGACCGCTCTGTCGACGTTCTGGTGAGCCGCCTGCGCCGCAAGCTCGGCGGCAAGGATCCACAACTCATCAAGACGGTGCGGAACGGCGGCTATCAGCTCGCCGCCAAGGTCGAGATGGGAGACGGGCAGGCGTGAACACCCTCCGCGTGAAGATCGCCGTGCTTTTGGTCGTGGCCATCGTCTCGGTCGTCGGCCTCCTGACCGTCGTGCTCTTCTATCTCTTGGGCCCGCCGCAGCGCTCCGAACGCGCACTCGAAGGAACGGCGCAGCAAGTCGAATTGGTGCTGGGGCTCATCAACGAAGCTCCCGGCGCGGTTACACTGGAGGAAGAGCCCGCGCCCGGGCAACTCTACGAGCGATCGACTGCGGGTTTGCGCGAGGTCCTGACGGCGCGTGGCCTCGATCTTCCGGTCACCATATCGCGCGACGGGCACCATGCGCCGCTGATCGTCTCGGTTCCCATCGCGGACCGCGGGTGGCTGTGGATGCCGACCTCCGGCATGCCGCCGCCCGGTCCGCCGTGGAAGGCTTTGGTCAGATGGCTGACGGTGATCGCGCTCGGCGCCACTGTCATCGCCGTGTTCGTGGCCAACCGAATGGTGCGGCCGCTTGTGTTTCTGGAAGATGCGGTGGCCTCGGTCGGCCCCGACGGGCTGATGCCGGAACTGCCCGAACGGGGCCCGGCGGAGGTGCGGGCCACGGCCAAGGCGCTCAACTCTCTCTCGGCCCGGCTGAAGCGCTCCATGGAGAGCCGCATGCGGCTTGTGGCCGCCGCCGGCCACGATATGCGCACGCCGATCACGCGCATGCGGCTCAGGGCCGAGTTCGTGCCGGATGAGGAGGAGCGCGGCAAATGGCTCAACGATCTCGACGAGCTCGAGCGCATCGGCGACAGCGCCATTATGCTGGTGCGCGAAGAGACCGGCGCCGCGGCGCCGGAACGCATCAGGCTCGATGAGCTGGTCGGTGACATCTGCACCGACCTCAAGGAGCAGAGACTCGACGTGACCGGGGTGAACTTGCGCCCTGTCACGATACGGGCGAGCCGCTTCAAGCTGAACCGCGCGCTACGCAACCTGATCATCAACGCGGCGACCCACGGCGTTCGGGCGCGGGTCAGCGTGAGCGGCGACGGCACCATGGCGCGCATCGTCATCGAGGACGACGGCCCGGGCATCCCGGAGGATCTCATTCACCAGGTGTTCGAACCCTTCTTCCGCGCCGACCGAGCGCGCCGCCAGGATATTCCGGGCGCCGGCCTCGGACTGACCATCGCTTACGAGATCGTGAGCCGGGCAGGCGGGCGCATCGAAATCGCCAACAGACCTGACGGCGGGCTCGTGCAAACCGTCGAGCTGCCGGAAGCCGCCGACGAGGCGAAGACCTAGCTGCCGGTGCCCCTCGTTACCGGGGAAAATCGCGATCTCGCCTTTCAATGGCCCCTCTTGATCTGTCTCTTGGCGATCGCGATCTTCATCGAAGAGCTTCGCGTTCCACTAAGCAGCACCAAGGAGGCCGTTCCATGGATATGAACGAAATCCACGATTATGCACGGCGCTTTCTGGGAACCCATGGCCAGAAGGCGGCGGTCGAGGCCGCCCAGAAGGCGACCGAGTGCGAGAAGCATGGCGACAAGGCGGAAGCCGCGAATTGGCGCCGTATCCAGGCCGCCATCCAAGAAATGCGCGGGCCGCACGTCAGCTAGCAGGAAGTCAGCTTTGGCAGGGTGCGCTTAGGCGCGCTTGAAGACGGTCGGCGCGGTCTCGTCCTCGGTGTCTTGGGCGGCAAGTTTCGCCGGGAGGTGGGGCCAGCGGGCAAGGCCGTCGTGCTGTGCGCCGTTCAAGAGTTCCATAATGCGCGGTCCCGTCATCGGTCGGCCAGAGCCGCAGCCTCGTGGATCATCCCTCCGCCAACTTGTCGGCGCGGTCCTGATCGGTGAAGAATTGGCTGAAATGCCGCCCGACAATCTCGTCGGCCGCGTAACCCTTGAAGCGCTGGGTGCCGCGGTTCCAGTTGGTGACGATCCCGTTCGGGTCGAGCATATAGATGGCGTAGTCGGTGATGTTCTCGACGAGAAGCCGATAGGAGTCGTCGATGGCCGAAGAGCCAGCCCTCAGAAACCCGCCCTGCCTCTCGCCATCCGTCATAGACGCTCTATAGCGCCATCGGCCTTACACGTTGGTTGATGGGTTCCAAGTGATTGAAGTATTTTTCATTTATTCGAGGGGCGCGACAGTGAGCCCTCAGGTTCCCTTCTGGGTTGTGGGGCGCTTCGCTTTGGCCCGGGGGCGGGCGGGCGCTTTTCCATCTTTCGCCGCGCTCTCTTGGGCCACATCGTCGCTTTTGATGTGCATATCGCGCTGCGGGAACGGGATACTGATGCCCGCCTCCCGAAGCGCGGCGAGGATGGCGAAGCGGAGCTCGCTCATCGACTTGATGCGCTCGCGCACGTCGCGCAGGAACACGCGCAGCTCGAAATCGAGCGATGAGTCGCCGAAGCCCGCGAAATGCACGATGGGCGGCGGCGACTTGAGCACGCCGCGATATTTCTCGGCCACCCCAAGTAGCGTGGAGAGCAAGAGCTCGACATCGGTGCCGTAGTCGACGCCGATGGGAATGTCGAGGCGGCAGCTCTTGTCGAGATGCATCCAGTTGACCACGGGGTCGGTGATGAGTGTGGCGTTCGGGACAATCACCGATTGCCGATGGATGGTCTCGATCTCGGTCGAGCGCACGCTGATCTTCTTGACCGTCCCCTCCTGGTCGCCGACTTGGATGTAGTCGCCGATCTTAATGGGACGCTCGACGAGCAGAATGAGTCCGGAGACAAAATTGTTGAAGATGCTCTGGAGACCGAAGCCGATACCGACGGACAGCGCGCCGGCGATGAGGGCGAGATTCGAGAAGTCGACTCCGAGATAGGAGATGCCGGCAACAGCCGCGAGCACGAAGCCCAGATAGCCTATGCCGACCCGCACCGAGTCATTGAGACCGGAGTCGCTGCGCCGGCCCGCGAACACCCGGCCCGTGAACCAGCGTTGCACGAAGCGCGTGAGCAAGAGACCGACCGCGAAGACGGCGAGCGCGATCAGCACCGACTGAAGCGAGATGTGCAAGTTGCCGAATTGGAAGCCGAAAAACGCCGCCTGAATCCACCCCTTCACCTCGACCCAATCGAAGCGCCACAGAAGCAGGAGAATCGTGACGCCCACGGCGATGATGGCGATGTCTAGGAGCAGGCTGACGATGATGCGGATCGTCAGCAGCGACGGCGCGCCCATGTCCTTGTCTTCGTCGAGCTCGTCGTCGATCGGCGCCCCGGAGATGACGCTGACGCTGGAAATGTCCTCCGCCATGAGATGCAGCAGATACATGATCCAGAGCACCCCGGTCGTGGTCACAAGATGGGTGCCGATGAAGCGCGCGAGCGATTCGTAGCCGAGCAGCATGGCGAGCAGGATGACGGCCGCCAGCAGCGCCATGAACGAAAACAGCCAGCCGCGCCAGCCGCTGAACGCAGCCTTGCGCGTGGTCGGGCCTGACTGAATGGCGAAGAGGATGACGGCCAATAGCACGCCGTAAATTGCCGCGAAGATCGCCGAACGCAACACCGAGACCTGATAAGGCATGTACACGACGCTATCCGTCAGCACGGAGAGCTGGTCGACCAGCCAGAAAGCAATCAGGGCCCACAGCAGTCCCGCGATGCGCCACGCCATGGGCTCGCTTGCCGGGATCAACTTGTACGCTGGATCCTGGGGGACGAGCGACTGACGGACCAGGCTGCCAAGGAAGATCGCCCAGCCGATCGAGAGCACGGCCTTGAGGAGAAACCCATCGAGGGTGGGGTCCGCGAGCCCCGCGGAAGCGTTGATGGCATAGAACACGGCGAGCCCCGTCCAGACCGGCAAGCATCGCCACACAGACTTCTTGAAGGCCTCGGTGCCGCATTGCTGCAGGGTCGGCGCCTCGTCCTTTTCCGCCTGGCGCGCCGCTTCGTGACGTGTTTCGTGCCGCCCAGTGAAGCGCGCCACGACCGCGGCGGCGGCAAGCGGAATAAAGAAGAGAAGGATCAGAAAGACGGCGCCGATATTCCAGGCGTGCTCGAACCAGTCGCCGATTGCGGCGAGCACCTGATCGGTTCGTTGGGGCACACGCTCCAGGCCCGTCGGGATGACATAGGAGTAAAAGTTCGGCACCGGTTCGAACAATGACTCGGTGAAGCGGTCGCGGCGCTCATTGTTCGCCGCGTCGATTAGTTGGCCGGCGCGCACAAAAAGGATATCCGCCTGTTTCAGCCTGCCGTCGATGGCCGCGACCTCGGCCTCGAGTCGCTTGCGTTGCGCGGCGATCTCGGCGCTTTCTTTCGGCGCGCCGTCTTCCGGCGCGGGGCCGAGCTTCTCCAGCCGTTCGCGCGCGCCCTGGAGCTTGGGTCTCAACTTCGCGCGTTGCCCGACAATCTCCTCGCGCAGTGCCTCGAGGAGATTGGGAATGGTCCTGAGCTCCTCATCGGTCGTCGCCTCGTCGGCGATCGCCTCCTCCTGCGCTTTGATCTGATCGGCCCATTGATCGAGTGCCGCGCCGAACGCGACAACGGTCTTGTCGTTGTTGACTTCGGGCTCGGGCGCGACAGGTTCGGCGTCTGATGGCCTGCCCTCGGCTTTTGGCCCATTCGCTGATGGCGCTGCTTCCGCTGGCGCTTCGGCCGTCGGCGCGTCGGCGGCGGGGGCTTCAGCCGGGGGCGTCTCGGGTGCCGTCGCCGGAGCAGGGGCGTCCTGCGCGCGTGAGAGCGGCGCCGCGGGCGGCAAGAAGGCGAGGCCCATCGCAACAAGACACAGGAGATGTCGCCAGTTCGGCATTGGTCGGTTGTATCCTCCGCGCCGGGCGTGTGTTGGAATTGCCCATTGGCTTTCAAAGCATTGCCCGGTCGTGCGAGACTTTGGCCATGACAATGAGGAAGATTGACGGCAGGCCAAGCGTCAAGGGGGCAGGATGAGCGCTCTATCACACGCGAACGGGGGCATGCGCAAACCTCCGCGCCCATTATGGTATCTCGCCGCGGTTCTGGGCGGCTTGGCGTGGCTTGGTGCGGTCGGCGGAGACCAGGCGGACGCAGCGAGCCCGTGCGCCGACGCTGCCACGACCATCGCCATACGCGAATGCCTGGATAAAGAATACACGCGCGCCGACGCGGAGCTGAACGCCGTCTGGAAGAAGGTCATGGCCCATGTGAGTGACGCCGACTATCTGCCGGCGAAGGAAGCCAAGGCTTGGAAGGACGAGTTGCTCGACTCCCAACGCGCCTGGATACAGTTCAAGGAGCACGATTGCGACGCCGTGGGCTTCGAGTGGTATGGCGGAACCGGTGCGGCCGGCGCCATTTTGAGCTGCCTGCTCGAACACACCGAGGCGCGGACCAGCGATCTCAAAGCCCGGTATTTGGATCGCTAGCGCTTCAGCTTGTGAGAACAGCAGGCAATCCGCCGCGCCGCGGCTCGATACAGACCAAGGCCGTGCTGGGGCGCACGATCAGGGCGCGATGTCCAGTCGCCGCGTTCTTCTCGATAGCCTGCCGGACTCGCAACGCGGCCCAAGACCAGCTGTCAGTGCCGGTCTTGAAAGCCGCGCGCGAGAGGCCCGCAGCCAGGACGCGCGTTCGCGTGGTGCCGGCTGTCACTTTGCTAGCCAGCCCGCGCCCCAGTCTTGGGCTCTCAACCATGATCCAATGGGACACGGCGCTTTGCGTTTTGGACCAGCCGTCGGAGGCCCGCGCCTCCAAGGTGGACACAATGCGCCGTGCCCTATGTCTTGTCCGTATCCAGCCGATCGAGGCTCTGCGGAGGCCGGGTGCCGCGAGGATGGCGGCCTTGGCGCTCAGCAGGGCAGCATAGGCCGACACCTGCCCCCGGAAGACGATGCCGGCCTGATCCGAGGCGCGGATCGTCCACGCAAGCCCGGCGGTGCTCGCCTCGAGGCCGGTGCGGGACAGCGAAAGCCCTGTGCGCCAAGCCCAGGAGGCTCCGGCAGATATCCATCGCATCATTAGGCGCGAAAGCGCGTGGGCTCGTGGCGTCGCCCAGGTCAGAAAGGCCCTGCCGTTCCGCACCAGGAAGGCGGTGGTGGTACGCGCAAAGGCATAGGTGGCGAGGGCGAGGCGCCGCGACAGCCAGGCCGCGCGCTGGCGCTTCAGTTCGAGCCGGCGCAACGCATCCTCGCGTCTCAGGCGTTGGGCCCGGCGGCGTTCGTCCCGGTGGTAGCTTTCCAGCCAGCTGTGATGTTGCGTGAGGTCGTCCAGGGTCGAGGCGATGAGGCGCTTCGACCTGCTGATGTCGTCCTTCGCGGCCTCGACAGGGTCGAGGACGCCACTGGCACCGGTCATGGCGGTGCTCCCCCTAGAAATCCCAATGGGCGCTTGGAGTTGCTTCCCTCGGAACTCCACACTGCGTACGCCCAAATCCCTAACGCCGGGCTAGCAAAATCCGTTCCCCCTGGCGGTTGATTTGCCCCTCCTGGCATCCTGCTCCTGCCGTGCCCTGTGCTACGATTCGCCTATGAGGGACGCGATTCGCATTGTGGGCATCGACCCGGGCCTGCGGCGCACGGGCTGGGGCGTCATCGACACCGATGGGGTCAGACTCGCCTATGTGGCTTGCGGCTCGGTCTCATCGGACGCGGACGGCAGCCTCGGGGAGCGCTTGCGCCAACTGTTCGACGGGCTCTCGCAAGTCTTGTCGCAGTTCGCACCGGTGGAGGCGGCCATCGAGCAAACCTTCGTCAATCGGGATGCCGCGGCGACGCTGAAGCTCGGCCAGGCGCGGGGCATCGCCATGCTGGTGCCCGCCTTGCAGGGTCTGGTGATTGCCGAATATGCGCCCAACGCGGTGAAGAAGACCGTGGTGGGGGCGGGCCACGGGGACAAGGATCAGATTCGCGCCATGGTGAAATGCCTGCTCCCCCGGGCGGTGCCCGACAGCGCCGACGCAGCCGACGCGCTCGCCATCGCAATCACGCATGCTCACTCGCGGAGTTGGACGAAGCTGGTGGAGTCCATTGCTCTGGCCGAGAGGGCAGTGTCATGATCGGCAAGCTTACGGGCATCGTCGATTCCTTGACGCTCACCACGGCGATCATCGACGTGGGCGGGGTCGGCTACGAGGTGACGCTTGGTGCGCGACAACTGTCCGCGCTGCCGCCGGTGGGCGAGCCGGTGACGCTGTCGATCGACACCCATTTCAGAGAAGACGGCGTGCGGCTCTACGGCTTCGCCACCGAGCATGAGCGGGCCTGGTTCCGCGCGCTGCAAGCGGTGCAAGGCGTCGGCGCCAAGGTGGCGCTCGCGGTGCTCGGCACGCTGAGCGCCGCCGATCTCGCCAACGCCGTGGCGCTTCAGGACAAGAACCACGTCGCGCGCGCCCAAGGCGTCGGCCCGAAAGTCGCCGCGCGCATCGTGGCGGAGCTCAAGGACAAGATGCCGGCCTTGGCGCCCGCCATCGTAATCGGGGGCGCGGCGCCTCAACCCATCGCCGTGCTGCCCGAAGGGCTTGCGGCGCGCGATGCGGTTTCGGCGCTCACCAATCTCGGCTATGCCCATGGCGAGGCGGCCGCGGCCGTTAGTACCGCGATCGGCGTGGCGGGACGCGAGGCCCGAGCCGAGGAGCTGATCCGCCTCGGGCTTAAGGAACTGGCACAATGAATGAACGTGTGCTGGCTTCGGCGAAGCGGGACGACGACCAGCCGGACGCGGCGCTCCGGCCGCAGACGCTCTCGGAGTTCATCGGCCAAGCCAAGGTCCGCTCCAACCTCAAAGTGTTCATCGACGCGGCGCGCGCCCGGCGCGATGCGCTCGACCATGTGCTGTTCGCCGGGCCGCCCGGTCTCGGCAAGACGACGCTCGCCCAGATCGTGGCGCGCGAGCTCGGCGTCAATGTCCGCGCCACCTCAGGCCCGGTGATCGCCAAGGCGGGCGATCTGGCGGCGCTGCTGACCAATCTCGAAGATCGTGACGTCCTTTTTATCGATGAAATTCATAGACTTAGCCCGGCGGTGGAGGAGATCCTCTATCCCGCCATGGAGGACTTCCAGCTCGACCTCATTATTGGAGAAGGCCCCGCCGCGCGTTCGGTGCGCATCGATCTCGCCAAGTTCACGCTGGTCGCCGCCACCACGCGCACCGGACTTCTCACCACACCCTTGCGCGAGCGTTTCGGCATTCCCATCCGGCTCGAGTTCTACACCGTGCAGGAGCTCGAAGAGATCGTGCGGCGCGGCGCGCGGCTGCTCGGTCTGCCGCTCACCGATGAAGGCGGGCATGAGATCGCCCGGCGGGCACGCGGCACGCCCCGTGTGGCGGCGCGGCTCCTCCGCCGTGTGCGCGACTTCGCCTCGGTGCAAGGCTCAGGGGCCGTCGACGCCAAGCTCGCCGACAGCGCGCTGTCGCAGCTCGAAGTGGATAGCCGCGGGCTCGATGCGCTTGACCACCGCTACCTTAGGCTCATCGCCGTGAACTATGGCGGGGGGCCCGTCGGCATCGAGACGATCGCCGCCGGTCTGTCGGAGCCGCGCGACGCCATCGAGGAGATCATCGAGCCCTATCTGCTGCAGCAGGGCTTCATCGCGCGCACGCCGCGCGGCCGCGTGCTGACGGGACTTGCTTTCGAACATCTCGGGATCGTGCCGCCGGCACAGCCGGCGCAGTTCCCGCTCTTCAACGGCAGCGACGCAGAGTGAGCAACTGGCCCGACCTTGCCGGCCGCATCGAGGGCGACACCCACGTGTTGCCGGTGCGCGTCTATTTCGAGGACACGGACTTCACCGGTCTCGTCTATCACGCCAACTTTTTAAAGTTTTGCGAGCGCGGCCGGTCCGACTTCATCCGCATGCTCGGCATCGACCATCGCAGCCTCGCCAACCCGAAGGAAGGGGAAGCATCGGTCTTTGTAGTGCGGCGCATAGAGGTGGATTACCTAAAGCCCGCCCGGATCGACGAAGTTCTGGAAGTGGTGACGCAATGTGCGGAGATCGGCGGGGCCACGCTCATCTTATCCCAAGAGGTGCGCCGTGACGGGGTAGCGCTGGCGCGGCTCAAGGTCAGTGTCGTATTGGTGTCGGAAGCGGGGAAGCCGCAGCGCCTGGGACAGTTGGTTCGGGGCGCCCTTGAACGATTCGTGAAGCAGGCGTGTTGATCGTAGCGAAGAGGGATATTACCAGCAGTTTGCGCGAGCCGCCCAGGAGCGCGCATGCCACGAGGCCGTGAATGAATCCGGATGTCGCCGTCGATCTGTCGATCTGGGAGCTGTTCAAGAACGCCCATATCGTCGTCCAGCTCGTCATCGTTGGGCTCCTTGCCGCCTCGGTGTGGAGCTGGGCCATCATCATCGAGAAGTTCTTCCTGTTCGCCAAGGCGCGTAAGGAGACTGACAAGTTCGAGCAGGTCTTCTGGTCCGGCCAGTCGCTCGACGAGCTCTACCAGGCGCTCGCCCAGCGCCGGAATGTGGGTATGGCGGCGCTGTTCGTGGCGGCGATGCGCGAATGGAAGCGCTCCACCGAGCGGGAGAGCGGCGAAGCGGCCACCCGGCCCATGCCGGGCGTCCAGCTCCGGGTCGAGAAGGTCATGGATGTCACCATCTCCCGCGAGGTGGAGAGGCTTGAGCGGCGGCTGACTTTTCTGGCCACGGTCGGCTCCACCGCGCCGTTCGTGGGTCTGTTCGGCACCGTTTGGGGCATCATGACGAGCTTTCAGGCCATCGCCACGACCAAGAACACCAGTCTGGCGGTGGTGGCCCCGGGCATCGCCGAAGCCTTGTTCGCGACCGCGCTCGGCCTGCTCGCGGCCATTCCGGCCGTGATTTTCTACAATAAATTCAACGCGGAAGTCGGGAGGCACGCCGCCCGTCTGGAGGGCTTCGCCGACGAGTTTTCCGCCATCCTGTCGCGTCAAATCGACAAGTCGATGTGAGGACGGCCATGGCAGCAGGATGTCAATATGGCGGTGCCCTTTCCAAACGCCGGGCGCGGCGTGGCTACAGGGTGCCGATGAGCGAGATCAACGTCACCCCCATGGTGGACGTGATGTTGGTGCTGCTCATCATCTTCATGGTCACGGCGCCGCTTCTCACCATGGGCGTGGATATCGGCCAGAACGCCAATCTGCCCGAGGTTGCGCTGCCCCAGACGGAGGCCGGCGCGGTGACCCCGGTGCAGAAGGCGCTCAGCATCACCGTGGATGTGGACGGCAAGATCTTCCTCGAGGAGTCGGAGATCGAGTTCGAGGAGCTGGTACCGAAGCTCACGGCCATCAGCGAGACCTTCGGGACCGGCCAGGTCTGGGTCCGGGGTGACGCGGCCACGTCCTATGGCGACGTCGCCAAGGTGCTGGTCCGCATCAAGGAGGCGGGCCTCCCGGTCACCCTCCTCACCGACCAAATCGCGCAGCCCTGATCGCCTCGAAAGCCTGTGTTTGAGGGTGAATTCGGCCGGTTTACCGCCGGTTTTGCCCATTTTTCAGCCGGTTGTAGCCCTACGCGCCGCGGTTGCGGCGAATTTGCAACACCCAGTCACCCATTCTTAATCGGGGAGCCCCAACGTGGTTAACCACGCCTTGATCGGCGTCTCTCAGGGGGATAGCTTGATGGGGCTGGAGGATGAGATTCGGCGTGGCATTTTCGCATCATAGCCCGGGAAAACGGTCCCAGGACACGCGTCCCACCTTGATCTGATTGCGCCGCGCCGGTACATGCAAAGACGGCTATTGCCGTTTTAACCAAAGGAGAGAAGACCATGCAGGGTTTGAAGGGCGTTATCGCCGCCGCCATGCTCGTGGCCGCCGCCGTTTCTCTTGGTGGCTGCTTCGGCCATCACCAGAAGGCCGTTGTGGTTGAGCCGCTGAAGCTCGGCTAGCAGTGTTGCCGGAGACCTTCGGGTCTCCAACCAACGGGATTATGGATGCCGGAACGCCGAAGCTTAAGCGGCGGCGTTCCGGGCATCCTTTTCCTATTGGGCTCCAGAAAGCCCTTGGGCGTCGATCGTCGTTTGACGCATCGATCCCCCGACTGGCGGCTTCGAGCCGCGCTCGGCCACTCCCCTCATATTCCACCTGCCGCTCTCCTCATATTTCCACCTCAAGCCTCATTTTTTCGCAGGCCCGAACCGGCTAAGGCCGCGTTAACGGCTGGCCCCTACGATTCTTCGAAAATTAAGGCTATGCGGGAGTAACCGGTCATGCGTCTCCGCGGTGGTTTTGGCCGCGCTGGCACGCTCGCGGGCGTGCTTGCTTTCGCCTTGGCGCTTGCCGCCTGCTCGGGGCAGGTGGGACAGCCCAAGGAGTACGAATTAGGGGCCGCCGCGGCGGTCACGCCGGGAGGCGTCGAGGATTTCGCGGCCAATGCGGGCGATGTGGTCTATTTCGCCGGCGATAGCACGGCCCTGTCGCCTGCCGCCCAAGCCACGCTGCGCAAGCAGGTTCGCTGGCTGAACGGGCACCCCGGATACCGCGTGACCGTCGAGGGACACGCGGATGAGTGGGGCACCCGCCAGCACAACCTGACTCTTGGTGCGCAGCGGGCGATCGCCGTTGAGACTTTCCTCAAGCAAAACGGCTTGCGTGTCGACCGCGTCCACACCGTCTCCTACGGCAAGGAGCGGCTGGTCGCGGACTGCACCGCGCTCTCCTGCCGCTCGCAGAATCGCCGCGCGCAGACGGTCTTGAGCGCATCACCGCCGCGCGCTGACCCGCGAGCCTTGCCGCACGCCTTGCCCGATGGCGCATTGTGAGCGAAACACATCTGTCGCCCGAAGGAGCCGAGCGCCCGAATGCACGCAGAAGCAGTCTCACAAGAAGAGGCGGAAAATCTCCTTGTTCCGCTGGCGCGCTTTCGGCGCGTCGCGCTCGCCGTCTCCGGCGGCCCCGACAGTCTCGCGCTGATGCATCTCGCCGCAAAATGGCGCGACAGGCATGGCCGTCCCGCGCTCTTCGTCTTGACGGTCGATCACGGTTTGCGCGCCGGCTCCCGCGCGGAGGCCGAGATGGTCGGCCGGGCGGCGAAGGCGCATAACGTGTCGCATGCGATCCTCACCTGGAAGCACGGCGCGGTGGATGCGCGGGTGCAGGCGCGGGCGCGGGCGGCCCGCTACGACCTGATGGCGGCATACTGCACGGCCCATGACATTCAGGCTTTGGTCACCGCGCATCATTTGGACGATCAGGCGGAGACGTTCTTGATGCGCCTCAAGCGCGGCAGCGGGCTCGATGGGCTTGCCGCCATCCCGCGAGAAGGGTCTTGGGCAGGGCTCAACCTGCTGCGGCCGCTGCTCGATATCCCCAAGGTGCGCCTCGCGGCGACGGCGGACGACGCGGGCCTCTCTTATGTCACCGATCCGAGCAACAACGATGCGCGCTTCGAGCGCGGGCGCATGCGCGGGGCCGTGGACGCACTCGCCGGATTGGGGCTCGCGCCGGAGGCGATTGCCTTGTCAGCGCGGCGCTTGCGGCGCGCGCGGGCCGCGCTCGAGGCTGCCACGGACGATTTCCTGAGCCGCCACGCCGAGACGAGCGCGGCGGGTTATGCCGACATCGACCTTGCGGCACTGCTCTCGGCGGCCGAGGAGATCGCACTCCGGGCGCTCGCCCGGCTCATCTTCACGGTGGGCGGGGCGAGCGAGCCGTCACGGCTCGCCAAGCTCGAGGCGCTGCTTGCCGCGCTGAAAGCCGATCCGGACAAGGCGCACACGCTGGGGCGCTGCCGAATCACGCCGCGGCACGGCCGGCTCCTGTTCTTCCGCGAGATGCGAAAAGCGGGGCTTCCCGAGCTCGAACTCCGTCCTGGCGAGCGGATGCTGTGGGACAATCGCTTCCGCATCGAGCTGGGGGCCGGGGAAAGCGCCCCCATCACGGTGCGGGCCTTGGGGGAGGAGGGCCTAAAAGTCCTGAAAGAGCGCGAGGCGCTGCCGCCGTCCCTGCCGCCGCCGGCCGCCAGGGCGCTGCCCGGCTGCTGGCGGGGTGGCAGGCTACTTTGCCTTCCCGATTTCGATCGAAAACCGCTTCAGCCCGCGCCTTCCTCGCGCCACGAAGTCGGCCTTGACTGCCGGGCGACCTTCCTGCGGGGCGCATTCTGAAAGGGGGGCGCGGCGGGATGCCCGGAGCGCCCCAGCCATTGAGGAAGCGTGCACCTCTTTCCGTTAGCTTTACTTGGCAAAAGAAGTGCCCGTTCCTATGTTAACAAGGCTTACTAAGCCATTCTGCGCCAGGACTTCGGGGGGCGTGCGCCCGGGTGGCGCGTGCCGTAGATCAAGCCGTCAGGTCAGTTCATGAATTCGAATTTCCGTAACTTCATTATCTGGGTGTTTATCGGCCTTCTCCTGGTCGCACTCTTCAACCTGTTTCAGACCCCGGGCGTACAGGTCCGCGGCAACGAGATCAGCTTCTCGCAGCTTCTCTCGGAGGTTGATGGCGGCAATGTCCAGGATGTGACCATCGCCGGCAACCAGATCACCGGGCATTTCACCGACGGCCGGAACTTCCAGACCTACGCGCCGAACGATCCGAACCTGGTCGAGAAGCTGAACAGCAAGAACGTGAAGATCACCGCCAAGCCGTCCGAGGAGGACGTGCCGTCGCTGTTCGGCGTGCTGATCTCTTGGTTCCCGATGCTGCTGCTCATCGCGGTGTGGATCTTCTTCATGCGCCAGATGCAGTCGGGCGGCGGCAGGGCCATGGGCTTCGGCAAGTCCAAGGCGAAGTTGCTGACCGAGCGCCATGGCCGCGTGACCTTCGATGACGTCGCCGGCGTCAACGAGGCGAAGGAAGATCTGCAAGAGATCGTGGAGTTCCTGCGCGACCCGCAGAAGTTCCAGAAGCTCGGCGGCAAGATTCCGCGCGGCGCGCTGCTGGTCGGCCCTCCGGGCACCGGCAAGACGCTGCTGGCGCGCGCCATCGCGGGCGAAGCCAACGTACCGTTCTTTACGATTTCCGGCTCGGACTTCGTCGAGATGTTCGTCGGCGTCGGCGCATCGCGTGTGCGCGACATGTTCGATCAGGCGAAGAAGAACGCGCCGTGCATCATCTTCATCGACGAGATCGACGCGGTCGGCCGTCACCGTGGCGCGGGCCTCGGCGGCGGCAACGACGAGCGCGAGCAGACCTTGAACCAGTTGCTGGTCGAGATGGACGGCTTCGAGGCCAATGAAGGCATCATCCTCATCGCCGCCACCAACCGGCCCGACGTGCTCGATCCCGCTTTGCTGCGGCCGGGCCGTTTCGATCGCCAGGTGGTGGTGCCGCGTCCCGACATCATCGGCCGCGAGAAGATCCTTAAAGTGCATGTGCGGAAAGTCCCGCTGGCGCCTGACGTGGACTTGCGCATCATCGCGCGCGGCACGCCGGGCTTTTCCGGCGCGGACCTCGCCAATCTCGTAAACGAGGCGGCGCTGCTTGCCGCGCGCCGGTCCAAGCGGCTCGTCACGCAGAACGAGTTCGAGGACGCCAAGGACAAGGTCATGATGGGCGCGGAGCGCCGCTCCATGGTCATGACCGAGGAAGAGAAAACGCTGACCGCTTATCACGAGGGCGGACACGCGCTCGTGGCGCTGCATCAGCCGGCCTCCGATCCGGTCCACAAGGCCACCATCATTCCGCGCGGGCGGGCGCTGGGCATGGTCATGCGCCTGCCTGAGCGGGACATGCTGTCCCATACCCGCGCGAAGCTGAATGCGGACATCGCGGTGGCCATGGGCGGCCGCGTGGCCGAGGAGATCGTGTTCGGCCACGACAAGGTCACTTCCGGCGCCTCATCCGACATCAAGATGGCGACGCAGCTTGCGCGCGCCATGGTCACCCAGTTCGGCATGTCCGATAAGCTGGGGCCGCTGGCTTACGGCGAGAACGAGGAAGAAGTGTTCCTCGGCCATTCCGTGGCGCGGCAGCAGAACCTGTCTGACGAGACCCAGACCATTGTCGATGAGGAGATCCACCGCATCGTCGATGAAGGGTTGGAAGGTGCGCGCAAGATCCTCTCCGAGAATCTCGACGATCTGCACACCATCGCCCGGGGGCTGCTGGAGTACGAGACGCTAAGCGGGCAGGAGATCAAGGACCTGCTCAATGGCAAGCCGCCGGTGCGCGAGGATGTCACCGAGGAAGCGCCGCGTCCGGGGCCGCAATCCGCCGTGCCGTCGACCGGCCGGGGCAAGAAGCCGCCGGAGCCGGATGCGGGCGGCCTGGAGCCTCAGCCCACCTAGGCCTCGCGTCACCAATGAAATTTGCGCATGCCCGGCCTTTCGCCGGGCATGTTGCTTTGTGCTAAGGCTCAAGCCATGGCAGAGGGAAAGCTCTATCTCAGGCCCATTGGGTTTCTGTACGGACCGCCGGCGGAGGCCGCGATCGAGGACGGTCTGGCGTTGCCGCTGGCCGGCGGGCCGATCGCCTTCACGGCTGCTGTGGTGATCGAAGGCGACCTGACCAGCTCGCAGCGGCGCCTTGTGTCCGTCGAGGCGCTGGAGGAATCGCGTGACGCCGATCTCGGCGCCGTACTGGAGCGCGTGACGCGGCCGCGTCCACCCTTCGCCGGGCTCAGCCTCGCGCGGCCCACGCTGATGGGCATCGTCAACGTGACGCCGGACAGCTTCTCCGACGGCGGGCTCTACGACGAGACCGAAGGCGCGGTAGCTCATGCGGCCGAGCTCGCCTCGGAGGGCGCCGAGATTGTCGATATCGGCGGGGAGTCCACGCGGCCGGGCTCAGATGCGGTCGCCGACGACGACGAACTCTCCCGGGTCGTGCCGGTGCTCGAAGAGCTCAAGGGCTCGCCCGCGGTGATCTCCATCGACACGCGCAAGAGCACGGTCGCGCGCGCCGCGGCAAAGGCCGGCGCCAAGATCCTCAACGACGTCTCCGCGCTCACCTATGACCCCGCCTGCCTAGACGTGGCGGCGGAAGAGGGGCTCGACGTGGTGCTGATGCATGCCCAGGGCGTGCCCAAGACCATGCAGGACAATCCCACGTACGACGACGTGGTGCTGGAGGTATTCGACTATCTGGAGTCGCGGATCGAGGCGTGCGAAGCGGCCGGGATCGGGCGGGCGCGCATCGCCGCCGATCCGGGGCTCGGCTTCGGCAAGACGCTCGCCCATAATCTCGCGTTGCTCGCCAATCTCAGCCTGTTTCACGGGCTCGGCGTGCCGCTTTTGGTGGGGGCCTCGCGCAAGCGCTTCATCGGCGGGCTCGGTCAAAACAAAGACCCGAAGTCCCGCGAGCCGGGCAGCCACGCGGCGGCCATCGCCTCGGCCGCGCAAGGGGTTCAGATCCTGAGGGTGCACGACGTGGCGGGCAGCCGCCAAGCCCTTGCAGTCTGGCGCGCAAGCATGTTTGGTATTGAAAATTAAGGAAAATCGGCGTCCGATCTGGGATGGGATGTAATCTTTGCTTACATTTGTTGAACGCATCTCGCCACGACCGGGAGCATAATCCGATGTTAAGCCGGGTGAGTTCGAACGAGGGTACCGTCCGGCGGCGCAGACGGGGGAATGACCGGGATGGCTCGTAAGTTTTTTGGCACGGACGGAATCCGTGGCAGCGCCAACTCGTATCCGATGACCTCGGAGGTGGCGCTCAAGGTCGGCATGGCTGCCGGCAAACTCTTCACCAACGGCTCCTACCGCCATCGGGTGGTGATCGGCAAGGACACGCGCCTGTCGGGCTATATGATCGAGTCCGCGCTCGTGTCCGGCTTCACCGCCGTGGGCATGGACGTG